>NZ_JBSQBM010000029.1:0-63511 GCF_059417685.1 Paenibacillus sp. LT-B23 | reverse complement strand
GGCAAGCGCAGGGCTATTCATTTACACGATTAGTGATGAACCGAATACCCATACGGAAGAATTTGTTTTACAAATTCATGTTTGGTGGCGATAGCGGAGGGGTTCCACACGTACCCATCCCGAACACGACCGTTAAGCCCTCCAGCGCCGATGGTACTTGGACCGCAGGGTCCTGGGAGAGTAGGACGTCGCCAAGCAAAAGTAAGAAGGACCATGATCTCCTTGAGATTGTGGTTCTTTTTTTATACATTTTTACTATAACCATCTGTTCCTAAGGTTGACAGAGAACCAAGGCTTTGCGACACTCTAAAGGTGTGATCTTTTTGCGGAAGTCCAAGTATACGAGCGAGGTGACGAACTTATGGAAATCAGGCAATTACAACGTGAGGAATTTGAAGCTACTATTGAGTTGTCTCAATATGCTTTTCAGTTTACAATGTCCCCGGAGGATCTGGAGAAATCCAAAAAGAAATTCAAACCAGAACAAACTTGGGGGATATTCGATGGAAATGACTTGAATGCAAAGCTGACTTTGTTACCGCTACAGGTATACATACAAGGTCAGATTTTTGACATGGGGGGCATTGCTGGTGTGGCAACGTGGCCGGAAAAACGGCGCGGGGGTCTGGTTTCACGCCTTTTAACGCATGCGCTTGAAGAGATGAAGGATGTGGGGCAGAGTCTTTCTTTTTTACACCCTTTCTCCTTTGCCTTCTATCGTAAATTTGGATGGGAAACGTATATTGAATACAAGAAGTATATCATTCCGATCGATAAGTTCCCTGCCAAGCTTAAAACCGAAGGAATGGTCAAACGGGATGTGAAGGATATTTCTGATCTGGACCAAGTGTATCAAGCCTATGCTTCGCGCTATAATGGTACACTGGTACGAAACAAGGAATGGTGGCAAGAGCGGACATTAAATAAAAACTACCGGACCGCAGTGTACTATTCTGAAGCAGGCGATCCTCAGGGATATGCTTTATACAAAATTGAAGATAAGCAATTAAATTGCGACGAACTGGTATATATTAATGAAACGGCACGGCGGGCGTTGTGGACGTATTTTGCCAATCATGATTCGATGATAACCCAGGGTAAATTTATTTACATTCCGGCCGATGATAAGCTGCCATTTCTACTGGATGATCCACAAATTCAGCAGGAAACAGTGCCTTATTTTATGGGCCGTATTGTAGATGCTGCTGCTTTTGTGGAGAAATATCCTTTTGAGGCCATTGGAGAGGAAACACATTTGACCTTATATCTGACAGATCGTTATGCTCCATGGAATGAAGGAATATGGACATTGACGGTCACCGCGGAAGGGCAAGGACATTTGGACAGAGTGGATTCAAACAGTTCTTCCGAGGACGCAATAGAAGCTGACTTGAGTGTGAGTATCCAATCGCTGACCACCCTGATGCTTGGCTATCAGCGGCCTGATGATCTGTATAAGTGGAGTCGTATTACAGGGCGCAGCGAGTCTGTATCTGCATTAGAACGTGTAATACCGGTAACACAAACATTTTTGCTGGATTTTTTCTAATTGTAACGCTCTTAAATGCTCTTGAGTCTTTATTTTTTAGGGAATATATCTTAAATACCTTTTATAAGGTGTGGATGATTTTAACGATATTTTTCAGAACTCTTTCCGAAAAGGGAAGAGTTTTTCTTATATTGTATAAAACATAATTAGATTGCGAAAAATGATATTGACCCCTTGGCAAAAATATATTTTGTGCTATAATGTGAATATAGTCAAAGAAAGTCAAAGTCAATGGAGCCTGTAGTGCTTCATTAGAGTGGTGTGAATACGCTGAGTTTTTAGCCGTATATAATACATTGACACCAACACAGCATGAAAAGATAGACCTGATTTGTTGATGAACATCCACTGTAATCTCATGGGCGTGAGGAAAGGTGTATGATCTATTACAATTAAAGGTCACACTAGAAGCTAAACGGGATGTTTTTAAGTGAGGACGGAGGGTGAATTAGCTCCGCTACTGGCTTAGATTCGTGACTTTACCGTTTGGTTAAGTTCAATATACGGCGGACTCTGTGGAGCGTGAAATGTACTGAATATTTGCGTTTCCGTTAGTGGAGGATGATGAAATGCGCAATGTTTCCGATATTATTGAACAATATTTGAAGAGCATATTGCTGGAAAGTCCCAAAGGTTTAGTGGAAATTCAGCGCAATGATTTGGCTGACCGCTTTTCCTGCGTGCCGTCGCAAATTAATTATGTAATCAGTACCCGTTTTACGCTGGAAAAAGGCTATGTGGTGGAAAGTAAGCGCGGTGGTGGAGGATACATTCGCATTCAGCGAATTCAACTGCCCGCACAGCATGCGATCCATACCCATCTCCATCAAAGCATTGGAGAGGAAATTAGTCAATCGGCAGCGGAAGGGCTGATTTATCAGTTGGAGGAAGCCCATTTTTTAAGCAAAAGGGAAGCTGGTTTAATGAAGGCCGCTTTATCAAGGGACACATTATTGCTGAAACTTCCCTATCGTGACCAGCTACGGGCAAGGCTGCTCAAGGCTATGCTGATTTCGTTGCTGGTGGCCAGATAGCGTGTGATTCAAGATTTGGATGTAGGGATTTATAAAAATCCTGACGCTGAAGGAGGTGCTTTTATGCTGTGCCAAGAATGTAATAAACGGCCGGCAACTTTGCATTTCACCAAAATTGTGAATGGCGAAAAGACAGAGTTTCATATTTGTGAGACGTGTGCAAAGGAAAAAGGGGAGATGATCCCTGGTACACCTAATGGCTTTTCAATTCATAGCCTATTGTCGGGTATGCTGGATTTCGAATCCAGTACGAAGAGCCAGTCGCCAGGCCATAGCGGTCAGCAGAACCTGCAATGCAAGGAGTGTGGCATGACCTATGCACAGTTCAGTAAGCTGGGGCGCTTTGGGTGCCCGTCGTGCTATCAATATTTTGACAGCCGTCTAGACCCTTTGTTCAAGCGTGTGCATGGCAGTACGAGCCATGTGGGCAAGGTTCCGGTTCGCACCGGAGGTCGATTGAAGGTTAAACGGCAAATTGACGATCTGAAAAAAGAGATGCAGCAACATATTGTACAGGAAGAATTCGAATCAGCCGCTGAGCTTAGGGATCAAATCAGAGAGCTTGAAAAAGAAATGACTGAAGAGTAAAGTTTGTGAAGAGTAGGAGGGGATGCGTAATGCCTAATATCCGGTTTACGGAAAAGCCGCTAAGTGATTGGATGCGTGGTGATGCTGCGGATTCAGAGATTGTCATTAGTAGCCGGGTGAGAATTGCGCGTAACTTGCAGCATCTGCCTTTTCCCATGCTTGCTACCAACCAGCAGTCGGAAGAAGCACTTCAACGCTTGACGGATATCCTTCAGTATGATGATTTAGGACGCTTTGGTACCTTTCATACCCTGAAAATATCCGAGTTGGATGAGATCGACAAGCAGGTGCTAGTTGAGAAGCATTTGATTAGCCCTAATTTGGCGAACGAATCTCGTAACGGTGCTGTTTTGATTAGCGATGATGAATCGGTTAGTGTTATGATAAACGAAGAGGATCATCTGCGTATCCAGTGCTTATATCCGGGATGTCAGGTTAGAGAAGCTTGGGAACGTGCTACGGTTATTGATGATGCATTTGAGGCGCATGTCGATTATGCATTTGATGATCGTAGAGGCTTTCTGACCAGTTGTCCGACGAATGTTGGCACAGGGATGAGAGCTTCAGTGATGATGCATCTGCCCGCACTGGTCATGACTCATCAGATTAACCGCATTTTGTCTGCTGTTTCACAGGTAGGTCTTACCGTTCGCGGTATTTATGGTGAAGGCAGCGAAGCGGTCGGCAATCTGTTTCAGGTATCCAATCAGATTACACTGGGACAAACCGAAGCGGAAATTATCGAAAATCTGCATGGCGTTGTGCTGCAAATTATAGAGCATGAACGTTCCGCCAGGGAACGGCTGATGAATGAGTCCATGCTGCGGATTACGGATCGGGTGATGCGTTCATTCGGTATTTTGTCATATGCAGCGGTACTGGATTCCAAGGAGGCCGCACAGCGATTGTCCGATGTACGTCTTGGCGTGGACTTGGGGATTTTGGAGCGTCCATCCACCGCAGCGATGAATGAGCTGAATGTGATGACGCAACCCGGATTTCTGCAAAAAAGCTTTGGTGATAAAATGAATACCGGTGAGCGCGATATGTACCGGGCGAAGCTGATCCGGCAAAAATTAGGCACAACCCTTTAATATATAGAATGATCTGAAATACACACTGTGGAGGTGCAGGATATATGATGTTTGGAAGATTTACGGAACGCGCACAAAAAGTGCTTGCCTTGGCTCAGGAAGAAGCTGTTCGATTGGGACACAACAACATTGGCACGGAGCACATTTTGCTCGGCCTCATTCGTGAAGGTGAAGGAATTGCAGCGAAAGCCTTGATTGGTTTAGGGCTGGGACTGGAAAAAATTCAGGATGAAGTGGAAACGCTGATTGGACGCGGTCAAGAACAACCGACGAACATTGCCTATACTCCACGCGCCAAAAAGGTTATCGAGCTGTCTATGGATGAAGCTCGTAAGCTGGGCCATACCTATGTAGGTACAGAGCATATTTTGCTCGGTCTTATCCGTGAAGGCGAAGGTGTAGCAGCCCGTGTACTGAATAACTTGGGTATCAGCCTGAACAAAGCACGTCAGCAAGTGCTTCAATTGCTTGGCAGCAGCGAGGCTGTTTCCAGCCATCACGGTGCTCCGGCTAATGTCAGCACACCAACGCTGGACAGCTTGGCACGTGATTTGACGGCATCTGCGAAGGAAAACAATCTGGATCCTGTCATTGGGCGTAGTAAGGAAATTGAGCGTGTAATTCAGGTGCTCAGCCGCCGTACGAAGAACAATCCGGTTCTGATCGGTGAGCCAGGGGTAGGTAAAACGGCAATTGCCGAAGGACTGGCGCAAAAAATTATTGCCAATGAGATTCCCGAAACGCTGCGTGACAAGCGTGTTATGACCCTGGATATGGGTTCTGTGGTAGCAGGTACCAAATATCGTGGTGAATTCGAGGATCGCTTGAAAAAGATTATGGACGAGATTCGTCAGGCCGGAAATATCGTATTGTTCATTGATGAGCTGCATACGCTGATCGGTGCTGGTGGAGCGGAAGGTGCAATTGATGCTTCCAATATCCTGAAGCCTGCTCTGGCACGTGGCGAGCTGCAATGCATCGGTGCAACAACGCTGGACGAATACCGCAAATATATTGAGAAGGACGCCGCTTTGGAACGTCGCTTCCAGCCGATAACGGTAGATCAGCCTTCTCCAGAAGAAGCTATTCAAATTCTGTACGGCCTACGTGACCGTTATGAAGCGCATCATCGTGTGAAAATTACGGATGAAGCCATTGAAGCGGCAGTAAAATTGTCGGATCGTTATATCACCGACCGCTTCCTGCCGGATAAAGCAATTGACCTTATTGATGAAGCAGGTTCCAAGGTAAGGCTGAATTCCTACACGGTACCGCCAAACCTGAAACAACTGGAAAACCGTCTGGAAGATATCCGTAAGGAAAAGGATTCGGCTGTACAAAGCCAGGAATTCGAAAAGGCTGCTGCACTGCGTGATACAGAGCAGAAAATTCGTGAAGAGCTAGATGTTACGAAAAACCAGTGGAAAGAGCAACAAGGGCGTACAGATTCCGAAGTAACACCGGAGGATATTGCTCAGGTCGTTGCGATCTGGACAGGTGTTCCGGTCAGCAAGCTGAAAGAGGAAGAAACGCATCGTTTGCTGAATATGGAAGAGTTGTTACATGAGCGGGTAATTGGGCAAGATGAAGCAGTGAAGGCAGTTAGCCGGGCTATTCGCCGGGCACGTGCCGGGCTGAAAGATCCGAAACGTCCAATCGGCTCCTTTATTTTCCTCGGTCCAACCGGGGTTGGTAAAACCGAGCTGGCACGCGCTTTGGCTGAATCCATGTTCGGAGATGAAAATGCGGTTATCCGAATCGATATGTCTGAATACATGGAGAAGCATTCCACGTCCCGTCTGGTAGGAGCGCCTCCAGGATATGTTGGATATGAAGAAGGCGGTCAATTGACTGAGAAGGTACGTCGTAAACCTTACTCCGTCGTACTGCTGGATGAGATTGAAAAAGCACATCCAGAAGTATTCAACATTCTTCTGCAAGTGCTGGAAGATGGACGTCTGACGGATTCCAAAGGCCGTGTTGTCGATTTCCGCAACACACTCATCATCCTGACATCCAATGTGGGTGCACAGGCAATCAAACGTAACTCCACGCTCGGCTTTACAGCTGTTGTGGACGCTGGAGCGGATTATGATAACATGAAGGGCAAAGTGATGGATGAACTGAAGAAAAGCTTCCGTCCCGAGTTCTTGAACCGGATTGATGAAATTATCGTTTTCCATTCTCTCGAAGAAAAACACATTGCCGAAATCGTGTCGCTCATGTCCGAAGAGCTGCGTAAGCGTCTGAATGAGTACGAGGTTGACTTTGAGTTGACAGACAAGGCTAAGGCATTCCTTGCGAAGGAAGGCTTTGATCCGGCGTATGGTGCGCGTCCATTGCGTCGTGCAATCCAGAAGCATATCGAGGACCGTCTGTCCGAGGAGTTGCTGTCGGGTAATATCACTAAAGGTGATTCTCTCTTTATTGATGAAGAGAACGGTGCGTTGACCGTAACGAAAAAGGATAACGTATCCGCGAAGTCCTGAGCATTGTACTGAGTAGGCAATAAGAGTTAATGATAATCCTCGGCTTTTGCCCAAAAGGACAGAAGTACGATAGGTTAGCACAATAAAAGTGGTCAGAAAGGGTGTCTCGCAGGCTGAAAAGCTGTGGCGAAGGCACCCTTTTTGTATATAAATCACTGTGAAACGGTCGGATAAGTGCTTTGGAAAAGTTTGTGATATCGCTTTACGTCCGCCAAGCTTCAATGGTAAACTTTTATTGTTACAGCTCTTTCCGGGCTGTGTGAAGATAAATCCGACATTGATCGTTGTCATATAAGGAGCCAAGGAACAAAGTATGGCTAAAGTGAAAACTAAATTTTCCTGTACGGAGTGCGGTTATGAATCGCCCAAATGGTATGGAAAATGTCCCGGATGCCAGGCATGGAATTCCATGGTGGAGGAAACGGAAAGCGTTGTTAAAACTCAAGGAATGGGTTCTTCCCTTCTTACTCATAGCACAAAAGATAAACCGCTCCCTATTATCGAAGTGGAGAGTGGCAAAGAAGCACGAATTTTGACGGGAATAGGCGAATTGAATCGCGTGCTCGGGGGAGGCGTGGTGCCGGGTTCACTCGTTCTGGTGGGCGGTGATCCGGGGATTGGAAAATCTACGCTTATGCTACAGACATCGAATGAGCTGGCTTTAACCGGTTTAAAGGTGCTTTATGTGTCAGGTGAGGAATCCGTTCGTCAGACGAAGCTGCGTGCAGACCGTCTCGGTGCCTTATCCCCCAATTTATACGTATTATGTGAGACGAATTTGGAGACGATTGAAGAAGCGGTAGACAGCTTGAAACCGGAGTTTCTGGTGATTGACTCTATCCAGACTGTATATTTGCCTGAGGTGACGAGTGCGCCGGGGAGTGTAGCACAGGTACGGGAATGTACTTCACGTTTTATGCGGATTGCCAAGGGATTAGGTATTGCAACGGTGCTGGTAGGACATGTGACCAAGGAAGGGGCCATTGCAGGCCCGCGTCTGTTGGAGCATATGGTCGATTGCGTGCTTTATTTTGAAGGAGAGCGTCATCATACGTATCGGCTGTTGCGTGCGGTTAAGAATCGTTTTGGCTCTACGAATGAAATTGGTATTTTTGAAATGGCTGAAAGCGGCTTGCGTGAGGTGTCGAATCCTTCCGAACTGTTCTTGTCCGAACGACCTTTGGGGGTGGCTGGTTCCACAGTCGTCGCCAGTATGGAAGGGACCCGACCTGTATTAGTTGAGCTGCAAGCGCTGATTGCGACTACACACTTTCCTTCTCCGCGCCGAATGGGTACAGGGGTTGACCATCACCGAATGGGATTGATTATAGCCGTGTTGGAAAAGCGGATGGGGATGTTTTTGCAAAATCAGGATGCGTATCTAAATGTGGCCGGGGGCGTAAAACTGGATGAGCCAGCGGTGGACCTGGCTATAGCGGTGAGTATTGCTTCCAGCTTTCGGGATGCGCCTACCAAGCCGTACGATGTGATTTTTGGCGAGGTGGGGTTGACGGGTGAGGTGCGCGCTGTATCTAGAGCGGAGCAGCGTGTGCGGGAAGCAGAGAAGCTGGGTTTTAAACGGGTGATTATGCCGGAGAAGAGTCTGAAGGGCTGGACGCATCCGAAAGGGATACAAATTGTAGGAGTAGGAACGGTGGCAGATGCATTGGCAGCCGCATTAGATTAGGGGGCAATGAGAATGAAAGAAGCGAGCCAACTGGATAAAATGAATGATTTGCTGCGGCTTGTGGCACCGGGAACTCCCTTTCGCGACGGACTGGAAAACGTGCTGCGCGCCAAAACAGGCGCTCTTCTGGTCGTTGGCTATAGCCCGGAGGTAATGGAGGTCGTGGACGGCGGCTTCTCGATTAACTGTGATTTTTCACCGAACTATTTGTATGAACTGGCTAAGATGGACGGTGCCATCATACTGAGTGAGGATTTGAAACGGATTTTATACGCAAATACGCAATTGATTCCTGATTCTTCTATCTCATCGATTGAAACGGGTATTCGTCACCGGACAGCGGAGCGGGTTGCCAAGCAAACTGGCAAGTTAGTCGTATCTATTTCGCAGCGGCGTAATATTATTACATTGTATCAGGGAACGCTGAGATATGCGCTCAAGGAAATCGGAGTTATTTTAACCAAAGCCAATCAGGCCATTCAGACGCTGGAAAAGTATAGATCCGTGTTGGGGCAAGCCTCGACGAATTTGACGGCATCCGAATTTGAAGAATTAGTGACCATGCCCGAAGTGGTAAATGTTATCCAACGGATCGAAATGGTGCTGCGCATCAAAATGGAAATCAAACGATTTATTAACGAGCTTGGGAATGAGGGCCGTTTAATTAGCATGCAGATGGATGAGCTTGTCAGTAATATCGAGGAAGAGGCTTGGCTACTGTATAAGGATTATGCCAAAGACGATAGCGATGAGAAAATTCGTGGCATTATATTGGGTCTCAAGCGTTCCACGGACGATGAGCTGCTGGATGCAAATCATATTGTGCGTTTGCTGGGATACCCGTCTTCGGCTGCGACATCTGAAGAATATATCGTGGCCCGCGGTTATCGGGTGCTGAACAAGATACCACGTCTACCGAATGTGATCATTCACAATCTGGTGGAGCGGTTTGGACGTTTTCCGCATGTTATGACAGCGACGATTGAAGAACTGGATGAAGTAGATGGCATTGGAGAAGTCCGTGCGCGTACCATTAAAGAGGGACTCAAACGATTGCAGGAACAAGTTTTCATTGACAGGCAAATGTAAATGTAATACAGTGAAAGGATTATAATGGAACAATTCATACATTGAGGTGAAGAGATGATTACCAAATCAATTCCGAACATGTGTACCTTAGGTAACTTGTTTCTCGGAATGATCGCCATTTTATTGGCCGTAGACGGAAAATACAGTCTTGCCGCTATTATGGTTATTGTCGCCATGTTGTTGGACGGACTGGATGGACGAATGGCCCGGGCGCTAAATGCCCAGAGCGAATTCGGTAAAGAACTGGACTCCTTATCAGATATGATATCTTTTGGTGTAGCTCCCGCAGTTATTATGTACATGGTTGCTTTTCATGATGCTAATTCGGCTTTGGCCTGGACGGTTACGGCTATTTTTCCGATGTGCGGAGCGTTACGTTTGGCTCGTTTTAATGTACGTCCCGGTGTACCGGGTTATTTTACAGGCTTGCCGATTCCGGCAGCAGGTGGAGTGCTGGCGACTTTATCTTTGTTTCATAATGATGTTTCTATGTTTTACATGTCGGTTGCGATGCTGCTTGTCTCTTATTTGATGGTCAGCTCGATGAAATATCCGAATTTAAAAAAGGTGGGCCTTCCGAAGAAAGCGATCTGGATCGCTCCATGGGTTGTGGTTGCTGCCGTTGTACTGGCAGTTAAATTCCCGGATCAATTATCGAAGCTGATTTTCGTACCGTTGGTGCTGTATGCATTGTATGGCATGAAACTGAATATCCGTAAGCTGTCACGTAGACGCGGGCGCGGACGGGGACGTTCCACTCAGGAAGAACAGGATGACCAATATCGTCATTCACAACATTAGAATTAGGCGAGAAAACAATAAAGCATTTATATCCTTGAATCATTTCAGGGAGATAGATGCTTTTTTTATGCATAAAAAATCAAATACATAGGGTTAGTTGCGTGAGAATTGGATCATACTGGTAAGGAAAGTGATGTATAACCAATAAATACCAGGGTGCAAAAAGAAAACAAAGGAGGTATAGAGACTCGATGTTAAGAAAGGCTATTTTAACTTTTACAGGATTGTGCGGAGCATGGTTCGGCTATACGTTATACCATCGGGTAGGAGGTATCGTATCATGGCTGCCCCAGTGGTTGAGTGATGGTTCTTTACCGGGAATGGCTGTTTGGATGATTGCGGGAGCTGTGTTATTTATGGCTGGATGTTCGCTCGCCGGAACAGCTGTGGCGAATCGTTTACAGCAGGGGATCGAAGGTTTGGTACGGATTCCAATGAACGAGATGATGGCAGGTGCGATTGGATTAGCGGTGGGCTTGATCCTTTCCTTAGCAGTTTACCCGCTCTTGTCATGGCTGGGGGCACCAGGTCAACTGATTCAAACGGCTGTTACCATCGTATGCGGATATGTGGGTGTGATGGTCGGACTGGAAAAGCGGGACGAGCTGTCCTCATTTTGGAGTTCGGGATTTTTTGGTCGAGGTACGGGTGTGGAAGAACGCAAGCTGGAGGAACATAAAATTTTGGACACCAGCGTAATTATAGACGGACGTATTGCGGATATTTGCAAGACGGGTTTTATCGAAGGCACGATTGTTATTCCGGAATTTGTGCTGGAGGAGCTTCAGCATATTGCAGATTCGTCGGATTTGCTCAAGCGTAACCGCGGGCGGCGAGGTCTGGATATTTTGAACAAGATTCAAAAAGAGTTGGATGTAAATGTATTGATTTACGAAGGAGATTTTGAGGAGATTTCAGAGGTCGACAGCAAGCTGGTCAAGCTGGCAAAGGTGCTACAGGGTAAGGTGGTAACGAACGATTTTAACCTGAATAAGGTGTGCGAGCTTCAAGGTGTATCGGTGCTGAATATTAATGACTTGGCAAATGCAGTGAAGCCTGTAGTGCTGCCCGGTGAGGAAATTATGGTGCAGATTATCAAAGACGGCAAGGAGCATGGGCAAGGTGTGGCCTATCTGGATGATGGTACGATGATCGTTGTGGAAGGCGGACGTGACTACATCGGTTCGCTGATGGAGGTGCTGGTTACAAGCGTACTTCAGACCTCTGCGGGGCGTATGATTTTTGCCAAACCGAAATTATTGGAAAAAGCTCAATAAACGCGGTATGATGAAGTAGATGTGTAATCATACGGATCGTCCAGAGGCGATCAAGGCAGGAGTCATTTCAATGAACAATCGGGTAGGAGTCGTCATTGTGGCGGCCGGGCGCGGCTCCCGTATGGGAACGCCGGAAAGCAAGCAATTTTTGCTTTTGCGGGACAAGCCCATCTTCATACATACACTTGAAATATTCGCAGCCATACCCGAAGTGGATGAAATGGTGATGGTGACGGGGGCAGAAGATGTCGAGCGCTGCCAAGAATGGATTCGTCAATACCGGATCGGCAAGGATGTACAGGTGGTGGCTGGTGGCAGTGAACGCCAGCATTCGGTATATCGCGGTTTGAGCCACCTGCAAGCAGATTGGGTGATGGTGCATGATGGTGTACGTCCACTCATTCAGCCTGAGCTTATACGTTCATGCTTGGAGACAGCTATGCGTACCGGTGCTTCTGTAGCGGCGGTGCCTGTAAAGGATACAGTCAAGCAAGTGAACGGGGATGGTATCATTACAGCAACGCCGGATCGCCGAAGTCTGTGGAGTATTCAAACGCCACAGACTTTTCGTCTTTCCGATCTGCTGCGGGCCTATGAGAAAGCGGACCAGGCGGGATTTTTGGGGACAGACGATTCTATGCTGGTGGAGCGATTAGGGATTCCGGTGACTGTCGTTCAGGGCAGCTACAAAAACATCAAAATTACCACGCCTGAGGATTTGGATATGGCGGCGTTATGGGTAAAGACAGAGGGAGAGGATATCAGATGATCAGAGTGGGACAAGGGTTTGACGTCCACCAACTGGTGGAAGGAAGGCCGTGCATTATCGGGGGCGTGAATATTCCTTATGAAAAGGGATTGCTGGGTCATTCCGATGCTGACGTGCTGCTGCATGCGGTTAGCGACGCTATTCTGGGCGCGCTCGGTCTGGGTGACATCGGGAAGCACTTTCCAGATAACGATCCCGAATTCAAGGATGCCGACAGTCTCAAGTTGCTGGAGCATGTATGGAGTTTGGCCAAAGAGCGGGGATACCGCTTGGGGAATATTGATTCTACGATTATTGCGCAAAAGCCCAAAATGGCATCTTACATCCCGCAGATGAATGAAGTTATCGCTCGTGCGTTGGAAGCAGAAGATCCTTCCCAAGTAAACGTTAAGGCAACTACGACGGAGCAGCTTGGCTTTGCCGGGCGGGGTGAAGGAATCGCGGCTCAATCGGTTGTCTGTCTTGTAAAGGGTATGCTATCATCTTGAGAACTTAGATTTGGAGGAGATTTTATGAGCACGGAAGTTCGTGTACGTTATGCCCCAAGCCCAACAGGGCATCTGCATATTGGAAATGCCAGAACGGCATTATTTAATTATTTGTATGCTCGGAACCAAGGTGGCAAATTTATTATTCGTATTGAAGATACAGATGTGAAACGCAACATTGAAGGCGGGGAAGAAAGCCAGCTTAAATATCTGAAATGGTTGGGTATGGATTGGGATGAAAGCGTGGATGTCGGAGGCGAGTATGGACCTTACCGTCAGACTGAACGTTTGGATATATACAAAACCTATTGGCAGGATCTGCTGGATCGTGGCCTGGCTTACCGCTGTTACTGCACCGAAGAAGAACTGGAACGCGAACGTGAAGAACAGACGGAACGTGGGGAGACACCACGCTACTCCGGGAAACACCGTGATCTGACGGAGGAACAGTGTCAGGCATTCGAAGCGGAGGGTCGTGTACCAAGTATCCGTTTCCGCGTACCAGAAGATCGCGAATATACGTTTAATGATATGGTCAAAGGCCAAATTACGTTTAATTCGAAGGAAAGCGGCGATTTTGTTATCGTCAAAAAAGACGGTATTCCGACATATAACTTCGCTGTAGCAGTAGACGATCATTTGATGAAAATATCGCATGTGCTGCGGGGTGAGGACCATGTCTCCAATACACCGCGACAATTGATGATCTTTGAAGCGCTTGGATGGGAGCCTCCAATCTTTGGTCATATGACACTGATCGTGGGCGATGATCACAAAAAGCTTAGCAAACGCAACGAGTCCATTATTCAGTTCATGGAGCAGTACGACAAATTGGGCTACTTACCAGAAGCTATATTCAATTTTATTGCGCTGCTGGGTTGGTCCCCGGAAGGCGAAGAAGAAATTTATGACCGGGAACAATTGATTTCGATTTTCGATCCCAACCGTTTGTCCAAAAGTCCGGCTGTCTTTGATACCAACAAGCTGGCTTACCTGAACAATCATTATATTAAAAAAGCCGATCCTGAGCGGATTGCTGGTATGGCGATTCCTCATTTGCAAGCAGCGGGGCTGTTACCAAATGAATTATCGGAGGAACAACAGAATTGGGCTAAGGCTCTTGTTCGCTTATATCAGGAACAAATGAACTCTGCGTCCGACATTGTGGCTTTGTCTGAGCTGTTTTTCCGTTCGCATCTGGAGCTTGATGCTGAAGCGGCGGCAGTGTTGGCCGAAGAGCAGGTTCCTGAAGTACTTAAAGCCTTTGCTGGCAAGGTTGAAGTGAGCGAGGAATTTACCGCTCCACAAATGGCCAAGCTGATCAAGGAAGTTCAAAAGGAAACCGGCTTTAAAGGGAAACAGTTGTTCATGCCGATTCGTGTGGCCCTTACAGGTCAAACTCATGGACGCGATTTGAACGAAACGATCTTCCTGCTCGGACGTGACAAGGTCCTGGACCGTCTCAAGGCACAAATTAAAGGCTGATATTTCTTGTCAATTTGTTGTCTTTTCGCTATAATGACTCCATTGATACGGATTGATATTTACGTGTAAAGGCTGAGAACAGGAGAAGTACACTGCATAAGGGCATTTGCCAGAGAGGACGGCCGAGGGGAACCCCGGGGCTGGAAGCCGTCCAGATGACCTGCGGAGGAAATGCGCCTGGGAGCCGTGCGCCCGATCCCAATTAGCGTCGACTGCTGATGTGGCAAGGGTGTGCCGAATCGTTCTCGTTACCGGACGCCAAAGACGGGCTTCTCTGCTTATATGCAGCAGGTATGCCCGAAGCAGAGTGGGACCACGTTCATGCGTCTCTGCAGCTTAGGCTGCGGAGACGCTTTTTCATTTTTATCAGACTCAAACATGTTAAAGGTGAAAAATGTCGAAGTGTGCTGACGAATGCGAAAATTGGCGAAAACGCGGAGTGGTGTGGAGATGCGGCAAGGAAATGGGGGAAATAGGAGGGGCGACATGTTCAGACATATCAAATCCGACATTCAGACTGTTTTGGATAATGATCCGGCCGCCCGGAGCAAGCTGGAGGTTATTTTTACTTATTCCGGCGTTCATGCACTTTGGGCACATCGAACCGCACATTGGTTTTATCTGCGAAACTGGTGTACTCTAGCCCGTGTTATATCGCAAGTATCGAGATTTATGACAGGGATTGAAATCCATCCCGGTGCTCATATTGGAGATCGGCTGTTCATTGACCATGGCATGGGAGTTGTCATTGGGGAAACCTGCGAGATTGGTGATGATGTCGTATTATACCAGGGGGTCACTCTTGGAGGGACGGGTAAAGAAAAAGGGAAGCGCCACCCTACGATTGGGAATAATGTGGTTATAGGCTCTGGGGCCAAGATATTAGGCTCTTTTACGATTGGGGCGCAGTCCAACATTGGCTCCAACTCGGTTGTGCTAAAAGAGGTACCGCCAAACAGTACGGTGGTGGGTATCCCGGGACGGGTTGTCAGACAGGACGGTAGACGTCCAGATCGACTTAGTCACCAGTTACCCGATCCGGTCGTAGATTCTATGCGGGAGCTTCAACTGGAAATAGAACGATTGCGTGCAGAAATATCTGATTTGAAGGATGGGCGATCCGCTCAGAAACATCAGGTGGCCCAAGAGAATAAAATACAAGGATGATTTTCATTAGGGAGGAACATAACGATGCCGCTTCAAATTTATAATACAATGACGAGGAGCCGGAAGCCATTTGTGCCACTCGAGCCTGGAAAGGTTAAAATGTATGTATGCGGACCTACCGTGTATGATTACATTCATATCGGCAACGCACGACCTGTTATTGTGTTTGATGTGGTGCGCAGCTATCTGGAGTATTTGGGCTTTGACGTGAATTATGTGGTGAATTTTACGGATGTCGATGATAAATTGATCCGCAAGGCTCGGGAACTGGGTATGGATGTTTCGGCCGTTGCCGAAAAATTTATTGCGGCCTATCATGAGGATTTGGCAGGATTGAATGTCCCTGCTGCCAGCATGAATCCTCGTGTAACCGAGAGTATGGATCTGATTATCAATTTTATTAAGCAACTGGTAGATAAAGGATATGCCTATGAGAATGATGGCGATGTGTTCTATCGTACTAAAAAATTCAAATGCTACGGTCAGCTGTCGGGTCAGAATCTGGAGGAGCTTCAGTTTGGGATTCGCATTAATGTGGATGAACGCAAGGAAAATGCTGAGGATTTTGTACTCTGGAAGGCTGCCAAGCCTGGAGAAATTTATTGGTCAAGTCCTTGGGGCAACGGCCGTCCGGGCTGGCACATCGAATGCTCGGCCATGGCTCGCCACTATCTGGGGGATACACTGGATATTCACGGGGGCGGACAGGATTTGCAATTCCCGCATCATGAATGCGAATGCGCACAATCCGAGGTCATTACGGGCCAACCGTTGGCCCGCTACTGGATGCATAACGGATATATTCGCATTGATAATGAAAAAATGTCGAAATCACTCGGTAATGGTATTTTGGTAAAAGATTTGCGCGCTCGTCACAAGCCGGAGGCTTTACGCTATTTTATGCTTTCGACTCATTACCGGAATCCGTTGAACTACAACCAAGAGACGATGAGTCAGGCGGAGAATAGTGTCGAACGGATTGCCAATGCAGTTACCAACGTGAAGCATCGTTTAGCCAATGCGCTGGAAGGCAACGGGGAAGTGTCAGTGGAACTGCAAGCCAAGCTTGACGGGATCTTGCAGCAGTTTGGCGAAAAAATGGATGATGATTTCAATACACCTGACGCGATTACTGCTGTATTTGACTGGGTTAGCGAAGCGAATCATCTGTTGCAGTGCGATGTCGTAAATCAGGCGGAATTGAAGGCTGTATTGCATACCTTTCATACGATGAACAACGTACTTCGTATTTATGCGGAACCGAGAGAAGAATTGTTGGATGATGAAATTGAACAATTGATTGCGGAACGTGTCGAGGCACGCAAAACCAAGAACTGGGGCAGAGCCGATGAAATTCGCGATCTGCTGGCTGCCAAAGGAATCGTGCTTGAGGATACAGCACAGGGCATGCGGTGGCGGCGAAAATGAGTGATAAGCCATTGAACACGGGAGCTTCGGAAGGTGCGGGAAACTGGTTCCCGTATCCTGCCTCCAAGCCGGCCCGCCTGATGCCGCCGATTGCGCTGGCTTACATTGGCGATGCCGTGTATGAGGTCGCGGTGCGGCAATATTTGCTGGCGCAGCCCAATCTGCGCCCGAACCATTTACATCGGCGAGCCACAGGGCTAGTCTCTGCCAAGGCGCAGAGCCGTATGCTCACGCTACTGGAGACGGTATTGACGGAGGAAGAACGTGATATTGTTAGACAAGGAAGAAATGCCAAGTCAGGGAGCCTGCCCAAAAATGCTGATGTGCTTGAGTATCGTCATGCTACTGCGCTGGAGGGACTGTTCGGTTTTCTTTATTGTGACGGACGTTTGGACAGAATGAGAGAATTGATTACGTACGGCATTGCACGAATGGAAAATACAGGAAAATCTTAATTGGGAACGAGCGGATCAAATGCATTGAGCATTGGCCGTTTCCCGGGAGGAAGCTAGATATGGAAGAAGAATGGATTGCCGGTAAGCATTCGGTAACGGAGGCGCTTCGCTCAGGCAGAACGATAAATAAAATATGGATTGCGGATAATGCACAAAAGCACCTGACATTGCCCATTACGGCTGAGGCTAAAAAAGCGGGGATCATTGTGTTACAGGTGGACAAGCGTAAGCTTGATCAAATGGTTCCGGGAATACAGCATCAGGGAGTGGTTGCACAGGTTGCACCTTTTGCTTACGTTGAAGTGGAAGAACTGCTCGCAACTGCTCGTAGCAAGGGAGAGGAGCCGTTTTTAATCCTATTGGATGAGATTGAAGATCCCCATAATCTGGGGTCTATCCTTCGGACAGCGGACTGCACAGGTGCACATGGCGTAATCGTGCCCAAAAGACGTTCGGCGGCAGTAACTGTAACGGTGTCCAAAACATCGGCGGGGGCGGTTGAGTACGTTCCAGTGGCGCGTGTGAACAATTTGGGGCAAACGATCGACCGCCTCAAAGAGGAAGGTGTATGGGTAGTCGGCACGGATGTGACAGCTACGGACCCGGTTTTTGGAAATGGTGTATTCACGGGGCCAGTGGCTATTGTCATTGGTAACGAAAATAAAGGGATAGGCCGTTTGATCCGTGAGAAATGTGACGTACTCGTTAAGCTGCCGATGGCTGGGGAAATCAATTCCCTGAATGCTTCTGTAGCCGCAGGTGTCGTGATGTACGAAGTGTTGCGCGGACGACAGGCACGGGGCTGATGATATGGCTGACACGCGGGATGTTCTGCTTGTGGACGGTTACAACATGATTGGAGCCTGGCCCGAACTTTCCGCACTGGTACAATCTGGTATGCAGGAAGCGAGGGACAGACTGCTTGAACGACTCGCGGATCATCAGGCGTATTCCGGCAGAAGAGTCATCGTCGTATTTGATGCTTACCGGGTGCCAGGATTGGGTAAAACGTATGCCCAGAGTAAAGTCCAGATTTATTTTACAAAAGAAAAAGAGACCGCTGACGAGTGTATCGAGCGATTGGTTCGGGAGCTAAGCAGCCGAAGAAGAAGCATTTATGTAGCAACAAGTGATCAGGTGGAACAACATGTCGCTTTTGGACAAGGAGCGCTAAGGGTGTCGGCGCGTGAACTTTTGATTGAGATTGAGGAATCTGAAAAGGAAGTGAAAAAGCGGATAGAGCAGGATAGTGCCAAACTGTCCCGCAATTCGCTGGATGCCAAGCTAAGCCCGGAGCTTCGAAAGCTGTTCGAGCGCTGGAGAAGAGAATAGTCCAGAGAAAGAAAATCCAGTAATTGGACAGTTCCCCATTTTGAAACCATTGACAATTTTGTTAGTGCTCTTCTTTTTTAGGCTGTTGTGGTTGACGGTATCAGGTTACATCGCGTATACTTGTCCTATATTTGAGAGAGTAACGGGTATCTTGCGTTGCAGCCGGAGGGATTGTTAGTGAGTGTGGACCTCAAGGATATCATGTTGTCAAAGTTTGATTACAAAAATGATGAAGACATTGTCGGAGCAGTCCATGAAGGTGATGGGGAGGCACTGGAGTTTCTGATTAATAAATATCGGAACTTCGTGCGGGCCAAGGCCAGATCCTACTTCCTGATCGGCGCTGATCGCGAGGATATTATTCAGGAGGGCATGATTGGTCTCTACAAATCTATTCGTGATTTTAAGGGAGACAAGCTTGCTTCGTTCAAGGCCTTCGCCGAGCTGTGCATTACAAGACAGATTATTACGGCAATCAAGACGGCCACACGACAAAAGCACATTCCTCTGAATTCCTACGTATCTCTGGACAAGCCCATTTATGATGAAGAGTCGGATCGGACGCTACTGGACGTGATTTGCGGAACACAGGTAAGTGATCCTGAAGAACTGATTATCAATCAGGAAGAGTTTGTAGGCCTTGAGGACAAAATGTCCGAGATTCTGAGCGAGCTGGAACGGAAGGTACTTATGCTGTATCTGGACGGACGTTCATATCAGGAAATTGCCGAGGATCTTGACCGCCACGTGAAATCTATTGATAATGCGCTGCAACGGGTCAAGCGCAAACTTGAAAAGTATTTGGAAGTAAGGGATAGCTGAAAGTAGAGGCTGGCAGGGAAAAGGCTCGAGTCCGAGTCTTTTTTTATTCGTTAAGGGCAGGATATGCAGGTTTATATGTGTGAAGAATGATTTATACTAAAAAGATAAATAATAGATATCGCATGGATCTTGGAGAGGTTTTTCAGAGATGATTTTACAAGGATGAACAGATGTTAAAATGCACCACAGCCGGGACTGCGAAATGTATGCAAACATTCGTTGACATGGAAAACCGCGTGTGATAAAGTGTTTTAGGTAGGCCTAAATTCGCGGTTTTTTTTAGGATCAATTATGAGACTTCCGGTGTTGGATGTCTTCGGGAGGTGCACATCATGCGGGTAATTATTACTTTGGCTTGTACAACATGCAAACAAAGAAATTACACAACGACTAAAAACAAGCGTAATCACCCCGACCGCATGGAGATGAAGAAATTCTGTAAGTCCTGTAACGAACAGACTTCTCATCGGGAAACCAGATAGTTTTTGGAGGTGTAGTCGGCGTGAAACGCAGTTTCAAGTCTCTGTTTTCCTTTTTCTCTGAAAGCTGGGCTGAACTCAAGAAGGTTCGCTGGCCCAATCGTAAAGAACTGACCAACTATACGCTGATTGTCATTGGGACGATTGCGTTTGTCACGATTTATTTTTGGGTTCTCGATATCGGCATTTCCGCTGTGATCGAAGCGATTATCTAGGAAGGGTTCCAGGTGGCTTGATATGGAAAAAAGATGGTACGTCGTTCATACCTATTCAGGGTATGAGAACAAAGTCAAAGCCAATTTGGAGAAACGCGTTGAGTCCATGGGCATGGAGGACAAGATTTTCCGCGTTCTTGTTCCAATGGAAGAAGAACTGGTAACCAAGGACGGTAAGAAAAAGACCGTTATGCGTAAAGTATACCCTGGTTATGTCTTGGTCGAAATGGTTCAAACCGACGACTCTTGGTATGTTGTGCGCAACACACCAGGTGTTACGGGATTTGTAGGATCAACAGGCTCGGGTTCCAAACCGACAGCTTTGCTTCCAGAAGAAGTTGAACAGATTCTGAAGCATATGGGCATGGTAGAGCCGAAACCGAAGATTGAATTCGATGTTAAGGAATCCGTGCGAATTAAAGTTGGTCCTTTTGCGAATTTTGTGGGCTCCGTGGAAGAAATTTTGGTTGAGAAGAGCAAGCTTAAGGTTCACGTCAACATGTTTGGACGGGAAACCCCGCTTGAGTTAGATTATACTCAGGTGGAGAAAATATAGATTTTTCTTACAGGTTTCTTGTGGGAGGATCATTAGGTCCGTCTACCACTATTGAGTCAAGGAGGTGTCATCCGTGGCAAAAAAGGTAATCAAAATGGTAAAACTGCAGATCCCTGCAGGTAAAGCTAATCCAGCGCCTCCAGTAGGTCCAGCTTTGGGTCAAGCAGGTGTCAACATCATGGCATTCTGTAAAGAGTTCAATGCTCGTACTGCTGATCAAGCAGGCCTGATCATCCCGGTTGAAATTTCGGTGTTTGAAGATCGTTCTTTTACGTTCATCACCAAAACTCCACCGGCTGCTGTGCTGTTGAAAGTTGCTGCTAAAATCGAAAAAGGTTCCGGTGAACCGAACAAAACGAAAGTTGCAACTGTAAATCGCGCTACCGTTCGTCAAATTGCTGAGCAAAAAATGCCTGACCTTAACGCAGCTTCCGTAGAATCGGCAATGCGTATGGTTGAAGGTACTGCTCGCAGCATGGGTATCACCATCGTAGATTAATTTATATTAGTCTTCGTGTGCCGGCAGTTTGACTGTCCGGCAAGTGTGGGAGGAATATCCGCTAATACCACATAAGGAGGAAAAGATTATGGCTAAACATGGTAAGAAGTACTTGGAAGCCGCTAAGCTGATCGACAGCGAAGCGACTTATGAGCCTTTAGAAGCCGTTGAATTGGTGAAAAAAGGCGCAACTGCTAAATTTGACGAAACTGTTGAAGCAGCAGTCCGTCTGGGCGTAGATTCCCGTAAACAAGACCAGGCTGTCCGTGGTGTTGTTGTCCTGCCACATGGTACGGGTAAAACACAACGCGTTCTGGTATTTGCAAAAGGTGACAAAGTGAAAGAAGCCGAAGCGGCTGGCGCTGATTTTGTTGGCGATCAAGATATGATCAACAAAATTCAACAAGGCTGGTTCGAATTCGACGTCTGCGTTGCGACACCTGATATGATGAGTGAGGTTGGTAAACTGGGTCGTTTGCTCGGTGGTAAAGGCTTAATGCCAAACCCTAAAGCAGGCACAGTTACTTTCGACGTTGCCAAGGCTGTTCAAGAAATCAAAGCTGGTAAAATCGAATACCGTCTCGACAAAGCGGGTCAAATTCATGCGCCAATCGGCAAAGCATCCTTCAGTGCTGAACAACTGAACGAGAATCTTAAAGCTTTGATCGAAGCCTTGAACCGTGCGAAGCCAGCGGCTGCTAAAGGTGTTTACCTGAAAAACATCGCTATTTCTTCGACTATGGGACCAAGTGCTCGTGTGAACGCATCTGTTTACAAATAATATTTTGATTGACACGTTCAATTGATTTTGTTATTCTGTAAAAGTTGTGAGTCCGTGTGACTGACCATTAAAGTTGAATATGCTTACCGTAGACAGTAGGGGCCTTCGGGCTTAATCTCCTACCGAGGTGTTATGATAGAACGTTTCATGTGACGGGCTTATCCCGTTCATGTAGATTTATCAAGCCTTCGTACTCTACGGAGGCTTTTTTCATGCTCATGAAGGTAGCTTTGTGCGACCGCCGGATAGGTCGGTCGAGCAAAGCGGATAAATTGATCAGGAGGTGTACAGTTTGGCAAATGCAAAAGTGATTCAAGCAAAACAAGAAGCTGTTGAAGTTGTAGCTGCAAAATTGCGCGAGAGCGTAACAACTGTGGTTGCTGACTATCGCGGTCTGAATGTTGCCCAAGTAACTGAGCTGCGTAAGCAGCTTCGCGAAGCCGGAATCGAATTTCAAGTGCTGAAAAACACGCTGCTCCGTCGTGCAACTGCGGCAGCAGAATTGACTGAACTGGACGCAGTATTGACAGGTCCTACTGCAATCGCGTTCGGCAAAGATGATGCAGTGTCTGCAGCTAAAATCTTGAATGATTTCGCTAAGAAAAACACTGCGCTGGAACTGAAAGGTGCAGTTGTAGAAGGCCGTGTTATCGGTGTTGAGGAAATCAAAGCGTTGGCAGAACTGCCATCCCGCGAAGGTCTCCTTTCCATGCTCCTCAGTGTGCTTCAAGCTCCTGTGCGCAACTTCGCGCTTGCAGTTAAAGCTGTTGCGGAAAAAGAAGAGCAAAGCGCATAAGTTAGGGATTAAAGCTGCTGTATAGCAGATTGAAAACAAAAAAATAAGAATTTAAATGGAGGTTCAACCATGAGTAAAGAGCAAATCTTGGAAGCAATTAAAGGTATGTCCGTATTGGAACTGAACGATCTCGTTAAAGCAATCGAAGAAGAATTCGGCGTAACTGCAGCAGCTCCAGTAGCTGTAGCAGGTGGCGCAGCAGGTGGCGCAGCAGAAGCTGAGCAATCCGAGTTCGACGTAATTTTGACAAGCGCTGGCGCTTCCAAAATTAACGTTATCAAAGCAGTTCGCGAAATTACAGGTCTTGGCCTGAAAGAAGCAAAAGAACTGGTTGACAACGCTCCAAAACCACTGAAAGAAAAAATCGCGAAAGAAGAAGCTGATTCCCTGAAAGCAAAATTGGAAGAAGCAGGCGCTTCCGTAGAAGTGAAATAATTGACTGCTATCTAGCAGACAATGCACTAAAACAAACCCCTTGAGGTGATCTTCAAGGGGTTTGTTGCTGTAAAACGGCAGTACAAGCATGTCTGAAACATTTTAGTGAAGGCTATGATGGTATTACAACCAAGGAGGTGGTCATGAATGTCTGATCATTATTACTCCAAACGGCCAGAGACGGCGCACGAACGGCGGAGCCTGGAAACAGTGCTGCGGGGGCGGACATACCGTTTTGCCAGCGATTCAGGCGTTTTCTCGAAGCAGGGAATTGATTACGGTAGCCGTGTGTTGATTGAGGCGATGCAGCTTCCTGCGCAGGCTTCAGTGCTGGATGTAGGGTGTGGCTATGGACCGATTGGTTTGACGGCAGCTACGCTTGTACCGAATGGTCACGTTACAATGGTGGATATTAACGAGCGAGCCGTTCAACTGGCTATAGAGAACGCGGAACGGAATGGAATTACCAATGTGACGATAAAGCAAAGCGATCTATTTGAGGAAGTAAAAGATGATCGGTTTGACGTGATTCTAACGAATCCACCTATACGCGCGGGTAAGGAAACGGTGCATACCATTTTCGAGCTTGCTTATGAACATTTAAATGAAGGTGGAGCTTTGTGGGTGGTTATACAGAAAAAGCAGGGTGCCCCTTCGGCAAGCGCTAAAATCGAGAGCCTTTTCGGACGTGTGGAGGAAGTTACGAAGGATAAAGGTTACCGTATTTTGAAGGCGAAAAAAGTTTTAGAAAAATGCAATAGGACCATTGACTTGAATCCTGGTCTGTGATATTATTATAAAATGTCAGTATTAGGATGCCCTCCATGGCTTTAGTTTGTTGAAATGTCAATAGGTTTATGCGTAGAAGGGTATAGTATTTATACCTATTACGTATAATACAATCATTTTGGGCAAATCTACAAGTGATGAAGATCTTCCGGTAAGAGGATTCTGCAGATACGTCGCTCTTTTTTCGAATGCATTCGAGTAAGGGCTTTTCTGTATTTGTGGATTGAATCTTCTGTCTGTGTCTTATTATAAGGTCACAAACAAAGGTTCGCAATGAATTTTTAAAGTGAGTAGACATGAGGGGTGAGTTTAAGTTGGCAGGACATCTTGTTCAATATGGTCGACGCACTCGGCGCAGTTATGCACGTATTAACGAGGTACTCGAGGTTCCGAACCTGATTGAGATCCAGCAAAAATCCTATGATTGGTTTTTGGAGGAAGGATTGCGGGAGATGTTTCGGGATATTTCTCCAATTCAGGATTTCACAGGAAACCTGATTTTGGAGTTTATCGATTATTCTCTCGGAGAACCCAAATATACCGTTGACGACGCAAAGGAACGCGACGTAACGTATGCAGCACCGCTTCGGGTAAAAGTCCGGCTTATTAATAAAGAGACCGGGGAAGTGAAAGAGCAGGAAGTATTCATGGGAGACTTCCCGCTGATGACTGATACGGGTACGTTTATTATTAACGGTGCGGAACGGGTTATTGTCAGCCAGTTGGTTCGCTCTCCCAGCGTCTATTTCAGCACAAAAGTCGACAAGAATGCGAAAACAACATACACCGCAACGGTAATTCCTAACCGGGGGGCTTGGCTCGAACTGGAGATGGATGCGAAGGACATTATCTATGTCCGGATTGACCGTACCCGTAAAATTCCGGTTACGGTGTTGCTGCGTGCGCTTGGCTTTGGCACTGATGCTGAGATTCTGGATTTGCTCGGCAATGACGAATATATCCGTAACACGCTTGATAAAGACAACACAGACTCTACGGAAAAAGCGCTGATTGAGATTTATGAGCGTCTTCGTCCGGGTGAGCCACCTACACTGGACAATGCAAAGAGCTTGCTCGTTGCACGTTTCTTTGATCCAAAACGTTATGATCTGGCCAACGTAGGCCGTTACAAAATCAATAAAAAGCTTCACATCAAAAACCGTCTGTTCAATCAACGGCTTGCTGAGACTTTGATTGATACGACAACCGGTGAAATCATCGCTGAAGCAGGACAAATGGTGGATCGCCGCTTGTTGGACGAGATTTTGGCCCAACTTGAGGAGTCGGTAGGACACCGTACGTATCATGTTGCTACTGGCGTGCTGGAAAGCAACGATATTCCTCTTCAAACAATCGACATATTCTCGCCGATTGAGGATGGTAAAGTTGTAAAGCTGATTGCCAACGGAAATATTGATAAATCGGTTAAAAATATTACGCCTGCCGATATTATTTCCTCCATCAGTTATTTTATTAACTTACTTCACGGAATCGGAAGCACGGACGATATTGACCATTTAGGTAACCGTCGCTTGCGCTCTGTAGGTGAATTGCTCCAGAACCAGTTCCGCATCGGTTTGTCCCGTATGGAACGTGTGGTGCGCGAAAGAATGTCAATTCAGGATGCGAATGTGATCACGCCACAGGCGCTGATTAACATACGTCCGGTAATTGCTTCAATTAAAGAGTTTTTTGGTAGTTCCCAGCTCTCCCAGTTTATGGATCAGACGAATCCGCTTGCCGAATTGACACACAAACGTCGTTTGTCCGCACTCGGACCCGGCGGCTTGACACGCGAACGCGCGGGCATGGAAGTACGTGACGTCCATCCGAGTCACTACGGCCGTATGTGTCCTATCGAGACACCAGAGGGACCAAACATTGGTTTGATCAACTCCTTGTCTACCTTCGCGCGTATCAATGAGTACGGATTTATCGAAGCTCCTTATCGTTGGGTAGATCCGAAAACCGGAAAAGTTACAGACCAAATTGATTACCTGACGGCTGATGAAGAAGATAACTACATCGTAGCCCAGGCAAATGAGGAACTGACAGAGGACAGCACCTTTAAGGAAGAAGTCGTCATTGTCCGTTACAACAAGCAGTCTGATAACATCATTCCAATGGCAAGTAGCCGTGTTGACTATATGGATGTATCGCCTAAACAGGTCGTGTCCGTGGCAACTGCACTGATTCCGTTCCTAGAGAACGATGACTCCAACCGTGCGTTGATGGGTTCCAATATGCAACGGCAGGCCGTTCCATTGTTGATTCCGAAGTCTCCTTTGGTCGGAACAGGAATGGAGCACAAGGCTGCGAAAGATTCCGGGGTATGTATTGTATCCAAGTACGACGGTGTCATCGAACGTTCTTCAGCTAACGAAATTTGGCTGCGTCGTATCGAAACGGTAGATGGTTCCGAAGTGAAGGGCGACATAGTTAAGTATAAATTACACAAATTTATGCGTTCGAACCAAGGAACATGCATTAACCAACGTCCAATTGTTAACAGAGGCGATGTGGTGAAGGCTGGTGATATTCTCGCAGATGGTCCTTCCACAGAGATGGGCGAGTTGGCATTGGGACGTAACGTTGTCGTTGCCTTCATGACTTGGGAAGGTTACAACTACGAGGATGCGATCTTGCTGAGTGAGAAGCTGGTTAAGGAAGACGTATACACTTCCATTCATATTGAGGAATACGAATCCGAAGCCCGCGACACGAAGCTTGGACCGGAAGAAATCACCCGTGATATTCCGAATGTTGGTGAAGAAGCGCTCCGTAATCTGGATGAGCGTGGAATTATCCGCATCGGTGCCGAAATCGGTGCAGGTGACATTCTCGTTGGTAAAGTAACACCTAAGGGTGTAACGGAGCTGACAGCCGAAGAGCGCCTCTTGCATGCGATCTTTGGTGAGAAGGCACGCGAGGTTCGTGACACTTCTTTGAGAGTTCCTCACGGAACAGACGGGATTGTTGTGGACGTCAAAGTATTTACACGTGAGAATGGCGACGAACTGCCACCAGGCGTAAACCAACTGGTTCGTGTATATATTGCTCAAAAACGTAAAATTTCCGAAGGCGATAAAATGGCCGGACGTCACGGTAACAAGGGTGTCGTTGCCCGTATCTTGCCTGAAGAAGATATGCCGTTTCTGCCGGACGGTACACCAGTACAGGTCGTTCTTAATCCACTGGGCGTACCTTCACGGATGAACATCGGACAGGTGCTTGAAATTCATCTGGGTATGGCTGCAATGCGTCTTGGTATTCATGTGGCAACCCCGGTATTCGATGGTGCCAAGGAGTATGACGTGTTCGATACGATGGAAGAGGCAGGCATGCAGCGCAATGGTAAGACGGTGTTGTATGACGGACGTACAGGTGATCGTTTTGAACGTGAAGTTACTGTCGGTGTCATGCACATGATCAAACTGGCGCATATGGTTGACGATAAAATCCATGCTCGTTCTACAGGTCCTTACTCTCTCGTTACGCAACAGCCGTTGGGTGGTAAAGCTCAATTCGGTGGTCAGCGCTTCGGGGAGATGGAAGTATGGGCGCTGGAAGCCTACGGCGCGGCTTACACGCTTCAGGAAATTTTGACTGTCAAATCCGATGATGTGGTTGGACGTGTTAAAACTTACGAATCCATCGTCAAAGGTGAAAATGTTCCTGAACCGGGTGTGCCTGAATCATTCAAGGTCTTGATCAAAGAGCTGCAAAGCTTGGGTATGGACGTGAAGATTCTGTCTGGAGACGAGCAAGAGATCGAAATGAGAGAGCTTGATGATGAAGATGATACAACCAGCGACAAGCTGAGTTTAAATCTGGAAGGCTCTGAGGTTGGCGTAGAGTAGTCTGTCTGCTGACTGAATCATATCAGCTTTGTTATATGCCTCGATCCATTCTCTACAGGATGGATCGAGCTTCTTGATACCGCCCGGTGCTGCCGGGCGGTATCAAACCTAAAAACTCAGGATTTGGTTAAGGAGGGTTGCTCCTTGTTGGACGTTAACAATTTCGAATATATGAAAATCGGGCTTGCTTCCCCCGAAAAGATTCGTTCTTGGTCCCGCGGAGAAGTCAAAAAACCGGAGACGATTAACTATCGTACGCTTAAACCGGAAAAAGAAGGACTATTTTGCGAGAAAATTTTCGGACCTACGAAAGACTGGGAATGTCATTGCGGTAAGTACAAGCGCGTGCGCTATAAAGGTGTTGTCTGTGACCGTTGTGGCGTAGAGGTTACCCGCGCTAAGGTTCGTCGTGAGCGTATGGGTCACATCGAGCTGGCTGCCCCTGTATCGCATATTTGGTACTTTAAAGGCATTCCGAGCCGTATGGGTCTTGCTCTTGATATGTCTCCAAGATCTCTGGAAGAGATCATTTACTTCGCATCTTATGTTGTAACTGATCCAGGAGATACGCCATTGGAGAAAAAGCAACTCCTGTCCGAGAAAGAATACCGCAGCTACCGTGAAAAATACGGCTACGGATTCCAGGCAGGTATGGGTGCTGAAGCGGTTAAGAAGCTCCTTCAAGATTTGGATATAGACAAAGAACTGGAATTCCTGAAAGAAGAGCTGCGTACAGCTCAAGGACAACGCCGCAACCGTGCGATCAAGCGTCTTGAAGTGATTGAGGCGTTCCGTAACTCCGGCAACCAGCCAGACTGGATGATCATGGACGTGCTGCCTGTTATTCCTCCGGAGCTTCGTCCGATGGTACAGCTGGATGGTGGACGTTTTGCTACCTCTGACCTGAATGACTTGTACCGCCGTGTTATTAACCGTAACAACCGTCTGAAACGCCTGCTAGATCTGGGTGCTCCGGATATTATCGTACAAAATGAAAAACGGATGCTGCAGGAAGCTGTTGACGCCCTGATCGATAATGGTCGTCGTGGCCGCCCTGTTACAGGTCCGGGTAATCGTCCTTTGAAATCGCTCAGTCATATGCTGAAAGGTAAACAAGGACGTTTCCGTCAAAACTTGCTCGGAAAACGTGTTGACTACTCCGGTCGTTCCGTTATCGTTGTAGGTCCGTACTTGAAAATGTACCAATGCGGTTTGCCGAAAGAAATGGCATTGGAACTGTTCAAACCTTTTGTCATGAAAGAACTGGTGAACAAAGGTCTTGCACACAACATCAAGAGCGCGAAACGTAAAGTAGAGCGCGTGAGCGCAGAAGTATGGGATGTACTCGAAGAAGTAATCAAGGAGCATCCGGTTCTTCTGAACCGTGCCCCTACGTTGCATAGACTCGGTATTCAGGCGTTTGAACCGATTTTGGTTGAAGGTCGTGCAATCCGTTTGCATCCGCTCGTATGTACGGCATATAATGCCGACTTTGACGGTGACCAAATGGCGGTTCACGTTCCGTTGTCTGCGGAAGCCCAGGCAGAAGCACGTTTGCTCATGCTGGCCTCCGGTAACATTTTGAATCCGAAAGATGGCAAGCCCGTTGTTACTCCTTCCCAGGATATGGTCCTTGGTTCTTTCTATCTGACTATGGATAACAAAGAAGAAGAAGGCAGCAACATGATCCTTCGCAATATGAACGAGGCTATATCGGCTTATCAGCGCGGTACAGCGGGTCTTCATGCTCGTGTAGCTATTCCGGTTAAA
Organism: Paenibacillus sp. LT-B23; assembly: GCF_059417685.1. Lineage (NCBI taxonomy): Bacteria > Bacillati > Bacillota > Bacilli > Caryophanales > Paenibacillaceae > Paenibacillus > Paenibacillus sp. LT-B23. Next base: position 33,777 of record NZ_JBSQBM010000029.1, on the reverse strand, counting down.
GCTTTGAATAAAACGAGCTTTACGGAAAAACAACAGGATGCAATGCTGATCACAACGGTTGGTAAAATTATCTTTAATGAAATTTTCCCGGCCAGCTTCCCGTACATCAATGATGCTACCCGTGCCAACCTGCTTTATGGTACTGCTGAGGAGTTCTTTGTTTACGAGAAGGGTGTAAACCTTACAGAAGCGATTCAAAATGCTCCGCAAGCTGGCGGGGTGGGTAAGGATTATCTTGGTAACATTATTGCCCGTTGCTTTGAAACTTACCATACAACAGAAACAGCTGTGATTTTGGATAAAATCAAACAGCTTGGCTTTACGTATTCTACTCGTGCAGGTGTAACTGTTGCTGTATCGGACGTTATCGTGCCAGTGGAAAAACAAGAAATTCTTAAAGGTTCTGAGGACAAAGCGCAAGTCGTAACGAATCAATACCGTCGTGGTCTGATTACGAACGAGGAACGCTATGACCGGATTATTGATATTTGGTCCAAAGCGAAAGATGATATTACCGAAGTGCTGATGAAGTCTATGGATCGCTATAACTCCATCATGATGATGGTAGACTCCAAAGCGCGGGGTAACAAATCACAGATTACCCAGCTCGGCGGTATGCGTGGTCTGATGGCCAATCCATCCGGTCGCATTATCGAGCTCCCAATTAAATCGAACTTCCGTGAAGGTTTGACAGTACTCGAGTACTTCATCTCCACTCACGGAGCGCGTAAAGGTTTGGCGGATACAGCGCTTCGTACGGCTGACTCAGGTTACCTGACTCGTCGTCTTGTCGATGTGGCGCAGGATGTTATCGTGCGTGAAGAAGATTGCGGAACTGACAAAGGCTTTACAGTAAGCCGTATTCAGGACGGTAAAGAAGTTATTGAGGATCTGTATGACCGCCTGGAAGGTCGCTATTGCTTTGAAACGGTACGTCATCCGGAGACTGGCGAGATTTTGGCTGGCCGTAACGAATTGATCGATTCCGACAAAGCTGAAGCAATTGTTAAAGCCGGTGTACAGAAGGTTCAAATTCGTTCTGTACTGAGCTGTCGTGCCAAACATGGCGTCTGCAAGAAATGCTACGGTCGCAATCTGGCTACTGGCAAACACGTTGAGATTGGTGAAGCAGTTGGTATTATCGCGGCACAATCCATCGGTGAACCAGGAACCCAGCTTACAATGCGTACATTCCACACAGGCGGTGTAGCGGGCGACGATATTACACAAGGTTTGCCGCGTATTCAGGAGCTTTTCGAAGCACGTAATCCTAAAGGTCAGGCAACCATCAGTGAAATTGACGGTACAGTTAAAGAAATTCGTGAAGGTAAAGATCGCCGTGAGATCGACATTCAGGGTGAAGCTGAAACGAAAACTTATTCGGTTACGTATGGTTCTCGTCTGCGCGTAAGCGAAGGCATGACTGTTGAAGCTGGGGATGAACTGACAGACGGTTCAATCGACCCTAAAGAAATGCTGCGCATTAAAGGTATTCGCGGAGTACAGAACTATATCCTTCAAGAAGTTCAACGCGTATATCGGAATCAGGGCGTAGAAATCAATGATAAGCACGTGGAAGTTATGATCCGTCAAATGTTGCGTAAAATTCGTATCCTTGATGCGGGGAATACCACGCTGCTTCCAGGCTCCTTTGTTGATGTACACGAGTATGAGAATGCGAACAAGACAGCAATTCTCAGTGGCCAAGAGCCAGCGGTAGCCAAACCAGTTCTGCTTGGTATCACCAAGGCATCTCTGGAAACTGACTCCTTCTTGTCAGCAGCATCTTTCCAAGAGACCACTCGCGTGCTGACCGATGCGGCTATAAAAGGCAAAGTCGATCAGTTGCTTGGTCTGAAAGAGAACGTCATTATTGGTAAGTTGATCCCTGCGGGTACAGGTATGAATCGTTACCGCAGTGTGAAATTTGCCCAACCGGAAGGGGAGCAATCCTCTTCCGAAGAACTCGAACCGATTTCGGCCGAGTAATATAACGTTAACAAATGGCATGATGGGCCCGGAACATTCGTTCTCTGATGGAGCTTTTAGATTATGCTCTATCAGACGGTGTTCCGGCGCTTTTCTCTTGAAATGAAATGTATTGCTTTGTTAAGTAGACTATAGTCGATAATTTTCTTGACATTGCTTATAGTCAATGCTAATATAGCAAAGGTGCGTGAGTAGCCTATATGCTATTGTGTCTTTTCGGAGGAATGAGATATGTCTAAAGAACAGGGACTGCAAGATGCTCATGTCAAAATCGGTACCAAACAAACCATTTGTATGGTTGAATTGGGCTTCGCCTCTGAAGTATATGTGGCGGAAGACGCAGATCCACGTCTCACTTCCAACATCATTGCTTTGTGCAACAAGCAGGGAGTCAAGGTGACTTTTGTAGATACAATGAAAAATCTCGGAGCTGCATGTGGGATTGAAGTGGGAGCCGCTATGGCTGCTATCGTAAAACAATAGGGTAAGGAACGTTTTTGTCTAAGAGAATGAATTCTTGGCGGCAAAGACTTTTCATTTGTTCTTTTATGAACCGCCTGGGTCTGTGGGCTTAGAAATGGTTTGTGAAGCAACAGGAAAAATTGAGGAAGGGGGTGGCAACCACAATGCCAACTATTAACCAACTGGTTCGTAAAGGACGTCAAGCCAAAATCGAGAAATCGAAATCACCGGCTTTGCAAAAAGGTTTTAACGCCTTGAAACGTGAAGCTACCGACATCAGTGCCCCGCAAAAACGCGGAGTATGCACTCGTGTAGGTACTATGACTCCAAAAAAACCAAACTCCGCACTTCGTAAATATGCTCGTGTTCGTTTGACGAACCGTGTAGAGGTGACTGCTTACATTCCGGGTATCGGACACAACCTGCAAGAACACAGCGTAGTGCTGATTCGCGGCGGTCGTGTAAAAGACCTTCCAGGTGTACGTTACCATATCGTTCGCGGTGCTTTGGATACTGCAGGCGTAAACAACCGCATGCAAGCTCGTTCCAAATACGGCGCAAAACGCCCTAAAGCTAAAAAATCCTAATGAATATAAACCGAATAAATCGGTTTAACATGTAAGAAAGGGGGATATCCATGCCACGCAAAGGTCCAGTTACCAAAAGAGACGTGTTGCCAGATCCGGTATATAACAGCAAGTTGGTTACCCGCCTGATCAACCGCATCATGCTCGACGGAAAACGAGGCGTTGCTCAAAGCATTCTGTACAATGCGTTCAAGCTTATCCAAGAACGTACGGGGAATGACCCGATGGAAGTTTTTGAAGCAGCTATCAAGAATATCATGCCAGTCCTGGAAGTTAAAGCACGCCGTGTCGGCGGTGCCAACTACCAAGTACCAATCGAGGTAAAACCAGAAAGACGTACTTCCCTGGGTTTACGTTGGCTCGTAAACTACTCCCGCAACCGCGGTGAGAAAACTATGGAAGAGCGTTTGGCGGCTGAAATTATCGACGCTTCCAACAACACAGGCGCTTCCGTGAAAAAACGCGAAGATACGCACAAAATGGCTGAAGCAAACAAAGCGTTTGCTCACTACCGTTGGTAGGATTCAGCTCAAAAAAATAACTTCAATTTTGAAGGGAGACCCATTTCATGGCAAGAGAGTTCTCCTTGACGAATACACGTAATATCGGGATCATGGCTCATATTGACGCGGGTAAAACCACAACAACAGAGCGGATCTTGTTCTACACAGGACGTACGCACAAAATCGGTGAAGTTCACGAAGGCGCTGCGACAATGGACTGGATGGAACAAGAACAAGAGCGCGGAATCACGATTACTTCCGCTGCGACGACCGCTGCCTGGAAAGGTCACCGCGTCAATATCATCGACACCCCGGGGCACGTTGACTTCACTGTTGAAGTTGAACGTTCCCTTCGTGTATTGGACGGAGCAGTTGGTGTTTTCAGTGCGAAAGAAGGCGTTGAGCCTCAGTCCGAAACCGTATGGAGACAGGCTGATCGCTACGGCGTTCCGCGGATCGCATATGTAAACAAAATGGATATCATTGGTGCCGACTTCCTGAATGTTGTCTCCGACATGCGTGATCGCCTTCAAGCGAACGCAGTTGCGATTCAATTGCCAATCGGTGCAGAAAATGATTTTACTGGTATTATCGATATCGTTGAACAAAAAGCTCATATGTACAAAGATGATCTTGGTCAAGATATCGAAGAAGTCGAAATTCCTGCGGAATTCAAAGATCAAGTTGAAGAACTTCGCAATGAATTGATCGAGAAGGTTGCTGAACTGGACGAAGAATTGACAATGAAATACCTGGAAGGCGAAGAAATTTCGGTTGCCGAAATTAAAGCCGCTCTCCGTAAAGGTGTTGTAGAAGTTAAAATCTTCCCAGTTATCTGTGGATCTTCTTACCGTAACAAAGGTGTTCAGCTGATGTTGGATGCTGTTCTCGATTACTTGCCGGCTCCTACTGACGTGCCAAGTATTCAAGGGCATTTGGAAGACGGTACGGAAGTTGAACGTCACTCTTCCGATGAAGAGCCATTCTCGGCATTGGCCTTCAAAATCATGACGGACCCTTACGTTGGTAAGTTGACATTCTTCCGCGTATACTCCGGTGTTCTTCAATCCGGTTCATACGTATTGAATGCAACAAAAGGCAAACGCGAACGTATCGGACGTATTCTTCAAATGCATGCGAACAGCCGTCAAGAAATCACTGTAGTCTACTCCGGTGATATTGCGGCAGCTGTAGGTTTGAAAGATACAGGTACAGGTGATACACTGTGTGATGAGAAGAATCCAGTTATTCTCGAGTCCATGAATTTCCCTGATCCGGTTATCGAAATCGCGGTTGAGCCTAAAACCAAAGCTGACCAAGATAAAATGTCTGTTGCTCTCGGTAAATTGACCGAAGAAGATCCAACTCTTCGCGCTCATACTAACGAAGAAACAGGCCAAACCATCTTAGCAGGTATGGGTGAGCTTCACCTTGATATCATCATCGACCGTATGCGTCGTGAGTTTAAGGTGGAAACCAATGTGGGTAAACCACAGGTTGCTTACCGTGAAACGTTCCGTGCTCCAGCACGTGTCGAAGGTAAATTCGTTCGTCAATCCGGTGGTCGTGGTCAATATGGTCACGTATGGGTTGAGTTCGAACCGCTTGAGCCAGGTACTGGTAGCCAATTCGAAAGTAAGGTAGTCGGCGGCTCTGTTCCTAGAGAGTACATCGCTCCTGCTCTTGCTGGTATTGAGGAACAAATGAAAAACGGCGTTATCGCAGGCTTCCCGCTTGTGGACGTTAAAGCTACAATTGTGGACGGATCATACCATGATGTCGATTCCAATGAAATGGCGTTTAAAATTGCCGGATCAATGGCGCTGAAAGCAGCGAAAGACAAATGTAAACCAGTATTGCTTGAGCCGATTATGAAAGTTGAAGTAACGGTTCCTGAGGAATACATGGGTGACGTAATGGGTATGTTGAACTCCCGTCGTGGCCGGATTGAAGGTATGGATTCCCGTAGTGGAGCTCAAATCATTCGTGCGAAGGTGCCTTTGTCCGAAATGTTCGGATACTCGACTACACTTCGTTCTGGTACACAAGGACGCGGCGTGTTCTCCATGGAGCTTTCTCATTATGAAGAAGTTCCGAAGAGCATTGCTGAAGAGATCGTTGCCAAAACCAAAGGCGGCGAGTAATACAATGTATCAGCTGACTGGTATAATCAAGGTTTTTCCAAGAGGAAACCGGCAGCCTAAAAATAAAACAAGTTATTGAGGAGGAATTGTTCAAATGGCAAAGGCTAAGTTTGAACGTAACAAACCGCACGTTAACATCGGTACTATTGGTCACGTCGATCATGGTAAAACTACTTTGACTGCTGCAATCACAACTGTATTGTCCAAAACTTACGGTGGTGCTGCTGTAGCATTCGACCAAATCGATAAAGCTCCAGAAGAGCGCGAACGCGGTATCACAATCTCCACAGCACACGTGGAATACGAAACACCTAACCGTCACTATGCACACGTTGACTGCCCAGGTCACGCCGACTATGTTAAAAACATGATCACTGGCGCTGCACAAATGGACGGAGCGATTCTGGTTGTATCCGCAGCTGACGGCCCAATGCCGCAAACTCGCGAGCACATCCTGTTGTCCCGCCAAGTAGGCGTACCTTACATCGTTGTATTCCTGAACAAATGTGACATGGTTGAAGACGAAGAGTTGTTGGAATTGGTTGAAATGGAAGTTCGTGACTTGCTGAGCGAATATGACTTCCCGGGCGACGACACTCCAATCATTCGCGGTTCCGCTCGTGAAGCTCTGCAAAACCCAGAGGGCGACTATGCTAAGAAAATCGTTGAAATGTTCGAAACAATCGACACTTACATCCCAACTCCAGAACGCGACACTGACAAGCCTTTCTTGATGCCTGTCGAGGACGTTTTCTCCATCACAGGTCGTGGTACAGTTGCTACAGGCCGTGTAGAGCGTGGTACTGTTAAAGTGGGCGACGAAATCGAAATCATCGGTATTCAAGAAGAATCCCGTAAATCCGTAGTAACAGGCGTAGAAATGTTCCGTAAATTGCTTGACTCTGCTCAAGCTGGCGATAACATTGGCGCATTGCTTCGCGGTGTAGATCGTGCACAAATCGAGCGTGGCCAAGTATTGGCTAAACCAGGTTCTGTTAAACCTCATACAGAATTCTCTGCTCAAATCTACGTTTTGACTAAAGAAGAGGGTGGACGTCACAAACCTTTCTTCACTGGTTACCGTCCACAGTTCTACTTCCGTACAACTGACGTAACTGGTATCATCACTTTGCCAGAAGGTTCCGAAATGGTAATGCCTGGTGACAACATCACAGTTACTGTTCAACTGATCAACCCAATCGCTATCGAAGAAGGAACTAAGTTCTCTATTCGTGAAGGTGGACGTACAGTTGGCGCCGGTGCGGTAGCAACAATCTCTAAATAAGAAGGCTTTGGCCTTTAAATAAAGCAACATTGTACTGGAACGAGTAACATTGTATTGGAACGGAGCTAAAAGAAGCCCCTGCCCTAGTGCGGGGGCTTTTCTCTTGAATAAATCGCGAGCTGCGAGTGCAATTGTATCTTTTCAAAATAAGATACATTGTTTTTTCATTTTTGCTTGCAATAGGCAGAACTATTAGATATAATAACTAATGTTGTTTGTGACTGTGCGATGATGTGAGAGGTTACTGACACACCCGGCCCCTTTGCCATGGGAGGGATGTCGGAAAATTTTCACGGAGTATGTCCGATACCAAATTGGGCGATAGAAGGAGGGACTAAAATGGCAAAGCAAAAGATTCGTATTCGTTTGAAAGCTTACGACCACAGAATTCTTGATCAATCCGCTGAGAAAATTGTTGAAACAGCTAAACGTTCGGGCGCAGGTGTATCCGGACCAATTCCGCTGCCAACTGAAAAACAAATCATTACTATTCTCCGTGCGGTACACAAGTACAAGGATTCCCGGGAGCAGTTCGAAATGCGCACACATAAGCGTCTGATCGACATTGTTAACCCGACTCCACAAACTGTGGATGCCTTGATGCGCTTGGACCTGCCGTCCGGTGTAGATATCGAAATTAAATTGTAATTTGTGATTAGGAAAAGAAAAGAGGTGTCAACATGAAAGGTATCTTAGGAAAAAAACTCGGAATGACTCAAGTGTTTACCCCTGAAGGTAACGTACTTGCTGTTACGGTTATCGAAGCGGGCCCTTGTGTTGTTCTGCAAAAGAAAGATCTGGAAAACGATGGATACGAAGCTATTCAACTCGGTTTCTCTGATAAAAAAGAAAAAAGATCCAATAAACCTGAAGCAGGACATGCGAAAAAAGCAAATACTGCACCTAAGCGCTACGTTCGTGAACTTCGTGGCATCGACCTTGCTGCGTACGAGGTTGGCCAAGAACTGAAGGCTGATGTCTTCACAGAAGGCGAATTCGTTGACGTAACAGGTATTTCTAAAGGTAAAGGTTTTGCCGGCGTTATCAAACGTTGGGGACAAAGCCGCGGACCAATGGCACACGGCTCGCGTTACCACAGAGGTCCAGGTTCGATGGGCTCCATTCAAGCTAACCGCGTTCCTAAAGGTAAACACCTGCCAGGACACATGGGGCATGAAACGGTAACGATCCAACGCCTTGAAGTTGTTAAGATCGATACAGAACGTAATGTATTGCTCGTGAAAGGCTCCATTCCGGGACCTAAAAACAGCTTCGTTAAAGTACTAGAAACGGTGAAAAAATAAACAACTGAAGAAAGGAGGAACACGAAATGCCAAAAGTAGCACTTTTTAATATTAGCGGCAGCCAAGTTGGCGAAATTGAATTGAACGACGCAGTATTCGGTATCGAACCGAATAAACACGTTCTTCATGACGCTGTTGTTATGCAATTGGCTTCCCTGCGTCAAGGTACTCACAAAGTAAAAGGACGTTCTGAAGTACGTGGTGGCGGACGTAAACCTTGGAAACAAAAAGGTACTGGCCGCGCTCGTCAAGGTTCGATCCGTGCACCGCAATGGGTTGGTGGCGGTACTGTATTTGGTCCGACTCCACGCAGCTATGCTTACAAATTGCCTAAAAAGGTTCGTCGCTTGGCGATCAAATCGGCTTTGTCTTCTAAAGTGATTGAGAATGAAATCATCGTATTGGACGCTCTTACACTGAACGGACCTAAAACGAAAGAATTCGCAGCCATTTTGAACAACCTTAAAGCTGACCGTAAAGCATTGATCGTAGCTCCTAGCTATGATGATAATGTTGCTCTGTCCGCTCGTAATATTCCTGGTGTGAAGTTTGTATCCGCAGACGGCATTAATGTTCTTGACGTGCTTGGACACGACAAACTGATCATTACGAAGGAAGCAGTTCAGAAGGTAGAGGAGGTGCTCGCGTAATGAAGGATCCTCGTGATATTATCAAACGTCCGGTAATCACCGAACGTACGGCTGGTATGATGAATGACTTGAAATACGTTTTCGAGGTAGACATTCGTTCCAATAAAGTCGAAGTTAAAAAAGCAATCGAAGCAATCTTTAACGTGAAAGTAAGTAACGTAAACACGCTTCGTGTTCCTGCAAAACCAAAACGCTACGGCCGTCATTCCGGCTATACGAGCGAGTGGAAAAAAGCGTTCGTAACGCTGAGCAAAGACAGTAAGCCGCTTGAGTTTTTTGAAACGGTATAATTGAAACTGTAAAGTAAGGAGGGAAACTCAGTGCCAATTAAAAAGTATAAACCGACGTCCCCGGCCAGACGTGCTATGTCTGTATCTACTTTCGAGGAGATCACAACTAATCAGCCCGAGAAATCGTTGCTGGCGCCTCTGAGCAAGCAAGCTGGACGTAATAACCAAGGTAAAATTACGGTTCGTCATCATGGCGGTGGACATAAACGTAAATACCGTATTATCGACTTCAAACGTAACAAAGATGGAATACCGGGCCGCGTTGCTACGATCGAATATGATCCGAACCGTACGTCCAACATCGCACTTATCCACTATGTGGATGGTGAAAAACGTTACATCATCGCTCCTAAAGGCTTGAAAGTAGGAGACGAAGTGGTATCCGGTGTAGGTTCCGATATCAAAATCGGTAACTCTTTGCCTTTGGAAAACATTCCAGTAGGTACGGTTATCCACAACATCGAATTGAAACCGGGCAAAGGTGGTCAACTCGTTCGTGCTGCCGGTACGGAAGCCCAACTTCTTGGTAAAGAAGAGAAGTATGTAACTATTCGTTTGACTTCTGGTGAAGTTCGTCGCGTTCTGAAAGTTTGCCGCGCTACAATCGGTTCTGTTGGTAACGAAGACCATGAATTGGTGAAGATCGGTAAAGCCGGACGTAGCCGTTGGTTGGGACAACGTCCTGAAGTTCGCGGTGTTGTTATGAACCCTAACGATCACCCACACGGTGGTGGTGAAGGTCGCGCTCCAATCGGACGTAAATCTCCGATGTCTCCATGGGGTAAACCAACCCTTGGTTACAAAACACGTAAAAAAGGTAAAGCATCTGATAAATACATCGTTCGTCGTCGTACTAAGTAATAAGACGTGCGCTTAAGTCGCACGTTAACATATTAAGGAACGACAACGTTTTAACGAAGGGAGGATTCATACATGGGTCGCAGTCTCAAAAAAGGACCATTCGTTGATGGTTACCTGCTGAAAAAAGTAGAGGTTTTGAACGAATCGGACAAGAAAGTCGTGATCAAAACTTGGTCCCGTCGCTCTACGATTTTCCCACAATTTATCGGACATACGTTTGGTGTATACGATGGTCGTAAACACGTGCCAGTATACGTAACGGAAGATATGGTCGGACACAAATTGGGCGAATTCGCTCCAACACGTACCTATAAAGGCCATACGGATGACGATAAGAAAACAAGAAGATAATCAACACAGCGTAGTGTTTGAGAGGAGGTAAACTCAATGGAAGCAAAAGCACATGCTAAATCCGTACGGATTTCTGCTCGTAAAGTTAAACTCGTTATCGATTTGATCCGCGGTAAGCAGGTTGGTGAGGCGATCGCAATTCTTCGTCACACTCCGAAATCCGCTTCACCAGTCGTTGAGAAGCTGTTGAACTCTGCTATTGCAAATGCAGACCACAACTACTCTTTGGACGTGAACAAGTTGGTAGTATCACAAGTTTTTGTAAACCAAGGTCCTACAATGAAACGGTTCCGCCCGCGTGCAATGGGTCGTGCAAGCCGCATCAATAAACGCACCAGTCATATTACTCTGGTGGTATCTGAAAAATAAGGAGGGAAAACGTGTGGGCCAAAAGGTAAATCCCGTCGGACTCCGAATCGGTATTATCCGTGATTGGGAATCCAAATGGTATGCAGGCAAAGATTTCGGTGATCTTTTGCTGGAAGACGTTAGAATTCGTGAACATCTGAAAAAAAGATTGAAAGATTCCGCTGTATCCCGTGTTGAAATCGAGAGAGCAGCTAACCGCGTCAACGTAACGATTCACACTGCGAAACCTGGTATGGTTATCGGTAAGGGTGGTTCCGAAGTTGAAAACTTGCGTAATGAAATCACTAAAATCGCAGGCGGTAAAAAGGTACACATCAATATCTCTGAAATTAAAAATCCTGAGCTGGATGCAATCTTGGTTGCAGAGAGCATTGCACAACAATTGGAACGTCGCGTTTCTTTCCGTCGTGCTTTGAAACAAGCGATCCAAAGAACTATGCGTTCCGGAGCAAAAGGAATTAAAACTCAAGTAGGCGGACGTCTTGGCGGTGCCGAAATCGCTCGTTCCGAAGGGTACAGCGAAGGAACAGTTCCACTGCATACGCTTCGTGCCGACATTGACTACGGTACAGCGGAAGCTCATACTACTTACGGGCGTATTGGCGTAAAAGTATGGATCTATCGTGGAGAGGTTCTTCCTCCAGCCAAGAAACAAGCTCCTCAGGAAGGAGGCAACTAATCATGTTGGTACCAAAACGCGTAAAACATCGTAAGCAACAACGTGGTCATATGAAGGGTCGTGCAAAAGGCGGCACTACACTGAACTTTGGTGAGTATGGTTTGCAAGCTACTGAACCTGCATGGATTACTAACCGTCAGATCGAAGCTGCTCGTATTGCGATGACTCGTTACATCAAACGTGGTGGTAAGGTTTGGATTAAAATTTTCCCTGACAAACCAATTACTCAGAAGCCTCTTGAGGTTCGTATGGGTAGTGGTAAAGGTAACGTAGAAAAATGGGTTGCAGTAGTGAAACCAGGTAAGATCATGTTCGAACTTGCTGGTGTTCCGGAAGAGATTGCTCGTGAAGCAATGCGTCTTGCCGCTCACAAACTGCCAATCAAAACTAAGTTTGTGAAACGTGAAGAATTGGGTGGTGAAGCAAATGAAGGCTAGTGAATTTCGCAACCTAACCACTGCTGAAATTGAACAAAAGATCTCTGGGTTCAAAGAAGAACTCTTTAACCTTCGTTTTCAACTCGCTACCGGTCAGCTTGATAACCCGACTCGGATCGGCGATGTACGTAAGGAAATTGCTCGTGCTAAAACCGTGATCCGTGAAAGAGAACTTGGGATTAGCTAAGATATCAGACCGGGTGGAGATTCCGCCTGTAATTAGGAAGGAGGCCAACAATGAGCGAACGTAATGCCCGTAAAGTGTTAGTCGGTAAAGTAGTCAGCGATAAAATGGACAAAACGATTGTGATTGCTGTAGAAACTTACAAAAAACATGATCTCTACCATAAACGTATCAAAGTAACAAAGAAATTCAAAGCTCATGATGAAAACAACACCGCACAAATCGGTGATACTGTTAAAATCATGGAAACTCGCCCTTTGTCCAAAGACAAAAACTGGAGACTGGTCGAAATCATTGAAAAAGCTGTTATAATTTAATGTAGCGTAGTTTTTCCGAAAGGAGGATAAATAAATGATTCAACCATTTACACGTTTGACTGTAGCTGACAATTCCGGCGCGAAGGAACTGATGTGTATCCGTGTGCTCGGTGGTACGGGACGTCGTACAGCTCAAATTGGTGACCTGATCGTTTGTTCCGTAAAACAAGCAACACCAGGCGGCGTTGTCAAAAAGGGTGATGTAGTAAGAGCGGTTGTCGTTCGTACTAAACGTTCTATCCGCCGTAAAGACGGTTCCTATATCGGATTTGACGAGAACGCAGCAGTGGTCGTTAAAGAAGACAAGAGCCCACGTGGTACTCGTATTTTCGGACCAGTTGCTCGTGAACTTCGTGACAAGGACTTCATGAAAATCGTTTCCTTGGCTCCGGAAGTGATCTAAATTCACCTTAAAATGTGCCTGTAGGAGGTGTACGAAATGCCAAAAGTGAAAAAAGTTCTGGAATCCCATAACAACAAGCTGCACGTCAAAAAAGACGACACTGTTCTGGTGATTACTGGTAAAGATAAAGGTAAAAAAGGTCGCGTTATCGCTGCTTACCCTCGTCAAAACCGTGTGCTTGTGGAAGGTGTTAACATGATTAAAAAACACCAAAAGCCTAATCAGTTGAATCCACAAGGCGGCATCATCGAGAAAGAAGCTCCGATTCACGTTTCCAACGTTATGCACATTGATCCGAAGAGCGGAAAAGTAACTCGTGTTGGTTACAAAGTATTGGACAACGGAAAAAAAGTGCGCATTGCAAAACGTTCTGGCGAAGTGATCGACTAATTAATTTTCAAAGAAAGGAGGTCTATGATTCATGGCAACAACAAGAATGAAAGAGCGTTTCTTGAAAGAAATCACTCCTGCCTTGATGCAGAAGTTTAGCTATACATCAGTAATGCAAGTGCCTAAAATCGAGAAAGTTGTAATCAACATGGGTGTTGGCGACGCAGTCCAAAACTCCAAAGTGCTCGATTCGGCTGTGAGCGACATGCAGTTGATCGCTGGTCAAAAACCAGTAATCACTCGCGCAAAAAAATCTATTGCAGGTTTTAAATTGCGTGAAAACATGCCAATCGGTGTTAAGGTAACACTTCGTGGCGAGCGTATGTATTATTTCTTGGACAAATTGTTCAATATCACGCTTCCTCGCGTACGTGACTTCCATGGTGTTTCAACAAAAGCTTTCGACGGACGTGGTAACTACACACTTGGTCTGAAAGAACAATTGATCTTCCCGGAAATCGAGTACGATCAAGTTGATAAAGTTCGTGGTATGGACATCGTTATCGTAACGACTGCCAAAACTGACGAAGAGTCCCGTGAGCTTCTGACTCAACTGGGCATGCCTTTCGCAAAGTAATGTTGGCATAACGTTTTGGGCGTCTGATATAAGAGACACCCTGTTCTCCGAAACTATTTAGGAGGTGTCAGGCTAAGTGGCAAAAACTTCAATGAAAGTCAAACAACAACGCACACCAAAGTTTAAAGTTCGTGCTTATACTCGTTGCGAGCGTTGTGGTCGTCCACATTCGGTACTGCAAAAGTTTAAGATCTGCAGAATTTGCTTCCGTGAATTAGCTTATAAAGGCCAGATTCCTGGCGTGAAAAAAGCAAGCTGGTAAAAAGTCCTGTTTGGGAAGGAGGTTTATACACAATGACTATGTCTGATCCAATTGCAGATATGCTTACTCGTATTCGTAACGCGAACACAGTTCGTCACGAAACAGTAGAAATGCCTGCATCTACAATGAAAAAACAAATCGCCGACATCCTGAAACGTGAAGGATTCATTCGTGATGCGGAATTTGTTGAAGATAGCAAACAAGGGATCATCCGTGTTTTCTTGAAATACGGTGCAAACAACGAACGTGTTATTACAGGTTTGAAAAGAATCAGTAAACCAGGTCTTCGTGTTTACACGAAGAGCAACGAAATTCCACGCGTTCTGGGTGGACTCGGGATCGCGATCATTTCGACATCCAAAGGTATCATGACCGACAAAGAAGCACGTCAGTCTAAAGCCGGCGGAGAAGTGGTTTGCTACGTTTGGTAAGATAACGTTTAAAAGATAGGAGGTGCAACAGATATGTCCCGTATTGGTCGTAAGCCAATCACAGTACCAAGTGGTGTTGACGTAACTTTGAACAACACAGCGATCACAGTTAAAGGTCCTAAAGGAACATTGACTCGTGAGCTTCATAAAGACATGTCCGTTACTGTGGAAAACAATGAAATCAACGTAATTCGTCCTTCGGACAACAAACTTCACCGCTCTTTGCATGGAACAACCCGCAGCGTTGTCAACAACATGGTAAGTGGTGTAACTGAAGGGTTTTCAAAATCTCTGGAGCTGGTTGGGGTCGGATATCGTGCAAGCAAATCCGGAGATAAAATCGTTCTGAACGTTGGATACTCTCACCCGGTTGAAATCACACCGGAAGCGGGCATCGAATTCGAAGTTCCTTCGAACACTAAAATCATCGTTCGTGGAATTGATAAAGAGCGTGTAGGTGCCTATGCTGCTAAAATTCGTTCCGTTCGTGAACCTGAGCCCTACAAAGGTAAAGGGATTAAATACGAAGGCGAGCGCATCATTCGTAAAGAAGGTAAAGCCGGTAAGAAGAAATAAGTTTCTTACCGACTTTGTGCGGTCTTTCTGCAGGAAAGACTTCGTGCTTCTTTTTTACCCAGTGCGTCTTAGTATAAAGCTTTAAAAGGCAAACTGAAGGGAGTGAAAACTTAAGATGATTACAAAACAAGATAAAAATAAAGCACGTGTCAGAAGACATCTGCGTGTACGTAAGAAAATCGAAGGTACGGCTTTGCGTCCTCGTTTGAACGTATTCCGGTCTTCCAAACATATCTACGCACAATTGATTGATGATGTAGCTGGTGTAACATTGGTATCTGCATCCACTATGGATAAAGAACTGAGCAGTGAGATCAAAAACGGTGGTAGCGTAGAGGCGGCTCGTAAGGTTGGCGAACTCGTTGCTAAACGTGCAAAAGAAAAAGGTCATGCTAACATCGTATTTGACCGTGGTGGATACTTGTATCATGGACGGATTCAAGCTTTGGCTGATGCAGCTCGCGAAGCAGGCCTTGAATTCTAAGACATTTCTCAAAAGGAGGTTAACGACTTGCGTGTAGATCCGAACACTTTGGAACTGACTGAAAGAGTAGTAAATATTAATCGTGTAGCTAAAGTTGTCAAAGGCGGACGCCGTTTCAGCTTTAGTGCTCTGGTAGTAGTAGGCGACGGTAACGGCTGGGTAGGCGCCGGAATCGGTAAAGCTGGCGAAGTACCTGATGCGATTCGCAAAGGTATTGAAGATGCTAAGAAAAACTTGGTTCACGTTCCGCTCGTAGGAACAACTATTCCTCACCTTGTTACAGGTAAGTTCGGTGCTGGCCGGGTTCTGTTGAAACCGGCATCGGAAGGTACTGGAGTTATCGCTGGCGGTCCGGTTCGTGCTGTACTGGAACTTGCTGGTGTAGGTGATATCTTGACAAAATCTCTGGGTTCTTCGAATTCCATGAACATGGTCAATGCGACATTGGAAGGTTTGTCCCGCTTGAAACGCGCTGAAGAAGTTGCAAAATTGCGCGGCAAATCCATCGAAGAGCTGCTGGGCTAAGGAGGGAATGTCATGGCGAAATTAGAAATTACCCTCGTTCGTTCGTTGATCGGTCGTCCTGGTACTCAAAGAACGACTGTTAAAACGCTCGGCTTGCGTAAAATCAACCATAAAGTAATTCAACCCGACAATCCAGCGATTCGCGGGATGATCAATCAAGTTAGCCATTTGGTTTCTGTTAAAGAAATCGAGGCATAGGAAATAAAGCATTTTAACAATAATCAAGGAGGTGCAACGAACGATGAAGTTACATGAGCTTTCCCCAGCTCCAGGCTCCCGCAAAGAACGTAAACGTTTGGGTCGTGGTCCTAGTAGCGGTACGGGTAAAACTTCTGGTCGTGGTCATAAGGGTCAAAACGCTCGTTCCGGCGGTGGTGTACGTCCGGGCTTCGAGGGTGGTCAAAACCCACTGTATCGTCGCTTGCCTAAACGCGGTTTCGTAAATCCTACTCGTAAAGAGTATGCGGTTTTGAATATCGAAGATTTGAACAATTTTGCAGCGGGTACAGAAGTAAGCCCTGAGTTTTTGCTGAACAATGGCATTGTGAAAAACGCGAAATCCGGAATTAAAATTCTGGGTAACGGTGAAATCACTGTAAAATTGACAGTTAAAGCGAACAAGTTCTCTCAATCTGCGGTAGAGAAAATTGAAGCTGCCGGCGGTAAAACCGAGGTGATCTAATGTTCAAGACCCTGAAAAATATATGGCGGGTTGAGGATCTTAGAACCCGAATCCTGTTTACCCTGTTTATACTGTTTGTATACCGTATTGGCTCCTTCGTGCCGGTTCCCGGCGTGAACAAGCAAGTCTTTACTTCTCAGGATCAGGCAGGAAGCGAGTTGTTTGGACTCCTTAACACCTTCTCAGGGGGCGCTTTATATCAGTTCTCGATCTTCGCCCTCGGGATTATGCCATATATTACAGCGTCCATCATTGTACAGTTGCTGTCAATGGACGTTATTCCGAAACTTGCGGAATGGGCTAAACAAGGAGAGCATGGTAAAAAGAAGTTGGCTCAACTTACACGGTATGGTACGGTAATACTGGGCTTGATTCAAGCATTCGGAACGTCGATCGGCTTTAACCGACTGTATGGTGCAGCGATGATTCCAGGAGCCACTTTTGCAGATTATCTGGTAATAGCTATTGTGCTTACAGCAGGAACTACGTTCCTTATGTGGCTAGGTGAGCAAATTACCGAAAAGGGAATCGGCAACGGTATCTCTATCGTTATCTTTGCAGGGATCGCGGCAGGTATTCCAAGACATATCCGGACGGTTGTAGAATCCCAGTTTATTCAGGCAGATCAGCTGTTTATGAATATTCTGAAGGCAATTATTATTGCCTTGGTGATTATTCTGATTATTGTGGGTGTTATCTACATCCAGCAAGGTATTCGGAAAATCCCGGTACAATACGCCAAACGTGTAGTTGGTAACAAAATGTACGGTGGCCAGAATACGCATATTCCGATGAAAATTAATGCGGCAGGCGTTATTCCGGTAATCTTTGCGGTATCATTGCTGCAATTCCCGACAATTATTGCGAGTTTTTGGGCAGACCATGCTTGGGCGAAGTGGATTACCACTTACTTGTATTATGACAAGCCGCTGGGTATGGTTTTGTATGTCGTAATGATTATCGGTTTCACATTCTTCTATACCTTTGTACAGATGAATCCGCAGCAAATGGCCGACAACATGAAGAAAAACGGCGGTTATATTCCGGGAATTCGCCCGGGTAAAGCCACGGAGAAATACCTGACACGAGTAATGTCACGTTTGACAATGACAGGAGCTTTGTTCCTGGCAGTCATATCCGTATTGCCGGTATTCTTCGGTTCGCTTTCGGGCTTGCCTCGTTCCGTGCAAATTGGCGGTACTTCATTGCTCATCATTATCGGTGTAGCATTGGATACGATGAAGCAGATCGAAAGCCAACTGATCAAACGCCATTACAAAGGCTTCATCAACAAATAGGCAACAGGTTCCGGCTTAGGATGTTCGCATACTTACCGGCACCTTTTGTGCTGTTTCTTGTGTAGGGGTCGTCTTGAGGAGTGACAGATTGTGAATATTTTAATCATGGGCCCTCCGGGGGCTGGTAAAGGTACACAAGCAGATGTCATTGTGAAGGAATTCGGCATTCCTCATATCTCGACAGGTGATGCGTTTCGCCTGGCGATGAAACAGGGAACACCTATTGGCATTAAAGCCAAGGAATATATCGACAAGGGTGAACTTGTTCCGGATGATGTAACGATTGGTATCGTTGAAGAGCGGCTGCAACAGCCGGACTGTAAGAAAGGTTTCTTGCTGGACGGTTTTCCTAGAACTTTGGCTCAGGCTGAAGCCTTGGATCAAATTTTGGGTCGTTTGGATACGAAGCTTGATGATGTCATCAACCTGAAAGTGGATCGTGACAAATTGTTGGTACGAATCACAGGACGGCGAGTTTGCAAAATCTGTGGAACTAGCTATCATGTTGTCTTTAATCCTCCGAAGGTTGAAGGCATTTGCGATAAAGATGGCGGGGAGCTCTATCAGCGCCCTGACGATAACGAGGATAGCGTAAGAACACGACTTGACGAATATAGTAATAAAACAGCACCACTCCTCACGTTTTATGAGAACCAGAATCTTCTGCGTCATATTGACGGAGAACAGGATATTGATGTGGTTTCCAAAAATATCGTGTCCTTGTTGCGGGGTTAGCTGTAATGATCATTTGCAAGTCGGGGACGGAATTAAGCTTTATGAGGAAAGCTGAGAGAGTGGGTACGGAAACGAATCATTTCTTGGTGGAACACATCGAGCCCGGTATGACGACCGGTGAACTTGATCATTTAGCTGATCGGTATATTCGCAGTCAAGGAGCTGTGCCGTCTTTTAAAGGTTATAACGGTTTTCCTGCCAGCATTTGCGCTTCAGTCAACGAACAACTGGTGCACGGATTTCCCGGCAAACGCAAGTTAAACAAAGGCGATATCATCGCGAAGACTCGCCAGTTTACAATGTCGCATGCCATTCGGCAATATATTGAGAATCCAAACCGTGGTATTCCCGAACAGGGGCCGAGGCTGAAAACCGGCATGGTGCTGGCTATTGAACTCATAGTTCATATAGGTTCTCGCCATGTGGGGGCGCTGGAAGACAACTGGACGGTCGTAACGGTGAACGTGGCCTCTCGTGCTCGTAACGAGCAAGCGGTGGCGGTCACAACGGACGGCATGGACATTTTCACGAAACTGAGTGCGTAGGTGATTTGAATGATTCAGCAAGGAAACCTGCAAATCGGTCAGCTGGTGAAGATTCTGAAAGGCAGAGATGTCGGACAGATTGCGGTTGTCGTTTCTATAGCGGACAGCAGGTTTGTATATATTGCGGATGGGGACAAACGAAAGTTTGATCAGTCGAAGAAGAAAAACGTTCTTCATCTGATGCCTCAGCCCAAGATTAGTAGCGAGGTTGTAAACAGTTTAAACGAAAGCGGTCGGGTGACAAATGGAAAGCTGCGTCATGCAGTGAAAACTTTCTTGGAGTCGTCCGAATACCAAGCTGAAGAGAAAGGAGACTGACTTTGGCCAAAGAAGATGTCATTGAGGTTGAAGGTACGGTAATCGAGCCACTGCCGAACGCTACGTTCAAGGTAGAGCTGGAGAACGGTCATCAAATTCTTGCACATGTTTCCGGAAAACTGCGGATGCACTTTATCCGTATTTTGACAGGCGACAAGGTGGTTGTACAGTTATCGCCTTACGATTTAACTAAAGGCCGTATTACGTACCGCAAGTAATTCATGCAGGTTTAATTAAACGTACGTCATTTAAAAAAACTTGTTTTGCTCGGCAAAACGATGTGAATGTTCACGAAGCGAGTTTTACCAGGGTAAAGCTTGGAGGAGGTAATCAACATGAAGGTAAGACCTTCTGTAAAACCTATTTGCGAGAAATGCAAAGTCATTCGCCGTAAAGGGAATGTAATGGTTATTTGCGAAAATCCGAAACACAAACAAAAACAAGGTTAATAGAAGGGGGTGTAGCGTAAAATGGCTCGTATAGCTGGTGTGGATTTGCCACGTGACAAACGCGTTGAGATCGCCTTGACTTACATTTTCGGAATCGGTAAAACGACTTCTCAGAAAATTTTGAAGGAAACAGGCATCAGTGCAAACACGCGTGTTCGTGATTTGACTGAAGATGAAGTGAGCAAATTACGTGAAACGATCGACAAAGAAGTTAAAGTAGAAGGCGATCTGCGTCGTGAAATTTCCTTAAATATTAAACGTCTGACTGAGATTGGCTGCTACCGTGGTGTTCGTCACCGTCGTGGATTGCCTGTTCGCGGACAACGTACCAAAACTAATGCTCGTACCCGTAAAGGTCCTCGTCGGACTGTAGCGAACAAAAAGAAATAAGAAGGGAGGATAACATTCAATGGCTAAACCGAAAAAAGTTGTACGTACAAAACGCCGTGACCGTAAAAATATCGAGACTGGCGTGGCACACATCCGTTCCACGTTCAACAACACGATCGTTACGATCACAGATCCACACGGTAACGCAATCTCTTGGGCCAGCTCAGGCGGCATGGGATTCCGTGGTTCCCGTAAATCTACTCCATTCGCAGCTCAAATGGCCGCAGAAACTGCTGCTAAGGCTGCAATGGAACACGGCATGAAGACTGTCGAAGTCATGGTTAAAGGACCAGGCGCAGGACGCGAAGCAGCAATCCGCTCTTTGCAAGCAGCTGGACTGGAAGTTAACCTGATTAAAGACGTAACTCCGGTACCTCATAACGGATGCCGTCCTCCAAAACGTCGTCGCGTCTAATGAGATTTCTCCTCTGCGTGTAGTATAAATCCGGCGCAAACTGCCAAGAATGGATGTTTAGGCATACTGCATGATAGACTATGGATAAGGTGAATGTTTCATATAGGAGCGACGTTTTGAAGGAGGGATATTGCAGTGATAGAAATCGAAAAGCCGAAAATTGAGACGGTAGACGTCAATGATGATGGCACCTATGGAAAATTCGTAGTAGAACCGCTGGAACGCGGGTACGGTACGACGCTAGGAAACTCGCTTCGCCGTATTCTGTTATCCTCGTTACCGGGGGCAGCAGTCACATCGGTTCAGATCGATGGAGTTTTGCACGAATTTGCAACGGTTCCCGGTGTGAAGGAAGACGTAACGGAGATCATACTGAACCTGAAAGCTTTATCGCTTAAAATCCACTCGGATGAAGAGAAGGTACTCGAAATCGATGCGGAAGGCGAAGGAGTTGTAACGGCAGGAGATATCCGTGCGGACAGTGATGTGGAAATTCTTAATCCGGATCTTCACATTGCTACGCTCGGACCGGGTTCGAGACTTCACATGCGTATTTTCGCCAATCGCGGTCGCGGTTACGTTAAGCAGGATCGGAATAAACGTGATGACCAGCCGATCGGCGTCATTCCCGTCGACTCCATCTACACTCCGATTTCACGCGTGAACTATGGCATAGAAAATACGCGTGTCGGCCAGGTTACGAATTATGACAAGCTGACACTTGAGGTTTGGACTGACGGAAGTATCCGCCCTGAGGAAGCAGTAAGCCTTGGAGCAAAAATTTTGACCGAGCATGTGATGTTGTTCGTGGGTCTAACCGATGAAGCAAAAGATGCG
The DNA here is from genome assembly GCF_059417685.1 of Paenibacillus sp. LT-B23. Classification (NCBI taxonomy): domain Bacteria; kingdom Bacillati; phylum Bacillota; class Bacilli; order Caryophanales; family Paenibacillaceae; genus Paenibacillus; species Paenibacillus sp. LT-B23. The sequence goes on along the minus strand of NZ_JBSQBM010000029.1, from coordinate 12,048 downwards.
GAAATTATGGTCGAAAAAGAAGAAGACAAGAAAGAAAAAGTTCTTGAAATGACGATCGAAGAGCTGGATCTCTCCGTCCGTTCCTATAACTGCCTTAAGCGCGCTGGTATCAATACGGTACAAGAACTCACTACTAAATCTGAAGAAGATATGATGAAGGTCCGCAACCTGGGCCGCAAATCTTTGGAAGAAGTACAAGAGAAGCTCGAGGAACTTGGTTTAGGACTTCGTACGGAAGAATAGTACAGCAACGTTTTTGTGAAGGAGGGGAAACTACATGGCATACCAAAAATTGGGCCGTAACTCCAGTGCCCGTAAAGCTTTGTTTCGTGATTTGGTAACCGATTTGTTCTTGTACGAGCGTATCCAAACTACTGAGGCTAAAGCGAAAGAAGTTCGTTCTATTGCTGAAAAACTGATCACCAAAGCGAAAAAAGGAGATCTGCATGCACGCCGTCAAGTGGCTGCGTTCGTTCGCCGTGAAACTTTGGATGGTGAGCAGGATGCAATCCAAAAGCTGTTTAGCGAATTGGCTACACGTTACACCGAGCGTCCAGGTGGATACACACGTATCCTGAAATTGGGACCTCGTCGTGGCGATGCCGCTCCAATGGTATATCTGGAACTGGTTGACCGCGCGTAAACAGGCGAAGATGAGGGAAGGGTGGACAGAATCAGCTTGATTCTGAACAACCCTTTTTTTCTCTTGGAGGAGTCCTTGAGGGGCTTCTCCTTTGTTATGTACGGTTATTCCTTATAAGACCAGTGAATACCCCGCAAAGGTGTGAGAGACATGCGGAACTTGTGCATGAAGGTGAACTATGACGGAACCCGCTATGATGGCTTTCAGACGCAGCCCAGTGGTAATACCATTCAGGACTATCTTGAAAATGCTATTTACTCATTGACGGGCGAACGTCTTAAAATCACAGGCTCAGGCCGCACAGACGCAGGTGTACATGCATATGGACAGGTATTCAATTTTCATACTGAATCACCGATCCCGATACAGCGCTGGTGTCTGGCACTCAATGCCTGGCTGCCTCGTGATATCATCGTTACGGATGCGAAAGAGGTGCCGTTGTCCTTTCATGCACGCCGTATGGCGAAGCGGAAGACGTATCGGTACAGCATTAATGCGAACCGGTTTCCGGACATCTTTCACCGTCGTACACAGGCACATCACCCGACGAGTTTGGATATACGAGCGATGGAGGAAGGGCTGGCCCATTTGATCGGCACTTTTGACTATACATCGTTCGCATCCCGACGTTCCCAGAAAACGAACCATGTCCGTACAATTTACGAAGCCTACATGACGGTAGACCATTCCTTTTCACGTCCGGGTTCGGATGATCAGGGAATTATTCATACGTATATTACTGGCAGCGGTTTTTTGCAGCACATGGTTCGGATCATTATGGGGACTTTGCTGGAAGTGGGGGAAGGCAAAAAATCGGTGGATGATATTCCTTCCATTTTGGAGGCTAAAAATCGCTCAAAGGCCGGTCCTACGGCTGTTGGACATGCTTTAACCCTCTGGAATGTGGAGTACGACGAAAACATCAAAAAACATTGATTTTACCCTTGCAGAATTGATGGTTATCCTGTAATATAAAAGTTGTGTTTTCTTAATGGCTTTCCCACAGCCCCAATTAAGATGATCACTTTCAAACAACATCTAATCCATCAATAATGCAGCAACTTAACGAACGAAGATAAATGATGATTTCTGTTAACGAACTTAAGGAGGAAACTTTTCATGCGTACTACGTATATGGCGAAGCCAAATGAAGTTGAGCGCAACTGGCACATCATTGATGCCGAAGGCAAAACGCTCGGCCGTCTGGCAAGCGAAGCGGCTGCGTTGATTCGCGGCAAACACAAGCCACAGTTTACACCACATGTGGACACAGGTGATTTTGTTGTTGTAATCAATGCGGAGAAAATCGTATTGACTGGTAAGAAAATGGAGAACAAAAAATACTATCGTCACTCCCTGCATCCGGGTGGTCTGAAAGTAACGGTTGCACAAGACATGGTTAAGAACAAGCCTGAGCGTATGCTGGAATTGGCTGTTCACGGTATGCTTCCTAAAACTCGTCAAGGCGAGAAAATGAAGCTGAGACTTAAAGCTTACAAAGGCGCAGAGCATCCACATGCAGCACAAAAACCTGAAGTTTACGAACTTCGCGGATAATTAAAAGGGAGGACAGTTTCATGGCACAAGTACAATACTATGGGACAGGTCGTCGTAAACATTCGGTAGCTCGTGTTCGTCTCGTACCGGGTGAAGGACGCATTGTCATCAACAAGCGTGATATTAATGAATATTTCGGTTTAGAAACACTCAAACTGATCGTAAAACAACCTTTGAACCTGACTGAAACAGTAGGTAGCTATGACGTACTCGTTATCGCTCATGGTGGTGGTATCTCTGGTCAAGCAGGCGCAATTCGCCACGGTATTTCCCGTGCTCTGCTGAAAGCAGATCCGGAATTCCGTCCAGCTTTGAAAAAAGCAGGATTCCTGACTCGTGATCCACGTATGAAAGAACGTAAAAAATACGGTCTCAAAGCCGCTCGTCGTGCTCCACAGTTCTCGAAACGTTAATATTTCGAATACAGAAGAACCTTTTCCTTTATGGAAAGGGTTCTTTTTTTGCTTTTATAAATATTTTTTAAAAAATATCCACATGTGGATAAGTGCTACAGTTGCCCTAACTAGAACGTTTGATTCATCCTCAACCCTTCATGTAACCAGATAGTAAAGTGTAGGAGTGAATTATAAAGCCGTATGGGTACAAAATAACCGCCTTGATTGCAAGGAACACTCGAAGTTGTCCACGTTGTGATCAAAGGCAGTTACGTTATGCACAATTTTATTTGTTTTTTTAACTCAGTTTATCCCGTTATGTTCATAACTTGTGACTAAATACAACAAGAAGTGAATACTCAACATACTTCCGTATAATCGTCTTAGCTTAGCGCAGTTACACGTCTATAGTTCGGTTTCCACATGAGTTCACGAAGCGACTGCTCTATATGATCTGGTTGGACACTGGCTATACCGTCCTGTATAGCTGCTTTGGCCACAGCTAAGGCTACAGCAAAGGATACCTCTTTCAGCTTGTGTACACTGGGGAGAAGGGCGCTTCCGGGTTTAGTGCTGTCCACCATCTCGGCTACAGCATTTGCAGCGGCAGTAAACATACTTCCAGTGATCGTCTTGGCCTGTACTGCAATCGCGCCAAGCCCCAATCCTGGGAACACAAATGCATTGTTCGATTGTCCAATCTCATAAACCGTCCCTTCATAGGTGACAGGCTCAAAGGGGCTTCCAGTAGCGATAAGCGCCCTACCTTGTGTCCAGCGGATTAGATCCTCTGGAATTGCCTCTGCGAGCGCTGTAGGGTTAGACATAGGCATAATGATAGGCCGTTTAACGTGGTTAGCCATTTCTTTTATAATTTTCTCTGAGAAAGCCCCGTGGACACCTGAGGTGCCGATCAGTATAGTAGGCTTAATCTGACGAATGACCTCAAGCAGAGTAATTTTACCGTCATCGGACCGTGCCCATGAACGTACTTCGTCTTCGGAACGTAGATAGGGCTTTTGAAAATCGAATATATTCTCCATCCCCTCGATTAACAGCCCTCGGTAATCATAAGTCCAAAAACGTTGGCTGCTTTCCTTCTCAGATAGTCCTTGCTTCATCATAGCATCTCGAATCTGGTCGGCATTTCCAATCCCTGCAGCACCGGGGCCAAAAATAAGAATACGTTGCTTATGCAACGGAATTCCCGTCACCTTTAACGCCGAAATAACAGCTGCTAATGTAACCGCACCCGTTCCTTGTATGTCATCATTAAACGTGAGAATATGTTCTCCGTACTTTTCCATAATATTGCGGGCATTAACATTGCCCATATCTTCCCAATGAAGAAGTGCCTTCGGGAACTGTCCCCATGTATGCTGTACAAACGCATCAATAAAACGGTCATACTGCTCTCCACGCACCCGCTGTTGTCGATTACCGATGTAGAGAGGGTCTTGTAGCAGTTTTTCATTGTTCGTCCCAACATCTAAAACGATAGGTAGCACACGCCCCGGATTAATACCAGCTGCCGCTGTATACACCGCTAACTTACCTATGGCGATGTTAATGCCTCCCACACCCCAATCCCCGATACCGAGTATGCTTTCGGAGTCAGTAACCACGATTAAGTCTACATCGTCAGCGCTCAATTGCGTGTTGGCAAAAGCCTGTGCGATGCCGTCCACATTATTAATGGAAAGATATACCCCACCGGGACGATGATACTCATGGCTGTATTCCTGAATAGCTTGACCTACGGTCGGTGTATAGACAATCGGAAGCATTTCGCTCAGGTGATCCGTAAGGAGACGATAGTATAAGACCACATTCCGATTATACAAGTCATTCAACGAAGCATTCTTACGCAGCGTGGTTGGTTGAGCGAGAAACTGCTTGTACGCACGTTCGGCCTGCTCTTCCAAGGTCAGGACTGTCGGAGGCAGTATACCTTCAAGCCCCAACTCCTTCCGTTCATTCGGTGTAAAGGCGACACCCTTGTTTAAAAGCGGATTGGCGAGTACATCTTTTCCTTTGAGCGGAGTAGCGAGCGAACCGTCTTTGTTGACGTAAAAAGCTTCCATTCAAGCGAACCTTCTTTCTATGACTGATTACTTTTAGTTACCAAGTAACTTTAGGATGATTCCCAAATGTATTGTATAAGAATATTTTATATAAAGTCAATGAACTTGGTCGGATACGGAGGATAGGGTTATAGAATGCTTGCAGGGCAACGATTCTGCATTTTTAGGGCCAAAGATTGTATGCATAAGGACACAATCCCTTGGATTGACAATGCACATGAAAGTTTTATACTTTATTTATTCTTATTAGTTTAGTCGGTATTGGAATGCTGGAATTTATTTATGAATCTTCATATGGAGGCGCATTGATAATGAACTTGTTGGAGAAAGAAGAGTTGATCAAAGTCAAGGCAATTGAGCTGGAAGAGGCTACGCCTGAGGAAATTATTCAGTATGCTGTTCATACGTTTCCGAATCTTACCTTTGCTTGTAGCTTTGGGGCGGAGGATGTAGTGCTTGTAGATATGCTGCAAAAAATTAGTCCCTCCAGTGATATTTTTTATTTGGACACTGACTTTCATTTTCAAGAAACGTACGATACGCGTGATCAGATGAAGGAAAAATACAACATGGATTTTGTGCGGGTATCTCCCTTAATTACTCCGGAAGAGCAAGCGGCCAAGCATGGAGAAGAGCTTTGGAAATCAGATCCCAACACATGCTGTGGTATACGTAAAGTAGAGCCGCTGACACGTATTTTATCGCAATACGATGCATGGATTACCGGGATCCGCCGAGATCAGGCTCCTACCCGTGCAAATGCAAAAAAGATAGAGTATGACGAAAAGTTCGGTCTCGTTAAATTCAACCCGTTGGCGAGCTGGACATCAGAGGACGTGTGGAACTATATTCATACACATAAAGTGCTGTATAATCCGCTACATGATCGTAACTATCCCAGCATCGGTTGTGAGCAATGTACGCGTCAAGTCCTTCCAGGCGAAGATCCTCGTGCTGGTCGCTGGTCAGGCAGTGAGAAAACGGAATGTGGACTCCATCAATAACGATAAACAAGTAGCTGTCAATCTCATTTATGAACAGAAAGGAAGTGCATTATGGCTGCAATTCTTCCACATGGTGGAACGCTTGTCGATAGAATCATTACAGGCCCAGAGCAAAAAACACTTTTGCAGGCCGCCCGTGAATTGTTTCCTATCCGTGTAAACTCGTGGACTATTTCCGATCTGGATTTGATTGGAGTGGGGGCATTTTCTCCGCTGACAGGGTTTATGAACGAAGTCGACTATCGGTCGGTGGTAGCGGATATGCGTCTTGCCGATGGTACAGTCTGGAGTATCCCCATTACGCTTGCGGTTACGGAGATCATAGCCGGGGAACTTACATTGGGTCAACAGGTCGCTTTAGTGGGTGAAACGGACGGTACCATATATGCTGTACTTGATATTGAGAGTATATATCAGGTTGATCAGGCAGAGGAGGCCAGACGTGTATTCAAGACAAATGATCCGGCGCATCCTGGCGTTAAAAAACTTTTGGAGCGACCAGCTACTTATGTAGGGGGATCTGTGCAGGTGCTGAATCGGCCAGAACCCGCGCAATTTGGTGAGTTTTATTACACACCGACGCAGACACGCAATCATTTTGCTGAAAAAGGCTGGAAAACAGTAGTCGGATTCCAAACACGTAATCCCGTACACCGGGCGCATGAGTACATCCAAAAAAGCGCGATGGAGATTGTCGATGCGTTATTTCTGAATCCGCTCGTGGGTGAAACCAAGTCAGATGACGTTCCAGCAGATGTGCGTATGAAGAGCTATCTGGTGCTGCTGGACAACTATTATCCGGCTGACCGTACCTTTTTGGGCGTGTTTCCTGCTGCTATGCGATATGCTGGCCCGAGAGAGGCTATTTTTCATGCCATTGTGCGGAAGAACTACGGGTGTACCCATTTTATTGTAGGAAGGGACCATGCGGGTGTAGGAGACTACTACGGTACGTACGAAGCTCAGGATATTTTCAAAAACTTCACACCTGAGGAACTGGAGATTACCCCGTTGTTCTTCGAACACAGCTTTTATTGTACCCGATGTGGAAATATGGCCTCTAGCAAAACATGCCCTCATCCCAAGGAACATCATTTGACGCTTTCAGGCACCAAAGTGCGGGAATTGTTACGTTCAGGGGTTTGCCCGCCACCTGAATTTACACGACCGGAAGTCGCCCAAGTGTTGATTGAAGGTATGAAAGAATTTGTTCATTCCTGAGTTGTACTATTTACGCGCCTCGTCCCATATAGATCATTAGTATCTGTATAGGGACGGAGGCGTTTTGTTATGCAAAAAAACAATCGTAAACACGAGGTTACACTGTGGATTCGCTATCGGACGCTGAAAAAAATACTGCTGGGCTGCTGTCTCGCCGTTCTGTTTATCACGCTGACTTTATATGAGATACCTGCTTCGAAAGCCTGGACCCATTGGAGTCTTCCACTTAACGGTAAAGTAATTGCCATAGATGCAGGACATGGAGGACCAGATGGGGGGGCTGTCAGCAAGGAAGGCGTCATTGAGAAGGACATTAATCTGGCGATTGCCTTTTATTTGCGAGATTATTTGCAGCAAGCAGGGGCCATTGTCGTCATGACCCGGGAGGCTGACCGTGATTTGGCGCAGCAAGAAACCAAGGGCTATGCTAAAAGAAAAACGGAGGATCTGAAGCAGCGTGTACGCATGATTGAGGAGCATAAAGCGGATCTCTTTTTAAGTATTCACATGAACAGCATCCCGTCGAGCCGCTGGAGTGGAGCCCAAACCTTTTACGTCCCTAATCATGCGGATAACGAAAATTTGGCCTCCCTCATTCAGGAGGAGATTAAACGCAACCTGGAGAACACAGACAGAGTGGCCAAGACGGTGAACACGGTATATTTACTCAAGGCTCTCAAAATGCCATCAGCTCTCGTAGAAGTCGGCTTTTTGTCCCATCCGGAGGAAGCCAGACGACTGAGTGATGAAACCTATCAGAGACAGGTAGCGGCAGCGATTTATAAGGGAGTGCTTCGTTATAGCGCTGGGGAAAAGGGAGTCTCGTCAGCACCAGAGGTCAGATAGTGGTATACTGTAAGTGTTTACAACTACGTAAATTCATTGAAGCAGAGGTGCTGATTATTCATGCAATCCAGAGAGCAAGTTATAGAGCTACTTCAACAGGTACGAGAGCCTCATACAGGTCATCGTTTGGTCGCTCTTCATTTTATTCGGGATGTAGTTATTAAAGAGGATCGTGTATCCTTGACCGCGATTAGTCTGAATCCGGAGGAAGGAGCACGGGCAGAGCTGGAGCGGGAAATCAGGCAGACGTTGGAAGAAGCGGGGCTGAACCATATTCATATTCGTATTCGTGAAGCGTCTGAGCATGAAAGATCCGCCATTCAGACGGGAGAGAATGCGGAGGAAGCGGCCGACCCGGTTTTGACCAAGGGACATGCTGCTGGTATGGAAGAACATGAGCTGCTGAATCCGGCATCTGGCGTACGGTTTATCGCCATTGCCAGCGGAAAAGGCGGTGTCGGGAAATCGACGGTGGCTGTAAATCTAGCGGCTGCCTTGGCTAGACAGGGCAAACGTGTAGGTTTGATTGATGCGGACATTTATGGATTTAGCGTACCGGATATGATCGGGGCCGAGGACGTTCCTACCGTAGAAGACGGCATTATTCAGCCGGTGGAGCGATTCGGCATCAAGATTATGTCTATGGGCTTTTTTGTCAGGGAGAACAACCCCGTGATCTGGAGAGGACCCATGCTGGGAAGAATGCTCAGACAGTTTTTTAGCGATGTGGAATGGGGCAAGCTGGACTATATGATTCTTGATTTACCGCCGGGAACCGGGGATGTAGCGCTTGATGTACACCAGATGATCCCGCAGAGTGAAGAAATCATTGTGACTACTCCTCATGCAACCGCAGCCTTTGTGGCCGCCCGTGCAGGAGCAATGGCGCTCCAAACGGATCATAAGGTCATTGGCGTTGTGGAAAACATGTCCTATTATGTATCTTCTACTGGAGAGAAGGACTATGTTTTCGGCCGTGGGGGTGGGGCTATGCTGGCGGACACTCTTCATACAAAGCTGCTGGCGCAAATTCCGTTGGGTATTCCGGATAATCATCCGTCAGAGGCGGATTTCTCACCATCTGTATATAAATCCGAATCGGCAACGGGAGCAATCTATAACGATATCGCCACTCAAATTACGACGCTACACGCCGAATCTGAATAAGAAAAAAAGGCTGGTTGCTGAACCAGCCTTTTTGTTATTGACCTCCTTGTCCGCCGCTGCTATCACCACTACCGCCACCTTGTTTTTGACCGCTTGATCCGTCTTGACCACCACTTTTTTTCTCAACCTTGGGTTGAAGCTCTTCTTGTACGACAGTTTTGAGTAAATTCATGACCTCAAGTCGGAAAATAGGATTCTGCATCGCATCATGCATAACCGTCATAGATTGTTTGCGGTATTCAGGGGTTTTAGTTAAATCCATATACATTTTGGTCAGTTCTGGCGATTTGAGCATCGCCTCAATAGATTTTTGATAAGAAGGGTCTTTAATAAGTTGCATATGAAGTTGCTTACTTTGGCTGTTGATGGCCTTGGCAAATTCACCGGCAAAGCGCGGATCAGTCATAATTTTCTCGATTTCCTTTTTGTATTCCGGAGAAACCAGAGTATCCTTGACTGCGATCTTCATCTGTTCTGCTGACTGTGTGGGCATAATCATTTTCATTCCCATACTGCCGCCGGAGCCTCCGCCAGATCCACCTCCAGATCCACCACCTTCGCTGCCTTGATCGGATTGTCCATCTTTCGATGAGCTGCTTTCCCCGGTCAAAGCTTCCTCCACTGCTTTTTTCCCGTCATCGCTTTTTAAAATATCGACAACCATCGTTTTCATTTCTTTATAGCTGTTCTGGGGAGGCGCCGAGCTCTGGTCCGAACCACAGCCAGTTAGCGCAACGCCCAGTACGCATATCATGCTGACTAATCGCAAACGAGTCCAATTCATGGCCGTATTCCTCCTTCATCATGAATGTGGATAGTATGCGATTGGATGAGGTGAAATATGTTGTCTGAATTTTGGTTTTTTGTTGAGAACGTTGTAAAATAACTCCTTAAAGACCCAGGGCCTGATCACGAACCTCTTTGCCTTTTACTGTTCCCTGTTGAAGCAGTTCGGATACAGTTACAAATTCATAACCTTGTGCACGCAATTTGTCGATAATGACGGGCAGCGCTTCATGAGTTTGTTTACAGGAATCACTGGCATGCAGAAGAACAATGTCACCGGGATGTGCTTTTTTCACAACACGGTCAATAATGACCTGAGTACCTGGGTTCTTCCAATCTAAAGAATCAGTGTCCCACTGGATTGTTTTGTAGCCTAAAGTGCTGGCGACCTGAAGAACCCTTTTGTCGAAATCGCCATTAGGCATACGGATCAACTTCGGCGACTGCCCGGTCAGCTCGGTCAACGTGGTGTGGGCTGTTGAAATCTGCTTACGAATGTCCTCATCACTTAGACTGCTGTAATTTTCATGTTTATGTCCATGGCTGCCGATCTCATATCCACGATCTTTTATCTGATTCACAAGCTCCGGGTGTGTTTTGCTCCATGGGGAGGAAAGAAAGAAGGTGGACTTGTTCACTTTTTTATCCTCAAGAACCTTTAGGATGGGTTCAGTACGCTTATCTCCCCAACTAATGTCAAAGGTAAGAGCGATCAGCTTTTTGTCTGTGGGTACACTATAAATAGCCGCTGGTACTTCCTCGGAAAAAACGGTGACATTATCAGTTTCTACATAAATGACCCCAATAGCGAAAATGGCTGCCGCCGCTACGATAAAGAACCGTTTAATTTTTTTGCCATTCAGTACATAAAAAAAAGAATTCATGGTTAATAACGCCCCTTTCATCATAGAAGTGCTTGTTTACTTAAAGCTATGCCTGGGGTTGTCAATTATGCCATTGGACTAACAGGAGGGACTGATCTGATGGGATTAAAAGCATTTCTACATGATTTACACACGACAAGACGGTTGACTTTAGTTTCCGCATTTCTGTTTTGCATAAGTATTGTGGTGGGCTGGTTAAGTACAGGGGCTATTCAATCTATATTGGCTCAACAATTGTCAGGATTGGGGGAAGTGGCTCAGCGTTTGCAGCAGACTGAACATCCTCAATGGAGTTTTTTTGTGTTTATCTTTTTCAATAATGCTATCAAGTGTGTGCTGGTTATATTTGTAGGGGCTTTATTTGGAATCGTACCGTTTGTATTTTTAATTATGAATGGGATGGTTTTAGGGTTTGTCGTACACTTACAGGCGGATACGGGCAGAAGCTTGTATGAGATTATTGTAAAAGGACTGCTTCCGCATGGTGTAATTGAATTACCTGTTTTAATTATCGCCTGTGCTTTCGGTTTGAAGTTTGGGGGGCAGGTGATGTCCTCGATCGGTGCAGGCATAGGGTTGAAACGAAAAGGGCTTGCCCAAACGTGGGAGTCGTTTATGAAACAGACGTTGAGGGTGTCTATATGGTCCGTTGTTCTGCTGCTTATTGCTGCTGCAATCGAGAGTGGAATAACGTATCGTTTATTGTCACATTAAAATATTATGGTCGGTTATTTATATTTTTCCTGAAAATTGAACATAACAAAGGGGAGAGCCCAAAGAGAAAACATGGAATTAAATCGGAATAAGTTTGAAACCTTAGCAGTTGAGTTTAAAAACAGGTAAAGACTGGAACAATAGTTGAACGAATATAAGCACTATATAATAAGCTGATAAGGGAGTATGGTCATATGCTGGGAATGCTGTTTAACGAAAAAGAATGCAAGGAACTGGATTATGTTCTTCGTAAGGAACTTGATGAAATGCTGCTTGATATGAGCGATACCCGATTGGATCAGGATATTCGTTATGCGATAGCACTTCGGTATAAAACAGTTTTCCGCATGTATGCCCGCTTTGCCCCCCCCAAGGAACTATCCAAATATGCCCGCAGAGGGCGCGTCCCCCAAACCAAACAATAAAAGATATAAGAGCCAATTATAAAAACAGAGATATCAGGAAGTTAACCCTCAAGAAGTTTATACTTTCTGATATCAAAATAAGTGTTGACTCTATTTAGGATTCATGGTAAATTAATTTTCGTTCCTTTTTGAGGAATTTGCTCGAAAAAAAGAAATTAAAAAAACTCTTGCAAATCTCATAAAGTAATGATATATTATAAAGGTCGCCACTGAGACGCGGTGATGAAACAAAGCAAGAACGATAGCAAGATATAATGCAGGTTTGATCTTTGAAAACTGAACAACGAGTGAGTGAACCGCGAAGGTTTCGGACATGCTGCAA
>NZ_JBSQBM010000028.1:0-70335 GCF_059417685.1 Paenibacillus sp. LT-B23 | reverse complement strand
CTCAGGATCATTCGCTTTCCGTTCTTCCTCTGCAATCCGTTGTTCAAGTTCCCAATTCTCAAAAAACGCGATCTCCTTCTTGAAATAAGCTCGTTCCGAATCGGTCATATATTTTTCGTCCGTGTATGTCCACCATGTTTTGCCACCATTATACGAAAACTCTAACTCATAGGGAGAATATTCAAACTGTATCCGATACTGCTTATCCACATCTTCCTTGGTAATCGGCTTCCACATACCATCTATCCATGCTTCTACTTGTTTGCTATTGCTATTTTTTCGTACATCCACTCGTTTTCCGTTAATGGTGAATTGGTCGGTATAATACTTGTGTTTATCATCGTGCTTCTCTAAAGCTGTTGTCATATTGTTATGATCCCCCTTATTAATAGATGTTATCGACTACCTGTTTAAATTCGTTATATTGCTCCATGGCTTTCCTCAATGGAGGTGAATACTTGAATATAAATACTTTCCGATTGGAATCCTTTAAATCTACTTTTTCATCCATTTTATGAAACCGATTAAACATCAACCATCCTGCCATCCGAGACTGGGTAATGACAATGGTATGGCTTTCCATATTTGACCTCCTCATCTAAATAAGTGATTGGAATGTGAAAGGTGAATTCTCCCACATCCCTCTCTACCGGCTGACAAGCCGCATGGTTATGCTCGAAAGTCTGCCTGGCAAATGATAGAAGCGTTCGTTGTCTTTATAATCTGTTTAATGGTTATCGACTTGTTTATATAGCAATTGAAGATGGAATCTCCTGCTTTGCGAGCAATACTCAATCCTTCAGCCACGCCAAGCCATCCTCGGTCATCGAACAGGGTATACGTTTGCCCCATTATTTTCTCAGCTACTTCTTTGGGATTCCATGTCCTCTTTTCGCTGCTTACCAAGGAAATTTTATAGTCGATGAGATCTTCGAGCTTCGCATCCTGTCGTTTAAGGTACATGTCAGGGATACTCATATCTTTGCCTTCAGGCCATTGTAATGTGTAGGCTTCTCGTTTCATCACTGTGGTATAGTTATGGCCTAACCACTCAAAGGTATATTTATCGCTCTCTTTTGCCTGCTGGATATAAACTTTATCTTTATCCTCATAATAAAGCTGTACATTTTGCAGCATTCCTTCACTAGCGACCACCCAGCAGAAAGAATAATTTTCATTCGAATTTTTCGCTTTGGAGTCAACGTAAGTCTTCCGCACAGCAGCCGTAGCAAGTAGAGAAGGACAATCACATATGTGTTCTGCTGCTGCTTTCGTTTCCCGATATAGCTCTGCAAATTTGGCATCCACTTCTTTTCGCAATCGCTTCTGCTTCTCGTCTGATGCGAATGGATTCAGGCTTTGCTTCTCTTGCGTTAGCTCTTTATTTCTTTGCAAAAACGCTTTATAGGTTGCATTTAACGCATCAATCGCTTGATCCACACAAACTATATCCAAGTCACGATTTTGAAAATACTGATAGACATTCTCAAACTGATGCTTTCTAATTTTTCGATCTGTATCCTCCAGCATGATTTGGTTTACATATTTCTTAAACGAAAACATGGAATTAGCAAGCAGATCTAAGGCCGAGATGTGCTCACGATCCTTGTTGTAGGTTTTTCCGTCTTTGAAAAATGTAAATTGTGGCTTCAATGTTCCATACCGATGCTGAATTACATCTGGAATGACAACTTGGTCGAACAGACCCGATTTGGAAGCATCTATACATAGGGCTTGTAAATGCTTCATGATCGCAATCGGAAACTTGTATTGCAATAACCTATCCTTCGCGTTAGCGATATTTTCAATCGTTGTATTAATATCGGTGATTTCACCCGTTTTATCTTCAGAGCGAATAATAAAATCAATAACATTTGCCTTGTTCCAATCCTGTGAAGGAGCGGTGGATTTATCTGCATCGTTGACTTGTACCAGTGAATCGATCACATAGTCTGCCAGTGATACTTTAGCCTGAGCGGGAAAACGTTCCGCAAAATGCTGCTGAATATTCTCATTCAACAGGTCAAGCCGATTTTTACCGTGGTGTTCACTTTTTTCGTTATTAACCTTAAAATTGTACTGCTGAAGGTATTCAATCTGAGTCTCGACCAAATTTAATTCTGTAGACAAAACCAGTAGTTCATCGCCGTCCCTGTCTGCGCCGCCAAGACGATCTGGCTCGGTCCCCAAAGGAAGCTGCACAATATTGTCGATATGACGAATAAACTCAGCATCCTCACCTTCATAATCCACGAATGTGGTTCGCGTGATTTCACTGAAGGACATGATCGGATTTCTCGCAAACAGATTCTGACCTAATATCGCACCGCCACAGTAACTCTGCTTGGCAGACAAAAACCCTGTATATTCCCAAGTATGATGATCCGCTGCCGCAGCGTAAGACAAAAATGCTAAAATATCTTGTGTCACATACAGATACTTGGCTTCAACATAAAACTTCCCCAAGCCCATTTCATCTATTTTATGATCGATTACTTCCTTGATCGTTTGCCTTACTTTATGATCGAATGCCAATTTTTTATTAAGGTGTAGAGCATGAATGGCATCACTACACTGTTTACCAATTCCATTATCTGAATTTTCCCGATACACCAAGTGCAAAAATGCTTGCAAATAGCGGAGATCTTCCCAATCCAGCTCCTCTTTGCGATAGATGCTTAATGCCTGATATATGAGATCACCCTGCACATGGGATAAGCAAACGACATCTCTGGCTTGCAGATCAAGTGCCAGTAATAACTGATATGATGATTTCCGGTATTGTTCATGCACTGGCTTGGCAATATTGGAGATGCCAATCGCATCATAGCCATACTTGATCAATTTAGACTGGTATGCTGCTATCGAGGGAAATAACCAGGCTTTCTCCTCTGAACCGTCTAGCTTTTCTCCGACCACTTGCAGCTTCGCTTTAAAGGTAGACTCGGTGGTCAAGATATCGATCTTGTCTGCATCATGCCACGTTCCGAATATATCCTGAATCCGCTTCACGTTATGCTTACGGAAATATCCATGAAAATCTACACAAGGAAAAAAGCCTTTGATTGCTGGCAAGCGTAATTGATAACCTGTAATCGTATAGTCTACCTCTAGGAAACGCTCCATTTGCTGTCCTAACTCTTTTGAGACCAAGCCCATACCATCAAACACATTTTCCATAACCGTATGATTTTTTACTTCAGCTAATTGCAAGCCCGTTGACCATGGTGTGATGGGGAGTTCTTTTTTCTCATACGGCTCAGTCTGGTCGATTGTCCATACGGGAACCGAAACGCCATCTTTCTTTTCGACTTTCCATACAGGCTTACTGAGATGCTCTAAGCATACCCGTCTGTTATTCTCTCTTTCCCAGCGACCAGTCGTTTTGTATTGGTCTCTATCGTTAGGTGCGATAGGAAGTTCGAATTTATGTTCCTTGACCTTTTGGTTGATTTTTTGACGTTGCTTTTCATAATGTTTTTCTTCTTCCATATAGGCTTGAAGCTTATTGTACATGTCCTCTTCTTCGGGTGTACGATGATATGGGAGAATCATCTCTACATCTTCCGTTATGGTTATTTCTTTGTCGGGGAGAATACAGATGGTTAGCTGCTTCATATCTACAGGGCAGAGATACACATCTGTCGTCATTAGGGCATTGCGCGTCAAGTTTTTAGATACGGTACACTTGGTCGGTTCAGTTCTAAGGGAAACATGTGCTTTCAATGCTTCAGCATATTTCTCCAGTACAAATAGCTGGCGACATTCTTTGTTCTGAGCGCCGGAAAGAACATTGTCCAAAAATACATAGGTATGCCGAGCAATCTCTTGACCGTTTGACTTTGTATAAATGGCGGTAAAGCCCTTTTCCAGTAAACGTTTGAGTTTGTCGTTGTCCTCTTCACTACGTCCACGTCCAGTCTCGATGGTCATGATTGGGAGGAGATTCTTCTTTTTTCTGATCGGCTTGCTATTATTGGATTTTAGGTTGGAAGTATCTTGATTGGTTATGTACTCTACTGTAGCATCGAATTTCTTGTTCATTATTTTCTCGTATAAAATGTAATACATAAAGGTTTCACTTGCTTGCTTTGCATCTGCTAAAGTGTAGACCAACGAAAATTGTCCGTTTCGTTCTGTTACATCGCCAAGTTGATATTGCCATAAGTGGTACTGTCTTTTTTTGATCATGCGAATCCTCCGATATTTATACTGTAAAAAACAGAACAATCGTTCTCGTTTATAATATAACAAATATGTTTAGTTTAAAAGACCGGGACTTGAGGGAAACAAGAAAAACCGAGAGTGATGCCCCCTCGGCTGTCTATAATGTAGATGAAGCAAGTTGAATTATAATATCTCATACTTTTTTTAAAACCAAATATTTAAGATTTGAACTTTTTTCATAGAGAGAGTGATTTCACGAAATATCCTATAGAGTTTGCAACTTTATACTACAAAATAGCACCAATCAAAGACTTTGAGTACCAGCCCACCTTATTTCCCAATCTGATAACTTTCCGTGCACTTTTTCCATATACTCAGTTTCATGAACAGCATACACCAATAGATGTGTGACTCTACTCATCGCCACATACAAAAGATGTACCTCAGTATCGTTATAATTTGCATCAGTAATCAAATTATTTTTATGAAGCAAGATATCAGTCAAACGTCCGTCCTTAAGATTAACTATTAAAGCAGATCGTAGTGTTTCCCCCTTAACTGAATGAATAGTATAGAAGTCCGAGGATGGATTAGTATTTATATTTTCTAAATTATCTTTTATGGTCAACTCTACGTCAATTAGGGTAAATAGTGAATTATTTATATTAATACTGCTTAACTCTCTTTCTTTTAAACGTTCATTGATCCAATTTCGTAGGTTATTCTTTGCTTCCACAGACGTTCCACTTTTCAAGAGAGATAATAATATAGAATTCAGCTCTCTCACTTTTTCATGTTTATTAATCCATCTTTTAATTTCAGTTACATTTTTAGTTCCCGGAACAATTCTTCGACAGAAAAAATCAATAATAATCATTTTTAATTGCTGAGTTTTTGTTTTCATTTTTACTCTATGATCGTTTACATAATTGCTTCCTTCTAATAATATTTGAGTCCACTTTTTATATCTAACTAACACTTTATCAATATTCTTGCTATGCTTAAATTCGACAGAATGCCCTTCGTGTTCTTTGATAATCTCCTTATAAGCTCGATAAACTTCACTCAATTCTGAATATACTAAAAATACAGGTTTAAAGGATTTTCTTTCTGTATTAACCTCTATTTTCGCGTCTGGAATAATTATATTTAGTTGCTGTGCAATCTCTTTGCCAAAACGATTGGTTAAATTTAATCTAAACTGATTGTCAGTGTTAAAGCTTAACTGCCCAGGTTTTAAATATATCGTTTGATACGGGTCACCAATAAGCTGGAGGATATTGAATTGGGTATTAAATAAAGAATAAATAAGTTTTATACCTATTGACGATGTATCTTGATATTCATCTATAAAAATATACTTAAAACGATTCCTTATCATTTTGACACAGTACGGATCAGACAAAAACTTTTTTGAAAACCAGAAAGTATCATCATATAAAAGATAACCCTTTTCCTTTCTTTCTATTTTTGCTGCCAGCATATCATTTTTATACTTTAGAAATTTTTCTTCTTCCCAATTAGAAGTGTTTTCTAATTGATAATGGTATTGATCATCTACTATTAAATTACTATTTATAATTCTTTTTGCAATATTTCTTAAAATCCCTTTTTTATCCATTAAGAAAGGACGCCGACTAGCAATAAATTTCTCATAAAATAAAGAACCATTTTCATCATCCTCTGAAAAAAACAACTCGTTCGATTTCAGATTCATTTTAAAGTAGGGTAGTACACAAAATGTGTTGAAAAATTCATGAATAGTTCCAATGAAATGGGGATGTGATAATGTGCCAAGTCCAGCCATTATTAAAATTTCATTGATTTCCTTTACAGCAACATTTGTATAAGTTATTACACATACTCCATCTCTACTGCCAGTTTCTCTAAGTTTTTTTAGAAGCAAAATAATTTTTGCAGCCAGAGAGGTTGTTTTTCCAGCTCCCGGAACAGCAATAATTGTTTTTGACTTAAACATTCGGATAAATTCTTTTTGCTGATCATTAAATGTCGTATTTCTTAATAGAAGATTTTCCACGAAAGTAAAATCAGATTCGTCAATGTTCATTTTGTACTCCTCCAGTAACATGTTCAATTGCCTGAACTAAGTATTGTAGTGGAATACTTTTTCGAATGACTTCACCTGCTGTTTGTTTATTATCGATAATCCATTTTGCTAATTGCTGAGCAACAATCGTCTTTGAAATTTCTTTTTCCAGAAGAAATTTATATACCTCAGTTGCTCGTACCCTTTCGTCAACACTCCAACTGTTACGTTGTTCTTTTTTATTATCATCTCTTGAGTAGTTACAGTCTAAAAGAATATCCTCCAAATTTGTTCTCAGTTGACTGCTAGCAATTGAATGTTCCAAAGTCCAAGGAGAAGACAAAAAAACTTTTGTTGCTTCAATATCGTGAAAATAATCAAGTTGGAGCTTCTCCCTTCGTTCCATAACTGTTTGATCAAAATAATCTATAGAATTATCTAAACTACTATCCACCATGTATTCTCTTAATTCTTCTTTTACTTTCTTTTTGTCTATGCTCGGAATATCTTTGTTGTAGTAAGTAGATTGAATCTTAGTTAACGCCACATCTAGATTAATGAAAATCGCTTGTTCTAATTCAGGATTGGGTGAAGCCTGATACTTACTTGCAATTTCCTCATTTATAGTCTTTGGGATTTTAAAATAACTTGGCTCTGAAGCATAATATTCAACTGGCTTTAAATCCAAATCCGTTATGATCGCAACTGGAAAATTCATTGCATAGTTTGAGTTATTCCTCAAAAAAATTGACGAGTATCGTTTAAATGCAATACTACCCAAGTTAACAATAGATATTCCATATCGATGCAGTGGCAGGTTTATAGCTTCTGCAATTGCTGGGAGTAATAAATTTTCTGCATCTCCCTCCACAAATATGATTCCTCTCGCAAAGAACAAATTAGCTTTAGTAGCATCTAAAAATCTTTCTAAAAACTCGTAATCTTCGGACTGAAGCTTTGTTTCTCCTTGCCGCATTGAAAAAGCTCTTTGATTATAGATCATAATAATATTCTCCAAATTAATTGATGCTGCTAGCAACGGACTATGCGAAGTGAAAATATATTGCATTCCAGAATTCTTTGAATCTTCTTCAAAATGCTTGATTACTCTCAATTGTGCTTGAGGATGAATATGAGCTTCTATCTCCTCAATTAGAGCTAATTTAGGGCCGACTAAATTTTCACTAAGTAGCAATAACTCAACAGACATAAATAATAAATTTGAACTTCCTAAGCCAGTTCCTACTTCACCTAAATTCATTTCGAGTCTCCGCAAAATTTCAGCTATCGTCAATTCTTTGTTATGAATAGTTGGTATTTTCTTATTATTTTCTTCAAAAAAAGAGTCAATAGTTGACTGAATTTTGCTTAATACAGGGGCATCTAAGATAGTTCTTAAATTTTCGAAAGCCTCTGAAAATTTTCCTAGAATATCTTCAGTTGTTTGACTACCATCCTCAAAATCCTTTAAGCTTTTGACCACTTGAGCAACCCTAGAATTTTTACCAGGGCTCAATTCTGAAGAAGCATCACGGAGAGGCTTTAAATATGTTGCACTCAAAACTTGCCGAACAGAATCTTCTATTGCCATCTCTAGATTTTCTGGTCCAGCTTTTATGCTTCTTTTAATTCTCTTTTGCTTATTTACATCTTCATAAAGCTCTGCCTCTAGAACCACACGTAATTCTGATTTATTTGGCACAATGGTTAACCATTCGAAAAAAAAAGCTTCCTCAAACTCAGTTAGATTTTTAAATGTGCATTCTACTTTTAGTGTCTGACTCTCTTTGGAAAAATCAGTGTCGTTCACCCATATATTATCGTGACTATTCGTGCCAAGAGTTACTTTTATAGCATCGATAATGGCTGTTTTTCCAGAATCATTTTCACCAACAATCACATTGAGACCATCATTAAAAAATATTTCAAGCCCAGGGTTACCTTCTGGGCTCTGAGGATACTTTCTCTAATTCCATAACTTTAACGAGTATAAAAACATATTATCTCTCCCATTCAAAAATAGGTAATATATTTCTTAGCTTATGCCCCCTTCCGAGATGGGGAAAAAGGTAATGATTCGTAACCCTAAATATTGTGATGTGAAGTAGCATGGCTGTTTAATTCGAAATTCAACCCAAGAGAAAGCATCTGTTACGAATTGCTCGTAAGGGACAAAGCCTGTGTAAGTTTACCGTAATCACTCCTTTTGGCTTATGTTCAAAAAATGAAATCACCATAATAAACCAAAATATTAATATCTCAGGTAAACATATTTGTCATTCCCTTTTAATACGGGAGAATGAAGCCATTAAAACCTAATACGGTGGAATCGTTTGCCTATTTTTATGTAAAATTCTAAGTTCATCTTTTGCATTAATGTGAGTATTATCTAATTAATCACAGAAATGCCCTAATTAATAATCATCTTCTTTTCCACCTCTTTAACCTATCATCTAGAGAAAGTCCATTAATCAACTTAATGTTTAAACTATCCGCCGCCTCCTTAGCAGCCCTTGTAAAATTACTTGTCGTCACGATCCAAGCATCATAGCAACCATGTACCTGCTTACCAGCCTTGAGCCGGAGTACTATATCATTCCCGACATCTCGCTTCCAACGTTTACATTGAACAGCTATTTTATAGCCCTCTTTACCTTTGAGGATCAAGTCAACTTCATGATCACCTGACCCGCCAACTCGCTGTACTGAGTAACCTTGATCTGTATAATAAAGCTCCATTAATCGTTCAAAATCTGTTCCTGATAGTGTATCTACGTCAGCTTGCAGAATTTGTGCATCGGTTAGTTTTTTACTCGTTGTTTTCGCATTTGCCTTGCGCGCCCCACTATTCGTGCTAACAGCTCTACTCCTACCAGTTTTTTTCGTACCAACGCTCTGTTTACCCTTCTTTTTCTGTCGCCGCTTTCGTGTCCACATCAATCCAAAAATTTCTCCAAGAATCACAGAGCCAAGTAAGATACCAAAAAGGTATCCCCAGTGTAGACCAGGTATTTTAAAATACATAGTAAGTCCGACTATAATAAATAGCCCTCTCATAACATAAGCAACTTGTCTACCTTCTGCATAATACGTTCTTGCCAACCGTTTTCACCTCATTGGAATATTTCAACTTTTATTAAAGGACTATATACCCACGACTAACGAAATAACACAAACCATTTACCTACTAAATTCTGCATAAATCTTCTTTATTTCTTACACTATAGCATATTCATGGGGATATATGGAACAAAAAAAGCTCTTGAATAATACCAAGGACCTAATTCAACGCAAAATTCAAAGTAGAGCTGAGAACATTCATTTATTTGGATAATTTTTGAATTTATTTTCAGATTCAAATTCCTCCACTGAATGAACTCAAATAAAGCCGCTAACGAAAGGATCACGTTACTACGGCTGATTGGTCTGTATGTAAAACAAGATCCCCTTAGTTTGATCACATAAGGGGGAATTTGTCCCATGTCTGCTGACCAGTAACAAACCTGAATGAGGGCTCGTTAATTCATATGATTGCAGATTGCCTCAGTTTAAATGAATTTATTTAACATCTATTAACTACTCTGTAAGCTTTGTAAATAATTCAGAAAACTTCGTGAAACTGGGTAATTACTCTCCCAAAAATATTGGTTTGCATTCTGCTCATCTTTAATAAAAAATAATTGTCTTTCTCTTGATGCTGATTCATTCAAATTATCCCTATGCAAACAAATAAATAAGTCAATTTGCTTGTCTTCTTTAAGTTTCCTTTGATAATAGGATTTTAACTCACTTGAATAACCATATCCAAATTCTGAAAACAGTGTTCTCTTCGCTACACGTGTTTTAAAAGCAAATAATGCTAATCGTATATGCTTAGTCTGCTCTCTCTTTCTAAAATAATTGTTTTTATTGCTCGTATCACGAATGTCTGATAATGCTAGATTACCTTTAACTTCTATCACCATTAAACAGTCAGAAGGATTTACAAGATATAACCCCTCCAACTCTCTTTTGTACATATTTTTCCTACAAACTAAAATATCGCATTGGGGACTTAATTCATCATTGCAAACAACAAAACCACTAACAAACTCTAACATGCCGAATCGTTCTTTCAGTTCTTTTAGCAATATATTTTCGCCACAACGTCCCATTTCAGCATTGTGTTTAAGTCGCTCAGCAATAAAATACTTACAGAACATTAATTGTTCCGAATACTCTTCAAAAATTTTGGTAATGTCCCCTTCCATTTTAGAAGAAACCTTGGGGGCTACATCATCAATCCGATCCATAACTACTGTTGGCGTATCATAGTCTATCTCCTCATAAACCATTTCTCTGTACCGATTAAACGATAGATCATAATCATTCGCTTCAATAACCGCCTTGTCCACCAAGAAACTCTGCTCAGTCGGTAAACAGTTAGTTTCTTCCTCAAGATTATGAAAGCCCGTAATAATATCAGTAATATCATTGTTCTGAACAAGAGATTGCTTAGCATCAAGTGAGAACCCGTCTGCCTGCATACGGTAAAACCAAACTTTATCTGTACCACCAGCACCTGTCTTGGTAAAAACAAGTACTGATGTACTTACCCCAGCATACGGCTTAAACACACCGCTCGGCAAGGAAATGACCGCCTGAAGCTGATGATTCTCTACAAGTTCCTTACGCAACTCTTTATATGCTTTCGTCTTCCTAAACAAAACGCCATCCGGTACGATACATGCAGCGCGTCCACCTTTGCGCAGCATTTGCAGGGAGAGGGCAACAAACAGCAGCTCAGTCTTTTTCGTATTGGTAATGGTCTTCAGATTATCATGGATGCTCTCGGCATCAACCGTACCAGTAAAAGGCGGATTGACCAAGATAACATCATATTTAGAAGTGATATCATTTTGTTTGGATACACTGTCCAAATATCCAATATTAGGATTATTGATGGAATGAAGCATCAGATTCATACTGGACAGACGCAGCATCGTACTGTCAGTATCAAAACCGCAGAACATGTCGCCTGCAAAATGCTCCCGCTGATCCGCAGTCATCTCTGACTCGTATTTCTCACGGATATATTCTGCGGAAGAGATTAGGAAGCCAGCTGTTCCACAGGCGGGATCACATATTTTATCAGTTGGTGTTGGCGCGAGCAGGCGCACCATCATATCACGGATATGCTTCGGCGTACGGAACTGACCTTTATGTCCTGCTGTAGATAGCTTGCTCAGCATGTACTCATACAGATCGCCTTGCATGTCTAGATCTTTGATATTATGCTCATACAGTTCATCCAGGTCGGTGACTATTTTCTGTAAAACCTGTGGGGTTGGGACGAGAAAAGTGGCATTCTGCATATAATGTGAGAATGCAGATGCTTTCTCACCGTTCATCTTTTTAATGAAAGGGAATATTCTGGTGCTTACTATTTCGAACATAATGTGGGCGTCTTTTGTCTTGAAATTGCTCCAACGCATAGACTGCCCGTCTTCGCCCTGTGGGAATATTTTAGGGATAGAAGCGCCACTGATAGCTTCAAAGCTCTCGTTTTCAGTTTCTTGTACATCCAGTGAACGGATGAACATTAAGCAGGTCAGCTGCTCAATTACAGTAATTGGGTTAGAGATTCCACCCGTCCAGATATGGGACCATATTTTATCTACTTTGTTACGTACTTCTCCGGTTAACATTAATCTTACTCCTGACGTAATTTAACTTACTTTTTATAATGAAATACAGCTACACCTTTACTTCGAAACAAGTATTACAAATTACTTATGGCAATTGTAACAAACAAAAATCATTAGAAAAAGATTTAAATCACTGAGCTTGAATTCATAAATAAAATTATCATTAATCGAAAAGACATACTCCCGATATATCAATACCATCGACTTCACGTACCTAATGTATGTAAATAAAATATATTCCCGCACTCAACCCTAAAGCGTTTTTTGAATGCAGGAACATATTCAAGTTGCTCTTGAATCCTCGTTCATCAATGCTTTTCCTCTCGATATATTACTACCACACACTCCACGTGCACCGTATGCGGAAACATATCCACGGGCTGCACTTCCAGTGTGCGATACCCGCCATCCTCCAGTATTCTTAAATCCCGTGCCAGCGTGCTCGGATTGCAGGATACATAGACCACGCGCTCTGGCTTCATCTCCAGAATGGTTTCGAGCAAGCGAGGATCGCAGCCCTTGCGGGGCGGGTCGACGACGATGACGTCGGCGGTGATGCCTTGCTCTTTCCAAGCGGGGATGACGTCTTCGGACGCGCCTACCTCAAACTTCACATTGCGCATATTGTTCAACAGCGCATTACTCCGTGCATCCTCAATAGCTTCTTTGACGATCTCCACTCCGTATACATGATCCGCATGTTGAGCGAGGAACAAGGAAATGGTACCGATACCGCAGTATGCGTCGATCACCGTTTCTTTGCCCGTGAGTCCGGCATATTCAACAGTTTTGCTATACAGCACTTCGGTTTGAACAGGGTTCACTTGATAAAAGGATCTCGCGGAAATAGCGAATTGGACGTTTCCGATGTAATCGTAGATCACGTCACGGCCCCATAGTACACGAGTTTCGTCGCCAAAAATAACATTCGTTCGCTTGGTATTCACGTTCTGGCAAATGCTTGCCACGTGTGGGATATGCTCACGAATACTGCCGATCCAGGCATCTGCGTGTGGGATATCTCGTCCATTCGTAACGAGCACCAGCATCATTTCACCTGTACGAAAAGCAGTCTTGACGACAACATGGCGCAGTAGTCCGCGTCCGGTTTCTTCATTATATGCGCTGATGCCCAGCGTCCGCCCAATTTCTTTGACACGCGCGACAACCTCGTCGTTACGCTCGTCCTGTATGAGACAGGTGTCCATATCCACGATACGATGACTGCCACGTGCGTAAAAGCCGCCGACAAGTCCGCCTTCGGTGACACCGATCGGCACTTGGGCTTTGTTACGGTACCGCCACGGCTCGTTCATCCCCAGCGTAGGGAGTACCTTCACGGCAGTTTTTTCACCTGCGATGGAACCTTCATTTCCTTCCACACTCAGCTTCCCGATACGCTCCAGCACGTCCACGACATGCTGGCGCTTCCAGCCTAGCTGCGCTTCGTAGCTCATATGCTGGATCTGACAGCCGCCGCACTGATCGTAGATAGCGCAGGGAGCTGCAATCCGGTCAGGGCTTGCCTGTACGATATCCAGAAGTTTGGCATAGCCATACTGCTTTTTCGTTTTCAGCACCTTTATCCGCACCTTTTCACCCGGCAACGCGCCTGGAACGAACAGCGTAAAACCCTCAACGCGTCCCACACCTTCGCCGTCATGGTTCATGCCAATGATGTCCATCACGGCTTCATCGTTTTTTTGCACAGGCAGATCGGTACGCTCTGCGCTGACTCGGTTACGATTGGATGCATCCTGACTCCGTCCACCACCGGAAGAACGACGCGATCCACGTCCCTTTTCCGATGTCTTCCGTTCCTTTTCCTGCGCACTTCCATTTCCGCTTCCAGCTCGAAGCTGTCCTTGTCCTCTTTCACTGTTCATCGGCACGGTCTTTTTCTCCTGATTCCCTTGAATGGGAGCTGCTGCATTCCGGCGGCTTTTTCCACGTCCGCTACGGTTAGTCGTCATTATAGATGTCACTTCTTTCTGATAATCTTTTCAAACCTGTTTATGCTCATGATTGGCATACAACCCCATATATAATCATACGGTCATCGCTCTACACATTAACACCAATACCGTGAACTCGAAAATGCCGTTACTCCCCACGGAGAACGGCAAGAACCGATATCGTCACAGCGAAAAATAACTTCCAACTCTACATTCCATATACTGTACTGTACTGCGATGAAAAGCGAGAACACTCACCGTCATTCCTTACCGAAAAACATTCAAATGCTGCGGCAAATTACGGAAAGTAGCTGGCAGGGTACCACCCAGTTCGCCATCCAGATTAAGCTGGACATAGCCGGGCGAGGTTACTTCCATGTAATCCGTTTTAAAATAAACAATCTTCTTGTCCTGCAAATGCTCACCACGCAGCGCGAGTGTCACCAACCGGATCATTTCCGCCAAATTACATTTGCGCACAGCGATCACATCGAGCAGCCCATCATCAATGGTCGCGCCGGGCGCCAGCTTTTCGAATCCGCCTACCGAGTTCGTATTAGCAATCAGGAAAAGCATGAACTCGTCGTGTATCACTTCCTGACCCGATGCCTTGATAATCAATTCTTGCGGGGCAAGGCTGACCATTTTCTCCACACCCTTAAAATAATAAGCCAACTGTCCAATCATCGTTTTCAGCTTACTGGGAACTTCATACGTAAGCTCGGTCAAAGTACCGCCACCCGCGATGTTAATAAAATAGCGGTCATTGGCTTTTCCGATATCCAGCGGCTTCGGATTTTGGCGAATAACCAAATCACAATAATCCTCCCACTGCCTCGGTATGCCCAATGCCCTTGCAAAATCATTCGTCGTCCCTAGCGGGAATACGCCCAAGGGCGGACGGTTTTCCTTTTCGGCCATCCCGTTAATAACTTCGTACAATGTACCATCCCCGCCTGCGGCGATGATCATATCATACCCGCGCTCAATGGCTTCTGCTGTCGCACGAGTTGCATCCCCTTCGCCCGTAGTTGCATGGCAAGAGGCTTCAATACCACCTTCATCCAGACGCTGCAAAATGTCCGCAAGGCGACGCTTCATTTCCTCACGTCCGGAGGTCGGATTATAGATCAATCTAGCACTTTTCATTCCCGTTACGCCACCCGTATATTTAATGATATTTATGTTTATATTCTCATTCATCATATTCACTCTATACAAAATATCATCATACTGGAAAAAGGCCTCTTTTACAATAAAAGAAGCCAATGCTTGCCTAAATAAGGAAATTTCAGGCTATGATAAAGCTGTAGCTGAAACAAGCGGCCTGTTGCTCAATCTTGCTTCTGCATTCTTTGCAGGAGTTCATGAATTTGCCCGTTCATCCAGCTTGTGAGCAGGGGATGCGGCAGCAGAGGATCTCCTGAATAACGGAATTCAAGCCCTTGTAATCGTCCAGGAATGATATGACTTGTAAAATATCCCGAGCTTAAAAAAAGCGGTGCCACAATAACATCATGACCCCGCTCCTGCTTCCAATACGCTACCTTATCATATACACTCTCAGGATTCAGCAAGGCATAGTCCGTTGCGATACTACTCACCCTTTGCACCGTACGGGCTAACGAAGAAATCCCTCGCTCCCAGCGCTGAAAAAAGCCATCATGCACACTGCCATGTCCCACAAGCAAAATAGTCTCTCTCGCAGGGTTGGCCGACAATGGGCTAACCTTGTCCCAAACCATGTGAGCCACATCTTCTCCATCATCCAGCGGACTGCCAAAATGCACACGCGCCTTGACTCGAAAAGGCTCCAAATCTGTTTCTTTGTCTGGCGTATCCTTGACTCCCAGCGCATAACTGATCTCGTCTACATGCGTGCTGCCGGACGACATAAATAAGGGCACAACCAGCAAATCTGTCACACCTCGGGCTTCCAAACGGTCAATACCATCCTGCATCAATCTTCCTTTAACCGTTTCCAAAAATGAAACCTCTAACGGCATGTCCTTCGGCAAATGAAGCTTTCCGGCTGCCTGATCCACCTGTTCCACCCAATACGACTCCCTTGAGCCATGGCTAATGACCAGTACCCCAGGGCTTCGCATTAGCGCCCCAGACGCTCAAGTGTCAATTTATACCCGTCATTACCATAGTTCAAGCAACGTTTAACACGTGAAATCGTAGCTGTGCTGGCACCCGTCTCTGCTTCAATCTGGTTATACGTACTGCCTTTGCCCAGCATACGGGCAACTTCCAGACGTTGAGAGAGGGATTGAATTTCATTAATTGTGCACAAATCATCGAAGAATACATAGCACTCTTCCAAATTTTTTAAAGTTAGGATGGCTTCGAACAATTGATCAATACTTTTATCATTAAGCTTTTTGAGCTGCATGGATTATCATCTCCCAAGGTTACGATCTATCCCCATTGTACCCGAGGAATAGTCGGTTTTTCAAGCGTTAACGATTTCACGCATCACAGAACAGCATTATTTTTCAGCAGGATCGTACTGTGCTTGAGCCCAAATCCGCTTTTATACCTGATTTCGGGACACGCGCCTAAACCCACTGTGCGTTTGTAACATACAGTAGAGTATCAACCTACAAAGGAATGTGATCTCATGCCTGGAAACTACTATCATCGGAGGCCGCCACAGCGTTCCCTTTCCGATCCGTATAATTCATCTTCGTATCCGGGACTCGACACGTACAGCGATGTTCCGCAAGTCGATTCCTCCGGAATCGTGCCTTATGAGGCACCATCAAGTATTACAGAATCCGCCGCCGTGGTCACACCTGATCCGGTCCCGGCCAAAGGAGGACTGCTCAGCGGTCTCGGCAACCTTGGTAACCTTCCCAATCTCGGCGAAATTAAAGGCATCATTGACCGTATGGGCGGTATTGACGGGATTGTCGCTACTTTCGGCAAGGTACAAAAGGTCATGTCCAGCGTGCAGCAGTTTGCTCCGATGGCGAAGCTTATAATGGGCGCGCTCCCAGCATTCGGCAAATCCGCGGGCAAAAATTCTGCAACGGAAATCGCCGAGGAATTGGATGAATACACACCACCGCGCCCACGCCGGAAAAAGACGCAGCGCAAAAGCACCACTACCCCGCGCAGACGTCCGCGCAAGCGCAAAAGAAAGTAGGCTATTTTATTTGAACCAGCCCCGACGCATAAACCAGATTACCATCGCCGCACTTAATATGAACATAAAGAACAGTACTCCAAAATAACCGTATTTCCAGCCCAGCTCGGGCATATACGAAAAATTCATACCATAGATACCCGCAATCAGCGTCAGGGGCATAAAAACAGTCGTAATGACGGTCAGCGTCTTCATGATCGAATTCATACGATTGGAATTTAACGAAATATAACTGTCTCTCAGGTCGGCTGTCATCTCGCGGTCGGCCTCCAGCATGTCGGTCAGCTTGAGCAGATGGTCATAAATATCTGTAAAATAGGCCATATGCTCTCCTTTCCCCTGCACATGCTGCGAATTAAGGACCCGGTACATCAAATCCCGCATGGGCACAATTGTACGGCGCAGCTTGAGCAACCTGCCTCGCAGGGCAAATACCTGCTTCATCAAGTCCTCCACCGATTCACGCCCGCCCAGGCTCTCCAGCTCTGCCAGCTCATCCTCAATCATGAACAAACTCGGGAAATAGTTATCCACCAGCTTGTCCACCACGGTATAAGCCGCAGCCAGCGGCCCACGCGACCAAATTTTGCGTTCATTGGCATGCTGGACAATCCGTTCCCAAGCCTGATCCAGCTCCTCCAGTTCATGATGATGGTATGTCACCAAAAAACGGCTGCTAATAAACATATCCACTTCTTCCGCATCCAATGTATCTACATCCAGCGCATGTACTACCAGAAACTGCACATCCTCGTAGTAATCCAGTTTTGGACGTTGCAGAACATGCAAACAATCTTCTACAGCCAACGGATGAAAATGGAAATAACTCGTCAGCAGCTCCGATTCATGATCGGTAGGCTCGCTAAAATCCACCCACATCCATATATAATCCTCCATGACGATCTGCTCCAGCGGCTGCCCCACTATTACCTGATGATCATGGCCTATAGTCAATGTACGTATCACCGTATAACCCCCTCGCCTAACACTACTGTCTTTGATTCCATTTACATTGTATATAAGCTATTCAGCGTTATACAAATCTCAAGTTCCATATTCATGCTTCATACAGCCAAATAAAGAAAAGGATATCTCCGGGCCATCACAATCCCCCAAGATATCCTTATAAAATATAAATCCAACTCAAACGATTTGTTCCATCTCTCTATCTGATATGGCAACCAAACCATTCTCTTTAGCCCAAGCTTCCGCTTCCTGATTTAGCGCCTTGCCGATGCCTTTATTACGATGTTTTGAATCCATCACAAAAACAACGATACGCGCATAATCTTCATTTCTTTCATAAAAGATATCAGAGTGTAACCCAACCATCCCCACCACAAGCGATACGATCATATCTCAACTTCATTTCCTCTACAGATGTAGGATAACCCAGCTCCTCCATCAAATAAGCCAAGGCCGGAATATCTCGTGATGAGCAGTCCTTATCTTCAAAGTAAGCCCTCCACTTATGAAAATAAACATCATAAAAGAACAACCACCTATGTCACGAAGTGCCACTCCGTGGTCGGATGGTGCTTCCCATCGCTGTTGCGCCCACTTCGTTCTCGTTCAACTCGTTGTATTCTTTAGTTCATTTTGTAAAAAAATCAAAATGAATCTACTACCAGAATATAATACTTACCTCGTTATTCCCCCAGCGCAGCAAGCACAGCGCTGCGCCAATTCCCTCCTCCTGCTCCACCCCAAAAGAGTGGGGCAGGCTTTTGTGAAAAAAGGAGGGATCAGCGAGTAGTAGCGCAGCGGTACATTTGAATCTGAAGAAGCGTCAGCGCTCGCCTTTGCCCCCGGATTTCTCCAGCCATGAGCTTATTCAGGAAATCCGGGGGCAACAGCGATCGTAAGATCAAATGGACCGCGGAGCGTCACACACGAGCACATCCCCGAAGACATCCACAAACCCCGCCCCACTTACAATACTTTCTCCAAGAAACTAATCGTACGCTCATTTTGCGGATTACCGAATACCTCTTGTGGCGTTCCTTCCTCCACGATGTAGCCGCCGTCCATGAACACGACACGGTCGCTTACTTCGCGTGCAAAACCCATCTCATGCGTCACGATCATCATCGTCATGCCTTCACGGGCCAGATCGTTCATGACGCCGAGCACCTCTCCAACCATTTCAGGATCAAGCGCCGAGGTTGGCTCGTCAAACAGCATAATATCCGGGTTCATGGCCAGCGCGCGTGCAATCGCTACACGCTGCTTCTGACCGCCGGACAACTGTCCTGGCAATGCATCTGCCTTATCGGACAAGCCCACACGCTCCAGCAGCTTTAAGGCTGTCTCCCGTGCCTCTGCCTTGGACTGTTTACCCAGCTCTGTCGGCGCGAACATAATGTTCTTGAGCACCGTCATATGCGGGAACAGGTTGAAATGCTGAAACACCATGCCTATATTTTCACGGACCTTGTTAATGTCCACACTCTTGTCACTCAAGTTGTAGTCATCCACGATGACCTCGCCTGCGGTAATTTCCTCCAGCATGTTCATACAACGCAAAAACGTGCTTTTCCCCGAACCCGAGGGGCCAATGACGCAGACAACCTCGCCTTCCTGTACTTGCATATCAATGCCTTTCAGTACTTCGTTACTGCCATAGCTTTTTTTCAGGTTCTTGACGATAATTTTACCCACGGCGAACTCTCCCTTCAAGACGATTGGAAATTTTGGTCAGGACTGTAATGACGATGAGATACATCACCGCAACCACCAGCCAAATGTCAAAGGATTGGAATGTCCGCGCAATAATAATCTTACCCGATTGGGTCAATTCGACCAGGCCGATAACGGACAAAATCGAAGTATCCTTCAACGTAATAACCAACTGATTGATAAACGACGGGATCATGATTTTCACAGCCTGCGGCAAAATGATTTTGAGCATAGCCGTCCGGTATGGCAAGCCAAGCGAACGAGCAGCTTCCATTTGTCCCGGATCAATGGACTGAATACCGCCACGGATAATCTCTGTCACATAAGCTCCCGCGTTCAGAGACAACGTCAGTACGGCTGCAACAAAGAGCGGCATTTTGAAATCCAGTGCCTGCGGAATCCCAAAGTAAATAAAAAAAGCAAGTACGATCAGCGGAATACCACGGAAAACATCGACAAAAACTGTTGCAATACCACGAAACAGTTTATTGTGACTCACCTTCATAAAGCCGAACACCAGACCCAGCACAAAAGCTACCAGCAGGGATACAAGCGTGTACAGCAGCGTATTTCCCATTCCTTTGATCAGCGAAGGCAGAGAAGCGGAAATGAGTTCCCAACGACCACGCTCTACAGGTGCCGCACCTTTGCCGGATTCGCCCAGGTATTTGGACATGATTTTGTCATATTCCCCGCTGTTGCGAAGATTCACAAGCCCTGCATTAAATTTCTCCACCAGTTCCTGGTTTCTGCCTTTATTGACAGCGAAACCGTAAGAACCGCCTTTTTCCTTGTCTGTCACAAGCTTGAGTCCATTATTCTGTGTCACTCCGTATGCCAACACCGGATAGTCATCAAAACATGCAACTGAGTTTCCAGTCTTAACCTCATCATACATTTGAGAGGAATCATCGAACGGAACCGTAGTAAAGCCATATTTGGCCTTAACGGACTCTGCGAACGTATAGCCTTCTGTTCCTGTTTTGACAGCGACACGCTGCCCTTTCAGGTCCTCATAGCGTTTAATCGTATCATTATCCTTACGGACCGCCATGACCACACCTGAATCAAAATACGGTTCAGAAAAATCAAATTTTTGCTTACGTTCATCTGTAATACTCATGCCGGCAATGACGCCGTCCACTTGATTCGTTTCAAGAGCCTGCACTGCCGCATTAAAGCCAAGAGGCTTAATGGTATAGTCAAAATTCTGATCCTTGGCAATAGCAGCTAGCAGATCCATGTCGATTCCGACAAATTTACCATCTACATCTTCAAACTCAAAAGGCGCGAACGTTGTATCCGTGCCAATATCATATTTTGTTTTGTTTTCTGCATGTGCCACTAAGCCAAAATTACCGGCCAAGGCAACCACAAAAAACAGACAAATCATGAGTGCTATTAGTTTTCTAGATTTTTGCATAAGTTCCTCCAGTCAGTTGAACGGTTCAAAGTTTTCTGTTTATTCTACAGGAGTTATCAAAAATTGACTACTTTGATGTCAGATATTTTTTTATAATGTTTCATGGATCTGTCTGGTCGGGTAAGGTTTAAAAGACCTGTTTTTTTACCCCTTTAATGCCAATAAGCCCCTGCCGCAAAAGCGGACGGAAGCTTATTGTGTATCCTATAGTGTGTACTTATTTTCCGAGAAATAATGATGACTAAAAAAGAATTTTGAAAATCAAACCTGACAATAAGGCAGAAATTGGAATCGTAATAACCCAAGTAATGACAATGCGACCAGCCAGCGACCAACGCACAGCGGAAAAACGCTTCGCAGAACCAACACCCAAGATAGCCGAAGTAATGGCATGAGTGGTACTTACCGGTAAATGAAGCAACGTGGCTGTGAAAATAACCGAAGCTCCGGAAATATCAGCGGCGAAGCCATTGATCGGCTCGATTTTAAAAATCTTGGTGCCCATCGTCTTGATGATCTTCCAGCCCCCAATAGACGTACCAAGCGCCATTGCTGTTGCGGCCGAAATTTTAACCCACATCGGCACTTCCAGATGATCCTGATAACCCGCCGAAACAAGTGCAAATGTGATAATCCCCATTGCCTTCTGAGCATCATTCGTACCGTGCGTGAACGATTGAAGCGCTGCCGTAATGACCTGCATCGTGCGAAAACCTTTATTCACCGTATGCGGACTGCGACGAGCGAAGATGTATTTTAAAATCATCATTACGATATAACCGATTACAAAAGCAATCAGCGGGGAGAAAATAAGTCCCTCGACAATTCCGATGAAGCCACTCCAGTTCAATTTCTCCGATCCGGCTCCTACATACACAGCCCCCGCCAGCGCACCAATCAATGCGTGGGAAGATGAGGAAGGAATACCGAACCACCATGTGAGCAGATTCCAGATAATCGCTGCGATCAGCGTCGCAATGACGATATCAATCCCGTTCGTAAGCTTGGTAGGGTCAGCGACACTGCCACCAATCGTCTTGGCAACCCCTGTAAACAATATGGCTCCGAGAAAGTTCATGACCGCAGCCATAATAATCGCACGACGCGGCGTCAACGCACGGGTAGATACCGAGGTTGCGATAGCGTTCGCTGTATCATGAAAACCGTTAATAAAATCAAATGCCAGAGCAAGAAAAATAACAATACCCAATACCAGTAAACTTGTATCCATGTAAAAGGACTCCCTTACGAGTTACGCATAATGATGGATTCCAGCATATTTGCAACATCCTCGCATGAATCCGTTGTCGTTTCTAGGCGTTCGTACAATTCTTTGCGTTTAATCAGTTCAATGGGATCAGTCACAGTTGCAAACAGGTTTTTGATGCAAATACGCAACAGCTCATCCCCCTGGTTTTCCAAATCATTCAGGCGAATGGTGTATTCACGGATGGCCAGCAGCTTCTTCTGTGAAAGCAAATGTACAGCCTTCTGAATTTCATAAGCCGACTGACGCAAAATATCAGCGAACTGCACAATATACTCGTCCGGCTCCGTAATGTTGTACATATAAAAACGAGAGGCCGTCGCTTCCAGACCGTCCAGCACATCATCCATGGTCGTTGTCAGTTCCATGATGTCGTCGCGTTCCAGCGGCGTAATGAAGGTCTTGTTCAGCTCAGTAATAATCGTGTGTGTGTAATCATCACACTTATTTTCATACTTCTTCATTTCATTAGTAAACAGAACCACATCTTGAAGATTTGAAGTATGTTGGGCAAAGTAATCGGCTGCTTGCACGATTGTATCTGCCATATTTTCCAACGTCTCGAAGAATATATCCTTTTTCTTCAATCTCATTAACGATTACCCCTTTACGAAAATATCCGCAACCTGTTTCGACTGCATTAGACAACCTTTGCTATCTTATCACACTCATCAATGTTTTTGTAAAGTTTGTAAAGGCAAATTTCACAATATTAAGTATACATTACCCGACAAGGAAGTGCATTATCCGACAATATCTACCTCAAAAGGTGAATTTCGCCTACTTTACTTCACTTCTACACTTACATGCTCGTTCAACGAAACGTCCGCAGGAACCACATGTATATAGGATGTACCTGGTACTAACGGAATTTCAACTCCATTTTTCATAAAACGAATGGCATCACCGGATGAATGCTGCCACTCAGCATGTATCAGCCGTCCTTGTTGAAACACCATGGCCTCTCCACTGCCATTCAGCTCAACGCTCAATCTGCCTACATCATCCAGCGTTTGGTGCCTGGTGCTCATGACAATGACATTGGCCGCAGAGAGCTGCTTGTTATTGTTTTGATCCACATGTGACTTTTCGTTCACAAAACGCTTGTATTGCTGATCTGACGGATCGTAGGTGTAAGATACCTTGTAGCTTTTAAGCAAAAAGCGGATTTGTAAAGATACTGCATCCCCGTCTCCCATGACCGAGGTTTCACCGGATTTAAGGTAGTTATATACCGGAACCACCGTCTGCCTGGAGTAGCCTTTGCTTTCGCTTCCTTGGCGAAGTCTGTTCACATCTGTGTACAGATTGTGTGGAGGACGGCGATCCTTGCTTCTCCAGAAGTAAGCTCCCCCATTCGAAATCTCATCCAGATGCTCCTTTCGTTTCTGCTGTAAAATCGCATAGGCATCTGTACTTCCCCCGGCGTGTATCGGCAACGCCCCATAAGTTTCACCCAGCTCAATCAAATAAGGCCGGATGCTGCGGACCGGACCTATTTTCACATCTCCGCCATGACTTTGGAAAAAAGCTACCAAACGGGTAATTCCACCTTCCGCGAGAACTTCATATACCATATCCGCCTCGCTAAGTCCCGCCTGAGGCCGTGCAGCTGGAGCGTTATTAATCATAATGGCAAGCGGTCGTTCCAGAACAGGCTGCTCCACCGGAAGACCCGTAAGCGGAGCTGTAAATGCCGAAATAGTCGGTTCCTTGGACGGCTCAAGCGCCTCCGGCTGTGTTTCTTGCTTAAGCGGTTGAGGTGCGGGTTCTGATTCACCCGATTTGGACAAAGCAGAACAAGACATTATGGTCATACATAGCAAAACCGAGGTCATCACACGCAACCATCGTCTTCGATTGAAAATGGGCCCGGACAAGTTCATCCCTCCAGTTAGACATTTTTTTCATTATAAGCGTTATTTCCTGTTTTTGTCTTGATTGAAACACCTCATCTCTATAGAATACTTATCTGAAGACATTAAAATTTAAAAAATATTCAGACTTTGTGATTTTTATCACAAATAACTGTAACTGAACCTAATACAATAAGGGTGTAGCAGAGATGATCATCCCAAACCAAATGAAATACAAACAACATTATAAGATACGAAAGAGGAGTGGTTTGAATGTTTAACAACTGGTTGCGTGAAAATAAAGTAGCAATGTGGCTGCTGACTGTAGTACGGGTTTATCTGGGATATGAATGGATGACCCATGGACTTGAGAAGCTGACTGGCGGATTCGATGCAGGCGGATTTATCTCGGGGGCCATTGCTAAAACAGGCGGAGAACATCCCGCTGTACAAGGCTGGTGGGGATCGTTCCTTGAGGCCTTTGCCCTGCCAAATGTCGGTTTGTTCAACGTACTGATCCCACTGGGTGAGTTCCTGGTCGGAGTTGGCCTGCTTCTTGGTACACTGACTACATTAGCTGCTCTGATGGCAATGGTCATGAACTTCTCGTTCCTATTCTCGGGTACAGTAAGCACGAATGCAATCTACCTGCTGTTTGAAATCTTCCTTGTCGTTGCTGGTGCAAATGCTGGACGAATTGGCCTGGATCGTTGGGTACTGCCCTTCCTGCGTGGACTGTTCCGTAAAAATAAAGATACCTTTCCAGCAGATCCTGCTCGAAAAATAGCTTAAGCTACCCAAAAAACAACCGTTATCCTCCGGGCTAATGGTTGTTTTTTTGTGCAGCAATGCTGCTGTGTTTTATACGTTTCGGCTTTGTGCAGCTACGATGCTCCATTCTGGCTTATAAGTTTCGTTCTTGTGCAGTTATGCTGCTGCCCCTCCTCCCGGTTTGAAATCCCCTTTTTATATCCGATTCATCATTTCCCCAAACGTTTACAAGTTGGATACAATCCGGAATGCTCACGATACATTCCCCCTATACACTACAGTTACACCAAAGAAAGCCATGGAGGGTTATATCATGAAAAAAATCACCAAAGCCTACCTCATGCTCGCGACAGTAACTTTCACAGTACAAACTATGGGACTGGGATATCCATCACAAGCCGAAGCAGCAGTATCGACTACAACAATGCCTCAATCGGAAAGTGTTCAAGGTATCTCCAAGACCTTCGAGCAACTGCTGCGTCAACCCGGCAAGCTACCTCAGGCATTCGCTTATTTGCAAAAACACATTCACTCCATTCCAGCCTCTCAAGCCACCATCATAACGCTTCATCTGGAAAATGCACAGACCAAGCAATTGGATTCTTATTCACAAGCCTTATACCCAGCTTCTGTTCAGACCAAAATCAATACTATTTATAAACCCGGCGATTCGTTCACAAATGTAATTAGCCGCACCAAAGATACGAGCCTGAAGAAATTACTGACCCAAACCAGAGATGCCGGATACAAACTGGAAACCGCAGAAGGCATGTATTATCCTGTTATAAACTATGAAAAATATAAAGTTTTCGGAAAGCACACCACGGCAGATATCCGCAGCTATATTGACATCATGGCAGTGGAATCTGGACAGACGGCTACCAAGGATGCCGCGCTGCATATCGGATATCAGCAGTTGTCTGGACGGGTGCTGGCACAGGAAGACTTTTTAAACAAATATCCACATTCCAACCGTACACTAGCTGTCAAAGAATTGCATGATCTGTACTATTTCTATACCTTCTACGGCACAAACAATACGCCATTATTCGATTACGATACCAAGAAGATTCATCCAAACGCAAAAAAAGGATATCAACTGGTAATTCAACGCAACAGTGGCTCAGCTAGTCCTTATGTACAAAAACTAAAAGCCTTCGTGGCACTACTGGATCAAAACGGGGATAAACATACTGCACAGGTATTCGACTGGCTGAAAAAGAACGTACCCACTTCCTGATCAAGTTTTACAGAAACACACCCTACAGTAACTCCCGTTATATACACAAAAGAACTTCCATTCCCACTAGCCATGTGGATTCGGAAGTTCTTTTTCACATTTACGTATCACGTTCTTGACCGAAAGCCCAACAATTGAGACTCAGTGAGCCCAGGACATAGGACTGAAAAAGCTTCTTTGCCGAGCGCTGGTCATCCGCAGCCCCCATCGCGTAAAACAGCGGTGAAAAATGCTCTATCCCATAAGAGGGAACCGCCTGTTTGGCATAAGGAGCCTTTTTGTCATATTGGAACAAATGACGCAAATTCCAGTCCTGAAGCTGCTGACCGATCCAGTCATCATATTGAACCGCCCAATCCGCAGGCTCATTCGTCTGCTTGAGTGTTCGCAAATTGTGGACCAACCCGCCGCTACCGATGATCAAAATGCCCTGTTCACGCAACGGTGCCAGCATCCGCCCAATCTCATACTGCTCCTGCGGAGCACGCCTAGAATCAATGGAGAGCGGGACGACCGGGATGTCCGCATCAGGATATATATGCCGCAAAACCACCCATGCTCCATGATCCAGTCCCCGGTTCCGAACCGGCTGGTGGAACAGGTTATGCTGACTGAATAGATGCTCTATCTCCTCATACAGCTTCGGATCGCCTGGTGCAGGGTAATCGAGTGTGTACATTTGCTCAGGAAAGCCATAGAAATCGTGCAGCGCTGCATGCTGATCATCCGCGCCGATACATTGATCAGCACTATCCCAATGCGCGGAAAAAATGACTATTCCTTTGGGTCGGGGCAGGCTCGCGCCCAGCTCTGCAAGAAAGCTGGTGTATGCATTGTTTTCTAAAGCCAGTGTCGGTGAACCATGCGCAACAAAAATTGAGGGTAATGTCATCGCTGCCAACCTCCACACGCCAGTATAGTGTTACTCTTCCATTTTACTCCGGTGGAGGCGCAATTTCCAATACAATACGTTACAGCCTGAAATCAGATCATCCAGTGCTGCCAATCCCTC
Organism: Paenibacillus sp. LT-B23; assembly: GCF_059417685.1. Taxonomy (NCBI): domain Bacteria; kingdom Bacillati; phylum Bacillota; class Bacilli; order Caryophanales; family Paenibacillaceae; genus Paenibacillus; species Paenibacillus sp. LT-B23. Next base: position 43,077 of record NZ_JBSQBM010000028.1, on the reverse strand, counting down.
TGAATATTCTCCTGCTCATCCAGCCATTCCAGCGTCCGGTCGATCAACCGTTGCCGTTCTTTACCGGAAGAGAAGGTGTGATCTCCCTGAAAAATAATTTCTTTGTCGCAACGTCCCTCTGGACGCATCCAGAATACCTTTTGAAACAGGAATGCATAGTCCACAGGAATGATATCATCCGAGGTTCCGTGAATAACGAGCACATCCCCGTTAAACTTGACAGCCTCCTGAAACGGCTGGAACTGGGCAAGCGATTCAAAATAAGTAGGTGTGAACTTGTAGCCCAAATAGTCGGCCTGACCGCTTTTCACGGATTCATCGTACACGCTCCGCTCCGTAATTTTAACAATGTCATTGAACGGGTAGCCGACCGCCGACCAAAGCACCAGATTTTGTACTCTCTTGTCCCGTACCGCTGTGAGAAGGGCCACCGCGCCACCCAAACTGTGACCGATCAGCGTCACCTTGGTCGGGTCGATGTCTGCACAATTCACGGCATAATCGAGTACGGTACGTGTCTGGTTAATCATCGACTCCAGCCCTTGCTTGCCGTAATCACCCGTGCTTTCCCCGCAACCGGCAAAATCAAAGCGCAGGACAAAATATCCCCCTTCCGCAAGCTCACGTGCAGTCTTTACGAATAACCGATCTACCCCAATACGATTGCCCACAAATCCGTGGCATATCACTACGAGTGGTACCCGTCTCTGACGGTCTCCTTCATTCGGATTGCTCGGATAATGAATCGTTGCGGCCAGCTTCTCATTTTCAAAGCGAATTCCAATTTGCCGTTCCATCATGATTGTCCCCCTGTTTCAAGCTTCACCGTCACCAAGCTGCTATGCTGCATGGGCAACCCTACCTTGCGAAGCTTCTTGTAATGATTACTGATTGATAATTAATGATTTAAAGCGAATATGTCAAACGTATATTGTAACATGGATGCACAGTAAAATATCCATTCACTTTAATTCCGATAAGTTTAATAAGTTTTATAGTAAAGTCAGTCTATCATTGCCCTGCTTCCTTGTCAACCTGTCAGTTATAACGGAGAAAAAGGAAACAAATGGCGCTCCCCGCAACGATAACGAAGAACGCCATATTGCATTACTTGGTGGGAAAATTAACTTCATCCAGCAGACTATTCGTAGCTGTTCCTGAACATTTCGTGGGTCTCCGTGCGCCCCTCCCATTCCAGTCTGCAAGAGGCACCGCTATTCTGATCCTCATACCATAAGCTGCGGTAGCTCTCTTCGCCCAGATCACCTGCAAACTCGGTATCCTGAGCCCATTCAGCATCGTCCAGAATACGGTACGTCGGGAATGTCCCCTGAACGTTCTGATGACTCACGTTCACAGGCAAGGCCTCCACGCTGTTTCTAACTGGAGTGGCTTCCAGCCGTTTATTAACCGTATAATCCGCTTGCTTATCCAGCTTCATAATGCCACATCCTCTCCACATTTACATTCAGGATGCTCCGCGTGCTCACCCTTTATCCAGTTTGAGGAGAATGCAGCGGTAATATACATTGCGCAGATAAAGCCTTTTGCCATCCGCAGCTTACTCACGTATACTGTTTTTGTTACGTATTGGCGGTTCCGCCAGACCGGAATACGCCCGCAAAGCAGGAGGAAGAAATGAATAAAGCCAAAAATTATACGCTTATTGCATGGATTGCCTTGTCCATGTTTTTTTTGACACAGGCGATCATCGGATGGTTTGTAACGTTCACAGGCGGAGATGTTGCTCCTTTTGAAAAAGTTAACCTGTCCACCCTGATCATCATCGCCGCAGGGGCCATTCTGCTGGTTGAAGCGCTGATGAATTTTATGGACCGCCCGGAGGAAGGAGAGGAAGCACAGCAAGACTATACGCCTGTGAAGCCCCGCATAGACCTCAAGTCCATCTTGATGTATGTCGTGTTAGTCGTGGTGATTCTGGTCGCAGGGTTGGCCCTGCGCCGCGTACTGCCCGTGTTCAGCATTTCACCCTGGGTGAATCTGATCCTTGCCGCCATCGGCTTTATTGGACTCAAGCCGATTTTTTTGCGCAAAAAACGTTCATAACTCGCAATCCTCATTTATACCGAAGCTGCCCGATTTTTGTTCGCGGCGGCTCTTTTGGTTATTTTACAACTCCTACAACTCCCCATTACGATCGGCCCTGTCTTTTCTGTCGTGTTTGCAGCCCCGGAGTTGTGCCATACTGGCGCTTGTACAGCCGTATAAAATAATCTATCTGGCATCCGACTTGCAGCTTAGGTGTTCGCCAAAAAGCCGTATTCCCCGCCTGTAATAAGTGCATTGGGAATACGGCTTTGATGTACGTTAAAGCTTATTTGGAAAAGAGTTGCTCTGCATTATCCAGAGCGATTTTGTGTCCCATTGCCGAATAGTCCAGCCAAGGCTGTCCGTCCAGCATGTAGACATGGCCCTGCTTCACTGCTTTGAGTCCTTGCCATACCGCGTTTCCTTCCAGTTGTGTGTACACCTTTTGGGCATCCGCGCCTTTACTGATAATGACAAAGATCGCATCGGCATCATAATCCGGCAAAACCTCCTGGGATACGACCTGATATGCCTTGTTGATCTTTTCCACACCCTTGGCTGGCTTCAAGCCCAAATCCTGATACAACAGCGGTCCTACCGGGCGCTTCATGCCCATCACACGGACTTCCTTCGCCGTAACACGAATAGCCATTACGGTTCCGTCGCCGATTTTTTGATGGATCAGCTTTTTAACCCGTTCCTGTTGGGCATCGTAATCTTTCAGGAAAGCGTCCGCCTGCGCTTCATGCTTGACCATAACAGCTATTTTTGTCAGTTGATCCTTCCATGTGCCCTCGTCCAGATCAAAGACCTCGGTTGGCGCGATTTTTTCATACTTGGCTACATCGGTTCCCGAATATTTTTTGTCTAGAAAAATATGGTCAGGTTGCAGTTCCAACACGGCTTCCATATCCGGGTCTGTGACAACGCCCAGCTTGCGGGTATTTTGGAGACGATCTTTTACATGGGGTAAAAAGTCCTTAACATCTCCACCGATAACCGAGCCAGCCGGGATAATACCCAGCGCCAACAGATTGTTCGTCAAATGAATGGACATGGAAGCAATGCGCGAATCCGCGCTGACCGTTTTCTCACCGTTGTCCGCTGCTTTCGTATCGGCAGCTTTGTTGTCTGCTGCTTGTCCACAAGCGGACAGCATCACCATACATAAAATAAGAACCATGCCCACCCATGAACGCTTGAATCCATTTTTTTTCATCGTTATTCCTCCTATGTCATAGAAGCTCCAACTAAAATGATCCATATAGAAAGCTTCTGCTTGTTGGTTTATGTACCTGTTCCATCTGTCATTTTCCATCTGTCATTTCGTACGGGACAGCAAAAATAAAAAATACGGAGCCCCTACCACAGCAACCACCACACCCGCCGGAATCGCATTCGGCTGAAACACAGAACGTCCAATCGTATCCGCAGTAACCAAAATGACGATTCCGACAAAGCAAGCAACCGGCAGCAAATGCTGATACATTGGCCCAACCAGACGGCGAGCCAGATGAGGCGCAATCAGCCCAATGAAACCAATGCCTCCAGCCATAGACACACTAGCGCTGGATAGGGCCACGGCTGCTCCCAGCAGCAACAGACGCTGCCGTTTCACACTCGTGCCGATTCCAGCCGCCGTCTCGTCGCCCAGCGACAGATTGTTCAGGCTGCGCGTCTGTGACAGAACGTAGGGCAGCACAATAACAATCCACGGCAGCAAAGCCGCCGCATGTATCCAGTCCCGGCCCCATACGCTGCCAGCCAACCAACGTGCGGTGAACGCGTAAGTATCCTCATCGAGTCGCAAGGACCAATACAGCGTTATCGCGCTGAGGCCCGAGGCTACACCGATGCCGGACAGGATCAGACGCACAGGCACGATTCCTCTGTTCCGGTTATAGGACAACAGCACAATCAGCACCGCCGCCACGACACCTCCTGCAAAAGTAAACAGGGGGATCAGCACGGCTGCCGATCCTTCAAGATCGCGAAAGAAACTGACGAACATCACCAGTCCTAACGCAGCCCCTGCATGCAGCCCCAGCACCCCCGGGTCAGCGAGTGCGTTCCGCGACAAGCCCTGCATAACAGCCCCGGCTGCTCCCAATCCGGCCCCGGCCAATACCGTTACAACGATACGCGGCAGACGGTATTCGAACAGGACGATATGATCACGCCCGCTGCCACCACCAAACAGTGTATCCAGCACACGCAGCGGTGGAATACGAATCGTTCCGGTATTCAAACTCAATACAATGACGGCAAAGCTGATCGCCGCCAAAGCCAAGCAGACGATCAAAGCCTTTGCCCTTCTTGCATCCCCGGTTCCTAAAGAGCGACTCATTACAAATCCCTCCTTTCCTTACGGGCAAGAAAGAGGAAAAAAGGCACTCCGATAAAGGACACCATAATTCCAATAGCGAGCTCCTCGGGCGGATTCGCCATTCTCGCCCCCAAATCAGCCAACACCAGCAGCACAGCTCCCAATAACGCAGACAGCGGTACGATCTGGCGGTAATCCACACCAATCAGCTTGCGGGCGATATGCGGAATAACCAGCCCTACAAAACCGATGGCCCCGGCTGCAGACACGGACAATCCGGCCAGTACCACCACAGTCAACAGACCCAGCAGCCGGATACGCTTGAGATTTAATCCAAGATTCAGCGCCACCTCATCGCCCATCGAAATCAGTGAAATAGAGCGTGCCAGCCCCATAGACCAGGCGATCACAATCAGCAAAATCGGCGCAAGAATCTCAAGCTGTGACCATTTGATCCCTGCGACACCGCCCGCATACCAAAAGGCTAAATCCTGACTCAGATTAAAATAAATCGCAATTCCCGAAGTCATAGAGCCTAGCAGAGCAGCTGTCACTGCTCCGGATACGGTCAGTCTCATCGGCGTCAATCCCCCGGGCGCGGAAGCTCCCAGACCAAATACCAGCAAGGTGCTCATCAGCGCCCCGAGGAACGACAATACGATTAATGTCCCATAAGGAAGGTTGGGGAAAAAGGCAAAACTTACAGCGACCACGAACATCGCTCCTGCGTTAATGCCCAGCACACCTGTATCTCCCAGCGGATTGCGCGTAATACCTTGGATAAGAGAGCCTGCTACCGCCAGTGCAGCTCCGATGACAACCGCCCCCAACACACGCGGTAATCTTAGCTCATGAATGATCTGATGTGTCATCAATGAACGATCATAGTGAAATATCGCCGCCCATACCGTGCCTAAGGTCAAGTCCTTGGCTCCAAGGGAAATCGCGGCAAACATGACCAAGGCCAGCAACACAGCAGAACCTATGAATAGCAGCGCCTGCCGAATCCGGCCCGCCCGGAGTAAAGGACGGGCTACCAAGGCTACTTCGGGAGCTGTGCCTTCTGTCCGAGCCGCATGTTTGTCCGTTTTGCCTTTAAACTGCATTCGTGAGGTCACTCCCTCCATACCTGAAAACCACCATACGCTCATGACGATGGCGATAATGATAATTATTATCAACTTGATTTATAATAGCATGTTTCTATGACATTGCAAGCCAAAAACTGTTCCTCCTATGGAGGAACAGTTTTTGGATATACCTAGGTAAGATCGCTATATGGATGACTCCATGCAAGCCACATTTTTTAGTACGTAGGCCAACCTGCGGAGTCCCATTTCAGATCACTAATCAGCAGCTTTGGATTTCCGTTATCAGTCGCATCATAGGCATGACGCGCAATCACACTATTGTTATAAATAGACTGACCGCCCGGTCCCTTCCAACGGTCATTCCCCGCATCCAATACGGTTCCACCGCCATCCATCAGATTTTTACCACTCTTGTCCACATAAGGTCCAGTGATACTGGTGGAGCGACCATAAATAATTTTGTAATTACTGTTTACACCCTGGCAGCAGTTATCAATAGAAGCAAACAGATAATAATAACCGTCTCGGTATGTAACATGTGGAGCTTCCAGACCGCCAGCGGTACGCTTCGCTATGGAATAAATCTGCCCCGTAGGCTTCATCGTATTCTTGTCCAAACGTGTGATTTTCAGGCCTGTGTTCCAGGAACCGAAGGAAAGCCACGGGTTACCGGAAGCGTCAATGACCAGATTCGGATCAATGGCATTATAATCGTTAGAATCCGTCGTACGCAGTACTAGTCCATCATCTCTCCAGCTTCCCGCGCCAATGCTCGTTGCTGAAGTCAATCCAATGGCCGAAATGCGTGACCCGAAAGTAGAAATGGAATAGTAAACCCACACACGTCCATTGTACTTTTGAGCATCCGGTGCCCATACATCATTAGTCTTCTGCTTAGGTACATACGATTTCCACCATGATGGCGGTGACAGGAATATTTGCGGCAATCTGTAAAAATTGCGTCCATCATCTGACCTTTGTACCTGTATTCCCTGACCCGTAGAGAAAATATACCATGCATTGCCTTCCTTCGTGATGGATGGATCATGTACCGCCACATCGCCAGTTAATGCCCAATGCTCTGCCGATGCGGATGGCATCACAGATAGCAACAACGCAGCCGAGGTTACGGCGGCAAACGCCGTCCGGGCTATTTTACCCCGCACTGATTTTTTCCAAGATTTCAACATTCTACGCACCTCCGAAATAGTTTCATATGATAGAAATCATTTGACACACATATTACATTAGTGTTTATACTTATGAAGTTACATATATATTAACCTATCAATCTCATTTTTGTAAACGCTTTATTTCAAATAAAAAGAAATTCATAAACTACGCATAACGTTATGTACTCTGGAGCGACTGGAATCGAATTTTGCAAAATCCTGATACAAAAAAGGAGCCCGCAGGCCCCTTCTTAAATCAGCATATTAAACAGATTTTCGTTTTTGTTCAGTTCTGTGTATTTAATCCCCTTGCGGCTCATTCGTTCAATTAAAGGAAGATAGTCTTCCTTGTGAAACAGTTCAATGCCGACCAGCGCGGGGCCGTTCTCCTTGTCGTTCTTTTTCGTATACTCAAACCTTGTAATATCGTCGTCCGGTCCAAGCACATCCTGAAGAAACTCACGAAGCGCCCCTGCTCTTTGCGGGAAATTCACCATAAAATAATGCTTCAGTCCTTCGTAAATCAGGGACCGTTCCTTAATCTCCTGCATACGGTCAATATCGTTGTTGCCACCGCTGACGATGCAGACAACCGTTTTGCCCTGAATCTGTTCACGATACATATCCAATGCTGCTACAGGCAACGAACCCGCAGGCTCCACAACAATCGCATTTTCATTATACAGCTCCAGAATCGCGGTACACGCCTTGCCTTCCGGCACCTTCACAATATCGTCCAGGGTACGTGTACAAATGTCATACGTTAACTGACCGACACGCTTAACAGCAGCCCCGTCAACGAACTTGTCTATTTGCTCCAGCGTAACCACCTTGTTCAAACGCATCGCTTCCGTCATTGACGCTGCGCCAAGTGGCTCCACACCGATTACCTTGGTGGACGGACTGACCGTTTTGAAATACGTGCCTACGCCTGCCGCCAAACCGCCACCGCCGATGGTCACGAACACATAATCTGCTGGCGTATCCAAACTTTCCATCACTTCCATCGCAATCGTACCGTTGCCCGCTATAATTTTCGGCTGATCAAACGGATGAATAAAGGTCATCTCCTGCTCGCTGCACACCTTTATGGCCTCATCATAAGCATCGTCGAACGTATCCCCGGTCAAAATGACCTCCACACTGTTGCCGCCAAAGCGACGAACCTGCTTCACCTTCTGATTGGGTGTTGTGCTCGGCATGAATATTTTGCCGTGAATGCCCAGCGCATTACATGAAAAAGCCACACCCTGCGCATGATTACCCGCACTCGCACACACGATGCCCTTTTCCATTTGCTCGGGAGTCAGGCTGCGAATCATGTTGTAGGCTCCACGGATTTTAAAGGACCGTACGACCTGGAGATCCTCTCTTTTCAGATACACGTTACAGTTATATTTGGCCGACAGGACGGCATCCCGCTGCAAAGGTGTACGTACAATCACCTCACGCAGCATATGATGCGCCCGTACAATATCCTCCATGCCGACGATTGACGCCATCGGGGCCGGATCGGTTTTCTGGGTTTCTGTTGGTTCCATAGGTTCTCCACGCTCCGCCTGAATATGTCTGTATTTGAAATCTTTCAAATATCATACCACGTTTACCTACAGCTTGTGCAGGTCATAGAGCATGAAAATGAGAATGAAAATCAATTATATTCAAAAAAAGCAGACCGGGATGATCCCGACCTGCTTTTCCTGACGTTACACGCTTCTTTTATTCAATCGTTCCCTTAATAGCATAGAACATTATCCTTTTACCCCGCCGGCGGTCATTCCCTCAATAAAGTAACGCTGGAAGAACAGAAACACGACGAGAATTGGCAAAATAGCCAGCACCGACCCGGCGATCAGCACATCATAATTGTTGCCATACGGCGTAAGCAGACTGGACAGACCAATCGGCAGCGTCAGCATATCGTTGGTACGCAGTACGATCATCGGCCACAGGAAGTTATTCCAGCTATTCATCGCCTGCAAAATAGCCATCGCTGCGAACGCGGGCGCCATCAGCGGCATCATAATCCGCACGAAAATGCCATACTCCGAACAGCCGTCAACCCGTGCAGCATCCATAAAATCCTTCGGTACCCCACTCAAATATTGACGGAAGAAAAAGATCGGAATCGGCGCGACGACAAATGGCAGAATGACGCCCCATACCGTGTTAATCAGCTTCATGCCGATCATCAGCTTATAGAGTGGGAGCATAATAATTTCTACTGGAATCATCATCACGACCAGTACGAGCGTAAAAATCACATTTTTCAGCTTGAACCGATACATCTCCAGTCCATAGCCCACCATCGCGGACAATATCAGACATAACACCGTGAATAAAACGGTTATGACAATACTGTTCCAGTACCATTGAAAATAATCCGTCGTCCCCTGAAAGATGAACGCGTAATTTTTCAAGGACATCATGCTCCACTCCAGCTTGAGATTCAAGCCGTACCGCAGCAACTCTGTCGATGGCTTGAACGAGGCCAGCGTCACGGCAAATAGCGGAAACAGGGCAAACCCGGCAAACAGGATGAACAGAACAACGAGCAGTGCGGATAACGCGCCTTTTTGCTTCTGAACCATCGCTTAGTCCTCCTTCCGAAACAAGCCGAAAAATTTGAGCTGGATCAGGTTCAGCAGCAGCGTAAATACGAGCAACACAATACCCACTGCGGCTCCGAAGCCCATACTGTTTTGCTCCAGACCTTGACGGTACAGATAACCGACAATCGTTAAGCCGATATCATTCGGAGAGTTATTCCCGTTCCACAGCATGTAGCTCTCCGTAAACATCGACAACCCCGCATAGATACTAATCGTAAATACGTAGATCGTCACCGGTTTCAGCATCGGAATCGTAATCCGCCAAAAGGAATCAAAGCGGCTGGCTCCATCAATCTGCGCGGCTTCGTACAGCTCGGGGGGAATGTTTTGCAGTCCCGACATGTAATACAGCATATTTACACCCAGCCATCTCCACAAGGCCAGCACGATCAACGCTAAAAATCCGGTGTTGGCGTTCATCAGCCATTTGTACGGCTCCAGGCCGAACACACCCAGCAAGGAATTCATCAGCGAACCGTCCAATTCCCCGAACATGAGCCGGAAAATCGTTCCCGCGACCACGACCGAGGTCAGTGCAGGTATAAACATCACCGAGCGAAACAAACCTCTGCCTGGCATTTTAGGCGAATTCAACAGGACCGCCAGCACCAGCGGCAGCGGAATCAGCACTACCAGCGTAAGCAAGGTATACAGGACGCTGTTCAGAATCGCTTTTCCAAACGTGGGATTGATCAAGTCTTTATAATTTTCCAGTCCGACATAAGTCGTTATGCCAGGCAGCACTTCCTGAAAGCTCATAATGACTGTCGAGATGACCGGGTACGCAAAAAACAGCGCAAAAGACAGTAGAAACGGAAGGACAAACACATACGGTGCCGTGCGGCTGGAATGAATAAAGCGGCTCCATCGGCTTCTGGTCGGACGCTGAGGTTTCGGCGGCTGACCTGTCGGTACATTTGCGTTCGTATGAACGGGCGTTGCCATGAATCTCACTCCCTTTCCTGTTGAGGTCTATCTCAATTCATCTGCCAGCTCATGCAGCACCGTCGCCGGATCTTCGCCATTCAGCAGTGTTCGGTAAAGTATTTTATTGCGAACTGCACTGGCGATATCAGGCGTTTTCGGTCCGATATGCACCGCATTGATTTCATCTTTTACCTCAATGAGCGTATCAAAAATATTCGTTCCGAAATAATCCGTAAACTTATTCTTCGCTTTGACTTCCGGCATCGTCCATACTTCACTGCGGATCGGATCAAAGCCGAGCTGCTTCCAAATCTCTACATTCCCTTGCTTGGACAGCTTGGCAAAAGCCAGAAAACGCATCGCCAGATCCTGATGTTTCGATTGGTTCGTGACCACCGTACCGGTTCCGCCCATCCCCGCTGAACGAGAGCCGCCTTTTTCCCACGCTGGCAACGGTCGGATGATGATTTTCCCTTTCAGGTCAGGCATGTAATCCGTAAAACGTCCCATATACCACATCGGCATCCACACCGAAGCGGCCCCGCCTTTGTTCATAAACCCGTAGTATTCCTCCATATGGTGTCCGCCGCCCGGCGCAGGAATGGCGATTTTGTCCTTCACCATCTGCTGGAGAAATTCAAGTGTTTTAATATTCGTTTCGTTATCCAGCGTCAGTTCACCCTTGTCATCCAGGAAATCCGATTTTTGCTGGGAGATCATCGGCCAGTAATTCCACAGGTCATTCGTTTCCACGGTCGCCATCGGCTTGCCCGTCTTCGCCAGCACTTGCTTGCCCGCCGCAGCATAATCTGCCCATGTTACAATAGAATCCGGGTTTACCCCCGCCTGATCCAAAATTTCTTTATTGTAATACATCACTTCGGCTCCGACATGAAAATCAATGCCGTAATACTTACCGTCCTTACCGTAAATCTGTACTCTGGAAGGCACAATGTTCTTCATCTCCGGGTCAATCACCGGATTGAGCGGAACCAGTTGCGGTATCCCTTTGAGGAAATTACCGATCTTGTTCACCTCGATATCCGCAATATCCGGTGCCCCCACCCCTGATTGCAACGCAATCGACAGCTTGCTGTGGTGGTTATCATAAGGAAATGTATTCGCTTTCAAAACAATCGGTTCATCAGGGTGCAGTTGGTTCCATTGGTCGGCCATTTGCAGAAAAAACTTCTCATGCAATTCATTAAAAGTCCACAATACCAATTCAGTTCCCGGCCCATCCTTTTCGTCGGCCTTGAAAGAACAGCCTTGCAGCAGTCCAGTCAGCAGAACAACCGCCATGAGCATCAACGCCATGCTTTTTCTTCGCAGCAGCATATCCTTCCCCCTTCGCATGATGAAAAGATGATTCATTAAAATGATTGCGCTTTCTTTCTTATTTAACATCAAGCCAAATTAGTTTACAAGAACATTATTTATAAAAAATACATTTTTAGCGCAAAACTAGCGCCTACATTGCATTATAGGGGGAAATTGAATTGAATGGGGATATGATGATTTTTGCATAAAAATGCGACCCGGCTCCAATTAAAATTCAGAGTGGGTCGCGCTCTTCTACCTATTCTTGGGAATGTGCTGCCTCGTCCTTAACTTCCTCTCGAAACGATCTAATACTTTCTTTACGACGATCATTCTTTTCTTCGATTTGCTTACGCTCCTCGTTGCTGATTTCAGAGGAAAATTCGTTGAGATATCCTTCAGCTTCATGCAGGTTCTGCTGTGTATTCTGGATACTTTGTTGCAAATGTTCAACATTATCGGCTCGATTATCTGGTTTTGCCATTTCGTTTGTCTCCTCCTAATAATGGGATCGCTCACTGGAGCGCTAATCCGTAGCTTGATCGTTATCGGATCATTTTATGCATTCCTGCGCCATTATTAATGAAACGGAGTAACTTCTATTATTTTTCCAGGTCATTCAGGACAAAATGCTCACCAAACCACTTTCCTGCGGCTTCGGCCTCGGTACGGGTCAATTGGTGACCATTGCGTTCCCAATGTGCATCTACCTGCGCGCCTGCGCCTTCCAGCAAGGTTTGCAGCTCACGAGATTCCGCAACCGGAACAATCGGGTCATTTTCACCGGAAGACATAAATACAGGGACACCGTTTAAGTCTGGCAGATTCAGCCCACGCAGCGGCACCATCGCATGGTGCAAAATAGCTCCACGCAGTGCCTTGGCATCGTGAAAGAGCATGCTGGCCGCTATGTTCGCCCCATTGGAATAGCCAAGAGCCACAACGTTGTTGCGGTCAAAATCGTATTGCTCCGCAGCCGTATCCACAAATTCACTCAGTTCCTTGGTACGGAATACGAGATCCTCGATGTCGAACACCCCCTCTGCCAAACGACGGAAGAAACGCGGCATCCCATTTTCCAACACATTTCCCCTTACGCCTAACACAGACGCTCCCGGTGCTACCATATCAGCCAAAGGGATCAGGTCTTGTTCGTTCCCGCCTGTACCGTGCAACAGCAAAATAACCGGGGCCTGCGGATGATTTCCTTTACGGAATACGTGTTTCATATCTATTTCCTCCTCTAATTTTTATTTTAAATTAAGATTCTTATTTTTGATATAAAATAATTATAGCGAACTTCCCTACCTTTTACAATCGAAATCAGCAAACCTGCTTTAAACCTTTTTCTAAAATGATGTATTTATCCGTTGACAAGTATCATAGCTCTATTTTACTATTGTATTAGATATTTAGAATATTATCTAAATATCTAAAGGAGGAAATGGATTTTGAATGATGCCTTCAAAGCTTTAGCTGATCCGACCCGGCGTAAAATATTACAGCTCTTGAAAGAGAAAAGCATGAGCGCAGGCGAAGTGGCTGAGCATTTTCAAATCAGCAAACCCAGCATATCCCACCATCTGAATATCTTGAAGCAAGCTGGGCTAGTGCTGGATGAGCGACAGGGGCAAAACATTATTTACACCCTGCATACGACGGTTGTCGCGGATGTCATCGGTTGGATGTTCAGCATTGCCCACTCCGATGCCCCTGCGAAACAAAATGCGAATGACATCAAGGATACGGAGGAATCTGAATGAAATCACCTGTGAGATGGAGCTTTATGGATGTTTTAACGACTTTGATTGCCTTATCACCTGCTATAGGCGCTTTACTGCTGTATAACCGGCTTCCCGATGTGCTGGCCTCTCATTTTAGCTTTGACAATACAGCAGACGGGTATATGAGTAAAAACAGTTCTATTCTCATGCTGGTGCTGTTGGGGCTGGTGCCTTTGCTCCTTCGGCTATCCCGCTACATGGACCCTAACAGAGCAAATTTCGAGAAATTTGCTAAAGCCTATGAGGTTACGCGTGTAGGCACTTCGCTCATTCTCGCTATAGCCGGTTGGGGAATGCTGCTGTATAACCTGAATTATCGGTTGCAGATGGTTACAATCATTTATGGAGTGCTGGGCCTGATGCTGCTGATGCTCGGTAATTATTTGACTCAGGTACAGCCAAACTATACCTTCGGTATCCGCACGCCGTGGACTTTGTCTAACCCGGAGGTATGGCGTAAAACGCACCGTTTCGGGGGCCCTATGATGATGCTAGGTGGTGCTTCGGGTTTGGTTGCGGCATGGGTCGATGGAGTGGCGGGAACGGTCATTTTTCTCACTGGACTGGTTATATCCGTCGTCGCCCCCATACTCTATTCCTTCCTCCTTTATCGCAAATTAAATCAAAAGTAGGCATGCAGGACGAAGTAACCCTGTCCAGACGGACAAAAGCGTATGAGACAATCCCAATGCATAAATAAACAAAGAACCTCCAAAACCACGATACACGTGGAATGGAAGGTTCTTTTTCATTCTAAAACTAGAACAACAGCTTATCGGGATGAGTGCCCACACGCTCATCAAGATGAAGTGCGTTGATTCGGTTAATATCCTCTGCCGTCAGTTCAAAATCGAACAAATCAGCATTTTCGCGGATACGATGTGCGGTTACAGATTTGGGAATCGTCACGATACCCCGATCCAGATGCCAGCGCAAAATAACCTGCGACGAGGTTTTGCCGTATTTTGCAGCTATCTCAACGATATCCGCTTGCTCGGTCAATTTACCCTTCATCAGTGGACTCCAGGATTCAAGCTGAATCTGGTGCTTCTGGCAGTATTGATGCAGTTCTTGCTGTGTCAGACGCGGGTGAAGCTCCACTTGGTTGATTGCAGGCACGATGTTGCTGTCTTTCAGGAGGTTTTCGAGGTGGTGAACTTGGAAGTTGCTGACTCCGATGGCGCGTACGCTTCCTTCTTCATACAGGCGTTCAAATGCCTTCCAGGTTTCCTTGTACTTGTCCTTGCCAGGCCAATGAATGAGATACAGATCAATGATGTCCAATCCCAGTCGCTTACGGCTTTCATCGAAGGCACGCAGTGTTGAGTCGAAGCCCTGATCCCCATTCCACAGCTTGGTGGTAATGAACAGTTTTTCTCTATCCGCCCCGCTGTCACGGATGGCTTGTCCAACCAATTCCTCATTGCCATAGATCGCCGCCGTATCCATGTGACGATAGCCCACCTCGATGGCCGTTTTGACTGCTTCGTAGACCTCATTGCCTTCCGCCTTGTACGTACCAAAACCCAGCCAAGGCATCTGAACTCCATTATTCAGTACAGTTGTATCCGCAATGTTCCCCATGTCTATCTCCTCCTGTTCCTGATTATGATTTAGAAAACGGGCTGATTACAATTTTGTTGCATCCTGAAAAGCATTGACTTGAAGCGGAGCAGCCAGCAATTCTTTAGCTGCGGCAACAAATGCCTGGAAATGGGCAGACTTGTTATGGAAATCTACAGCAGCAGCATCTTTCCACTCTTCAACCATGGTAAAAGCGTTGGGATCATTCAGATCCTGCATCAGCGTGTAGCGTACATTACCTTCTTCGGCTTGTGATGCGCTAATCAAACCCTTGGTTTGTTCCAGAAAAGCCTCTCTTTTTTCAGGTAAAACTTTCATATCAGCATGAATAATAATCATGATATTTTCCTCCTCACATTATGTAACTATTTCTATTATAGACCATTCATTCGACAGATTAAAAGTGCGGGCGTTCCTGTAATACAGTAAAATGGATCGTGTTGGAGAGAAAATCAGGCGATCGGCCCCTCCTATATCTTGCTTGACAGCGGTGAATGCACGTGCGTTTCCAGACAAAACTAATCCTTTTCATATCCCTTTTAGTGTTGGCGGTCACCGGGCTGTTGGGATCATTCTTTCGATATATGCTCACCTCTGCCCTGTATGGAATTCCCGCAGGCATCGTGACAGCCATTATTGGCGCACCGGTATTATCTGTATTTGCTGTTACGGGAACACAAGCAAAGAAGCAGCGGGTAGGGGTTACATTTCCACCTGTACACCAATGCGCTGATTGATTTCTTTTCTGAACGATTCATCACGTAATAGCCGCTCTTTAAATTCATTCATCATATTTTGCAAGGAGGCATTCGTGAACGGGTCCAGATCGTTAAAAAAGACCGCCATCTCCGTCGAATGTCCTTCCTTGTCCGTCGCATACATGGCCAGGGTGAGGACATATTCGGTAGATCCGCCCTTTTGTCCGGAATGTTGCAGCCATTCCTGATTTTCCGGATGATCCATCAGCTGTTCCATGACCTCAGACAATAATTTTTGCTCGGCTTTCGAAAAGCCTTGACGGCTATTCAGCTTACTCATCAAGGACGCATAATCCGCCGTCGTCGAAGCTATAAAACGTTCCGTATTCATTCGATTAAATTCCCGATCATACCATGTCGCAATAGCGGCATTTCTCTTATAAGAACCGCTCGTATCACGAGCCAGCTTGTTATGGATCATCTGGGCATGTTGGCGGAACTCCGCATCAGACATCGCTTGAACGGCTGCTTTGGCAGAATCGCTATACTTTGCACCATCCCATGCCCGTCCCTGGG
Source organism: Paenibacillus sp. LT-B23 (assembly GCF_059417685.1). Classification (NCBI taxonomy): domain Bacteria; kingdom Bacillati; phylum Bacillota; class Bacilli; order Caryophanales; family Paenibacillaceae; genus Paenibacillus; species Paenibacillus sp. LT-B23. The sequence continues at coordinate 26,938 of NZ_JBSQBM010000028.1, read as the reverse complement.
TCTCTCTCATCCATTCATAAGGAATCAGAATGGAAGATACAAATGGATAAATCGGATCATGATCCTGGAGTCCCAGGTCAGATTTCGTTTGGTTAATCTGTTCCATGCCCAGTCTGTCCATTAAATACTCGGTATTGGCATTGGAGCTAAACCGAATCATACCTTTAGCGACTTCGCGCATAGACACGGTTCCGTTCTTTAACTGTCCTTTGGCTTCCATATCCTTCAACCATGCCGGATGTGCGCCACCATTCAGACGCGGTAGATAGAATCGCTCCAGCGCAGTCAGCTTGATCCGTTCATCCGGGTTGATTGTGCCTGCCGCCGCCTGCTTGGCATATTCCACCGCAATCACCGTCTTGACCGTACTCGCCAAGGGCATCATCCGGTGTTCCTCACGACCTGCCAGCTTCTTCCCATCCCTCAGAATCGTAATGGATGCTTTCTCTGGATGTTCCTCCAAAAAGCGCAACACGCGATGGGCGCTATCCTGCTCAATCGTTTCCTCCCTAGTGTCTGCTGCAATGGCAGTTGCGGGCCGAACAGTATCCGGGGTATTAGCCATTCTGTCCTGCTTCGATGATGGCAATCCTACAGCCATACCAATCACGATGAGTACCGCAGCCAAGCCCACCGCTATGATCACAAGCTGCTTTCGTTTCACTATATACCTCCCCCCGTATGCACTCAGCATACAGGTTTATTTTCCCATTTTTAACCTTCAGTTTCTATTGTAAACGAAAACAAAGCACAAAAAATTTCATTACATGTCATATTTGAAAATAAATTCAAAAAGGAGAGCCTCCCTGCATATAACACAGGTTGACTCTCCTTCACTAACCTTCCACCCTTACGCTGGATGTGGTACTTCTGTTCCGTTTAGGATCAGGTGCATGCGAATCTCCGCTTTTAAGGAATCGGATACGGCACAATATTTTTCCTTACCCATCTGAATCGCTTTCCACACGCGATAATCCGGAACATCGCCATCTACATGGAACGTCAGATCAATCGCTGTAAAACCCTTCGGCATTTCTTCCTTACGCGTACCTTCTGCGTCAATATCAATACGGGTAATGTCCGACAGGAAGCGATCCAAAATCATCGTAATATCAATGCCAATACATCCCGCCAGACCCGCCAGCAGCAGCTCCATCGGTGTCATGCCTTTGCCGTCGCCGCCATAAGCTGCCGTAGCATCCATCCCAACAGAATAACCGGACGGTCCCTCCGAAGTAAACGCGCGTTTGCCATGCCAGGTTGTAGATACTTTCATGTTCAAAGGCCTTCTTTCCATCTTCATAATGTATGATCTATTCTTATTCTCGCTTCAAAACTCACTGATTTGACGTAAAAATTTCTGTGTTCTCTCATGCTGGGGAGCCTCGAAAAATGCCTGTGGCGTAGCCTCCTCCAAAATCACACCGTCCGCCATAAATACAACCTTGTCCGCCACCTCGCGGGCAAATTTCATTTCATGAGTGACGACGACCATCGTCATGCCGTCCTGGGCCAGCTCCCGCATTACGCTCAGCACTTCCCCAACCAGTTCGGGATCAAGCGCCGATGTCGGCTCGTCGAACAGCATAATCGCCGGGTCCATCGCGAGCGCACGCGCAATCGCTACCCGCTGCTGCTGTCCACCGGACAAACGCGCAGGATGTACATCCTGCTTGTCCGACAAACCCACACGCTCCAGCAGCCGCTGTCCGATGGACATGGCCTTGTCGCGCGGCATTTTTTTCACTGTCAGCAGCCCTTCAATGACATTGCCGACTGCTGTTTTGTGTGGATACAGATTGAATTGCTGAAATACCATCCCCGTCTGCCTGCGAATATCACGAATGGCTGCTTGCCGGGTACGAAGAGGAGCCGTAGCATTTACCTCGATCCCGTTCAGCTCAAACTTGCCGGAAGACAGTTCCTCCAGACCGTTCAGGCAGCGCAGCAAGGTGCTTTTACCCGAACCACTCGGGCCGAGCAACACGACGATTTCACGCGCGGCCACCTGAAAATCAATGCTTTTTAACACTTCCATCTGACCGAAGCGTTTACCCAAACCGCTTGTTGTTATCATCCTCTATCATCTCCACCTTAATAAGCTCGGGCCAGACGCTTTTCCACCCGCTCCAGTATAGCGGAGAACCCAATGCTCATGATCCAGTACATGATGCCAATTTCGAGCAAAAACGGCATATAGCGCAGATACTGTGCCTGTAAAAGCTGTGCCTGACGCATCAGCTCACTTACCCCGATCACCGAAACGAGCGACGTTTCCTTAAGCATTCCGACAAACGTATTGCCCATCGGCGGAATCGCAATCCGCACAGCCTGCGGAAGAATGATGCGCCACATCGTTTGACCCGGTGACATTCCATTTGCATAAGCCGCCTCGGTTTGACCCTTTGGCACCGCTAAAATAGCCCCACGAAACGTCTCCGATAAATACGCTCCTGTATTGATACTCAGTGCAAGACAAGCAGCCGTCAGCGAGCCGAACGATATTCCGTAATCATCCAGTCCATAGTAAATGACCGCAATCTGCACCAAAACCGGCGTTCCCCGAATGATAGATACATAACTGCGCGCCAGCCAACGAACCGGACGATTTCCCTTCAACCGGGCGACTGCCACCACCAAGCCGATCATAAGGCCAAATAGCATGGAAACAATCGTGATATACAGCGTATAATAAGCGCCCTTCAATAAAAAAGGGACGTTCTCCCACATTAATTCAAGCATCGGTTATATTCCCTTCTTTCAGACGAGTGGCCCCATGTCAGCATGAAAGCCAAGACCGGAGCCAGACGCCTGTAACAGGCTTACGTTATTCTTTCGGCTCCTCGCCGAACCATTTTTTGAAAATCGTTTTATAGGTGCCGTCTTCCTTCATTTCTTTCAGAGCCTTGTTCAAGGCTGCTTTAAGCTCAGGAGTATCCTTGTTAATAGCCACACCCGCTTGGTCGGATTTAATTGGTTCGCCTACCGCCTTAATCTGGAAGCCGTTTTTATCAACAATGGGCTTGAGCGCATACAGATTGTTGATTGTTGCGTCAATTCGACCAGAGTTCAGATCCTTCAAGGAAGTAATGACATCATCGTACGTTTTAATCTCGAAATCGCCAACCTTCGGCAGCACTTCGTTACGCAGATAGGACTCATCATTTGTTCCCAAGCCGACACCAATCGTTTTACCTTTAAAATCCTCCAGCTTGGTAATATCGTTTGTTTTGTTGTTTACGATAATATTTACATTGTTTGTGATATACGGCTCTGTGAAATCAATGACCTTTTCACGGTCTGGCGTAATCGTCACCTGGCTAATCACCGCATCGAATTTCTTCTTTTGCAGACTTGGAATGAGTCCCGAAAATTCTTGTGCCGTGAACTCCGCTTTGACCCCGATACGCTTCGCCAATTCATTCGCGATATCAACATCAAACCCGTCCAATTCCTTTTTATCGTTCAAAAAATTGTACGGCTGGTACGTACCCATCATTCCAACCTTGATCACTCCAGCCTTCTTGATTGCTTCGAGCTGATTGCCCGCTGCCGCCTCATTGCTGCTGCCCGCTCCGTTGCTGCTGTTGGCAGCTTCCGGTTTCGTTCCGCAAGCGCTCAGCACCAGACTGAACATGGCCAAAGCCATAAGTGTAGTTACCAGGAACCCTCTTTTACGTGTTTTCATGAATCGTTCTCTCCTGTCTGGATGTAAATGATTGAGTACATATGTGTATTTTGGCTCTATTATTCGCCTCTTACTGCCAATTCATGCGATGTTGTCTCCCACCCGCCTAGTTTTGACCCAACAGTCCGTAAAATTCAAAATTAGCCGCTTCTGCCGCTAATCGTTTAGCCGTTACCTGCGTAATGTTGTCATGTGTTCCCTCGGAACCGAATAGCCAGCGTGTAATAACACCTTCGATCATGCTCATGAGCAGCGCTGCCCGTAATTCGATATCCAATCCGGCGGGTAGCATGTTTAGCTCTATCGCCCGCTCCATATTGCGTCGAAAAGCCAGTTCCATCGCGATTCTCGTCTCCCGAATGCTCTGGCGTACCGGTTCATCAACACCGCTGCCGATCAGGAGTAATCCCATCAGATAGCGGTTCTCCAATGCAAAATCAAACAGACGGACAAACAGCGCTTCGGATGCTTTAACCATATCAGCCAACGTGCCTGCATCACGGCGGTATCCTTGTCCTATTGCTGCCAGCAGTTGTTCGCGGCCTGTAGCGATAATCTCCAGTGCCAGCGCTTCTTTACTTTTAAAATGCCAATAAAACGTGCCTTGGGCCACTCCGGCCTCGACCACGATATCTGAAATCTTCGTTTGATGATACCCTTGCTCGGCGAATCGCTTCAATGCAATGTGAAGAAGCTGTGTTCTGCGATCGGTTTCGGCTGTTTCTTCTCCCGCTTGATCAACCAATGATCCATTCGCGGCTGTCTCGGACTGCTTCGCCTTCCTTGGCTGCATGGGTTTCCTCCTCCCGATTGATCAGTCAGTCAGTTTTGTATTTTTAATCCTATAGGATAAGTATACTTTTGTCAAACGAAAAAAAGAGAACCTCCGAAGAGGCCCTCTCTATCTTGAAAAAACGCTTCTATAGCAGTGCTTTTGCCGCAATATCCGTACGGTTTTGCTTGCCTTCAAAGATAATACGTGCCGCCTGTTCATACGCCTTGTCCCGCGCTTCGGCAATATCACGTCCCAAGCCGACCACGCCCAACACACGTCCGCCGTTTGTGACCCACTCGCCCTGTTCATTGATGCCTGTACCGGCATGAAACACGGTGGCTTCATTCGCCTGATCCAGTCCGTGGATCGGCACCCCTTTGGCGTACGAACCGGGATAGCCCCCGGAAGCCAACACCACACATACCGCTGCTTCATCTTTCCACTCAATCTCTACCTGATCCAGCGTGCCATTCACAGCAGCCAGGAAAATATCAAGCAGATCAGATTTTAGCCGTGGCAGTACAACCTGCGTTTCCGGATCACCGAAGCGTGCGTTAAACTCAATCGTCTTCGGCTTACCGTCCGGAGAAATCATCAATCCCGCGAATAAAACGCCCCGGAACGGACGACCTTCAGCCACCATCGCTTTTGCCGTCGGCTTAATGATGGTCTCAATGGCTTCCTCAATAATCGAATCCGCTATATGCGGTAATGGGGAATACGTGCCCATCCCCCCCGTATTCGGCCCTTTGTCACCATCAAAAATAGGCTTATGATCTTGCGCCGCTGCCATCGGACGAACCGTTTCACCATCCACAAAGGAAAGAATCGACATTTCCTGTCCGGCCAGAAACTCCTCGATCACAACCTGCGCCCCGGCTTCGCCGAACACCTTCGCTACCATAATATCGGATAAAGCCTTTTCCGCTTCTTCCATAGAGTAGGCGACTGTGACCCCTTTGCCCGCTGCCAGTCCATCCGCCTTAATGACCACAGGAATCGGCTGTTCCTTCAAATAGGCATGTGCTTCCTCATAGGTATAAAACTTGCGATAGGTCGCTGTCGGAATATGGTATTTGTGCAGCAGATCCTTCATAAAGATTTTGCTGCCTTCAATTTCCGCTGCATTTTTACGCGGTCCGAATACCGGAATGCCTTTCGCTTCAAACGCATCCACAATACCGTCTGCCAGCGGATCATCGGGGCCAATCACAACAAGTCCGACCTTTTTGGATTCCGCCAGCTCTGTCAACGCGTTAAAATCACTCACCGGAATCGGTACGCACTCTGCCAACTGCCCGATGCCGGCATTGCCCGGCGCGCAGTAGATTTGTCCGGCCTTGGGGCTTTTTTTCAGTGCCCACACTATCGCATGCTCGCGGCCGCCCCCACCGATAACCAAAATATCCATTCAGGTGATTCCTCCCGCTCCCGTTATGGTGTCAAGATTTTGCAAAATCCTCGTGTGAGAGAATGCTGCTGCATTCTCAGCTAATACAAGCTAGTGTTTGAAATGACGCACGCCTGTGAAGACCATCGCAATGCCGTGCTCGTTAGCAACCTTGATGGATTCTTCGTCCTTGATGGAGCCGCCCGGCTGAATAACTGCCGTAATGCCTGCTTGGGCTGCCAGCTCCAGCGTATCGCCCATCGGGAAAAATGCGTCAGATGCCAGCACAGCACCCTTTGCTTTTTCTCCAGCCTGCTCAATAGCGATTTTAGCCGCTCCGACACGGTTCATTTGTCCCGCGCCCACGCCAATAGTCATATTGTCTGCTGCCAGTACGATTGCATTGGACTTTACATGCTTAACCACTTTCCAGCTAAACAAAAGCTGTTTCAGTTCTTCCTCGGAAGGCGCACGATCTGTCACTACAGTAAGTGCGTCCGGGTCTACAGCGTGAATGTCGTTCTGCTGAACAACCATGCCGCCTTCAATGGAAGTAACTACGAAACGGCTCTCAGCCTGTTCAGATGTGGATAACTCGCCCAGATCAAGCAAACGGATGTTTTTCTTTTTCGTCAAAATCTCCAGTGCTTCTTCCGTAAAGCCCGGTGCCTGTACAATTTCCAAAAAGATTTCGCTCAGCTTCTTCGCTGTATCGCCGTCAATAATCCGGTTAGCCGCTACGATGCCGCCAAAAATGGAAGTTGGATCAGCCGCATACGCCTTGCTGTACGCTTCATAAATGCTGCCGCCGATTCCCACGCCGCAAGGATTCATATGCTTAACAACTACCACTGCTGGCTCACTGAATTCTTTAACAATTTGCAGGGCCGCATTAGCATCGTTGATATTATTGTAGGACAGTTCCTTGCCGTGAAGCTGCTTCGCTGTCGTCAGTGTACCCTTGGCCGCCAACGGCTGACGGTAGAATGCTGCCTGCTGATGCGGATTCTCGCCATAGCGCAAATCCTGAATTTTTTCATAGGTTACCGTGTAACGCTCAGGCAAAGGCTCGCCTGTCACATTCGACAAATAATCAGAGATGAGCGCGTCGTATGAGGCTGTATGACGAAAAACCTTTGCTGCCAGACGCTTACGAGTATTCAGCTCGGTATCGCCATCCTTGCGGATTTCGTCCAGCACTGTACTGTAATCGTCCGCATCTACTACCACACTTACGAATGCATGATTTTTTGCCGCAGAACGCAGCATGGTTGGACCGCCGATATCAATATTTTCAATCGCGTCCTCATAGGTTACACCGGGTTTGGCGATCGTTTCCGCAAAAGGATACAGATTCACAACGACCAGATCAATATAATCCAGTCCAAGCTCCTTCATCTGACGCTGATGCTCCTCATTATCCCGAACAGCCAGCAGGCCGCTGTGTACCGCAGGATGGAGTGTTTTAACACGTCCGTCCATAATTTCAGGAAATCCTGTTACCTCTGAAATGCCGATGACAGGAATACCCTCCTTCGACAACAAGCTGCTCGTTCCCCCTGTCGAAACGATTTCCACACCCAATTTGGACAACTCGCGGCAAAATTCCACGATCCCCCGTTTATCTGATACGCTGACAAGCGCTCTTTTAATGCTCACCATTTCTCCTCCTTTAGCTCTTCAGGATTTTGCAAAATTCGGTTCCAGCGCTCCAAAGTGCAATCTATAGACGAACTAAAGCATTTCGATCTATATATTGTTCATTGAAAGTCGTTTATTGGATTTTGCAAAATTCTCCTTTATCAATTTATTTCCCGAGAAATATCGGAAAATGCCTATACGGCATCCTTGATATGACAATGATATGACAAATTACAATCATCTTTAGAGAAGTGAAATCACCTTACGGCCATCCAATTGGATTTTGCCTTGAGCCAGTCTGCCAACCACCTCTGGATATAACTGACGTTCCACGGATTGAATGGCTGCGGATAAGGATTCCGCTGTATCATGGTCGTGTACTTCTACGATACGCTGGGCAATAATTGCTCCCGTATCCATCCCCCCATCCACAAAATGAACGGTGACCCCGCTTACCTTGACCCCATAGGCCAATGCCTGTCCAACAGCATCTTTTCCTGGAAATGCAGGAAGTAGTGACGGATGAATATTGATAATTTTTCCGGCGTAGGCATCTACCATGACACTGGATAACAAACGCATGTAGCCTGCTAACACGATGAGATCAATGGATTTCTGCTCCAGCAAAGATACCAGTTCAAGCTCATAATCTTCGCGGGAAGCATATTCCTTAGGTCGAAAAGTGTGACACGCAATTCCGGCTTTCTGTGCTCTGGCTACGGCAGGAGCCGCAGGCTTGTCACAGATCAGCAGTTCTACCGTTGCCCCGCCCAGTTCTTCTCGCGCAGCCGCATCCACCAATGACTGAAAATTCGTTCCTTCCCCTGATGCAAAAACAGCAACCCGGTACTCGTTCATTACACCTCGGCTCCCGTAAAGGTCACGATAGAACTGCCTTCCGTTACTTTTCCGATCACATAAGCGGCCTCGCCCTGTTCTTTCAGAACTTCCAGTGCAGTCTGTGCATGCTCTTCGCTTACAACGATAACCATTCCAATCCCCATATTAAAGGTAGTGAACATATCTTTGTTGGAGATTGCACCTTTTTCCTGCATGAGCTGGAAGATCGGCAGAATCGGCCAAGCTCCGTATTCTATATCCACATTAACGTGATCCGGCAGCACTCTAGGGATATTCTCGATAAAACCGCCGCCCGTTATATGCGCCATACCTTTTACTTTTACCTTGTCCAACAATGCCAAAACGGATTTTACATAAATTTTCGTTGGCTCCAGCAGTACATCACCCAGTTTGCCGTTCAAGCCTTCGATTTCATCATGCAGACTGTATCCTTGCTGTTCCAATAGCAGCTTGCGAACCAGTGAGAAGCCATTACTGTGTACTCCGCTGGAAGCCAGTCCGATAACCGTATCTCCGGGGGCAATGGAACTGCCGTTAATGATCTTGCTTTTATCTACAATCCCGACCGTAAATCCGGCAATATCATATTCACCCTCGCTGTACATCCCTGGCATTTCTGCGGTTTCACCGCCGACCAGCGCACAGCCCGATTGATGGCACCCCTCTGCGATTCCAGCAACAATAGCTTCGATTTTCTCAGGTATAACCTTGTCACAAGCGAGATAGTCGAGAAAAAAGAGCGGCTCCGCGCCCCCGACGACAATGTCGTTCACACACATCGCAACCGCATCAATACCAATAGTGTCATGACGATCCATCGCGAAAGCAAGCTTCAACTTTGTGCCGACTCCATCCGTACCGGAAACGAGTACAGGCTCCTCGTACTTATCCTTATTCAGGCCGAACAACGCACCGAATCCGCCCAAATCCGTCAGCACTTCGGGACGGAAGGTACGTTTGACGTGCTTTTTCATCCGTTCTACTGCTTCATTACCGGCAGCGATATCTACCCCTGCGTTTTTGTATGCTTCGGACATTCATGAACACTCCTTCAAATGATTGACCCTCCTAAGTCCTCCCTAATAGGGAGGATTCCATGGGGCTGCTCCCCCTGGACCCCTCAAGAGTCGGTCAGATGCGTAGGGTTGGTGTTGCTTGGTGATTGGTTCGTGCTGGGAGTCGCGTGTTTTCCTTGTGGTTTGCGGGATTTTCCCACCAACCACAAGGACACGCTTTAGAGCGCGGCCGCCTTTCGCAGCGGCGGCAGGGCACATCCCGGGCTGTTTGCTTCGCAAAGGCGGGGATGTGCCGGGCAAAGTAGTGAGCAGCGCCAATGGCTGGCTTACTTCTTTGCCCTCAGGTTTGAGGCAGGCAGCTTCGCCCAGCCTGCTATGGAGCTTCGCTTCGCTGGCTCAACCTTATAAGAGCAGGGTGACTTTTTATGAGTCACCGCCCCTTTAAAAACTCATGGCATGAAATAGTTATGCCATGAGTTTTTAACTACCTTACCTGTCCCTCTTCCCCGTGGGGAACAGAAGAGGGACAGGCACGGCTGCAAAAGGATGCACACCTGAGGAACGCAGCGGGTGGAAGGATTCTGGAGAAGCGAAGCGTTCGCCTTTGCCGCTGGATTCCAACCCTGTAAGGGTCATTTTAATCCAGGAATCCAGCGGCAACAGCGATCGTAAGAACCTTCCACTCGCGGAGTGGCCCCCTCAGAACCGCCATCCCCATACCCACCATGCACCGCTGTACCTCTTTTGTTCCCTTTTCTCAGCAACTACATCCGAGCTTTTCTTCGCCTTTGAAATCCACTTGAGTGGGATAATCATTATCGAAGCAGGCCAGGCACAAACCGCCTTTGTAATCCTCTTCGTTATATCCGCCTACAGCGGCGATCAAGCCCTCGGCACTCATAAAATAGAGCGAATCGGCGTTAATCTCCTGGCGGATTTCCTCGACTGTTTTGGACGACGCGATCAGTTCCCGGCGATCCGGCGTGTCGATGCCGTAGAAGCACGGGTTTTTGAAAGGCGGCGAGGTAATGCGTACATGTACCTCTAGCGCTCCTGCATCCCGTAGCATATTCACGATTCGACGGGATGTGGTGCCCCGCACAATGGAATCGTCGATCATGATGACCCGTTTACCTTCGACAACGCGGCGTACGGCGCTCAGCTTCATTTTCACACCTTGCTCGCGCAGCTCCTGACTCGGTTGGATGAAGGTACGTCCGGTGTATTTATTTTTAATCATGCCCAATTCATAAGGAATACCTGTCTGCTCTGCATAACCAATCGCCGCAGAAATACTGGAATCCGGTACCCCGGTAACCAAATCAGCATCGACAAAAGCTTCCAACGCCATTTGGCTGCCCATTCTTTTACGTGCAGCATGAAGATTAGAACCATTCAAGTCACTGTCAGGACGAGCAAAATAAATATATTCCATCGCGCACAGTGCTTTACGATGCTTGCCTTCACTGTAACGGTCTTCGTGCAATCCATTTTTGTCCAACACCAACAGTTCACCCGGCTCGATATCGCGCAACAGCTCTGCTCCAATCGTTTCCAAAGCACAGGATTCAGAAGCAAACAAATATGCATCACCCAATCTGCCCATCGTCAACGGACGTAAGCCGTTAGGATCGGAAGCTACCAGCAGCTTGTCGTTGGTCATAATGAGAAAAGCAAACCCACCGACAATTCGCTTCAATGCATCCTTGGCCGCTTCCACCAAATCCTTGGAAGACCGGGCGATCAAATGCGCAACGACCTCCGTATCGCTTGTCGTTTGAAAAATAGACCCGCCCTGCTCCAGCTCATGCCGGATTTGCAAGGCATTCACGATATTCCCGTTCGTCGCTACCGCTAGATCGCCATCACGATATTTGAACACCAAGGGCTGTGCATTCGTCAGCTTGCTGTCTCCACTTGTCGAGTAACGTACATGTCCTATGGCAATATCGCCTGTCAGCGAAGCCATCAAATCTTTATTGAATACTTCTTTAACAAGGCCCATTCCACGATGATAATGGAACTCGTCTCCACTGCTCACACAGATGCCCGCGCTTTCCTCTCCGCGATGCTGGAGCGCATGCAATCCGTAATATGCTAGAGAAGCAGCATCGGAGTGTCTGTACACCCCGAATACGCCGCATTCCTCTTTTAATTTATCAAACAGCCCCTCTTTACCAGAGCCTTCATTATAATAATCTCCAGTCCACAACGTCCGTGCTGTTATTTCATCAGACATGGAATGACATCCTCCCAGATTTGCTTCAAACTGGCGACTGCCTCGTTCAAAGCGGGTTGTCCGTTCACCTCAACTGTCAATTGTGATCCTTCAACTTTTCCTAATACGGTAACTGGCACTTCCAAACCACGCAGATGTGCTTCCAGCGCAGACGCTTTATCTGGCGATGCAGATAACAAAATGCGGGACTGACTTTCGCTAAACAAAGCATGGTCAGGACGCAAGGTCGTTTCTACGTTGACCTGTGCTCCCAATCCGCCGCTAATCCCGGATTCGGCAAGCGCTACAGCCAATCCGCCCTCTGCCAGATCATGCGCGGATTGTACCAAGCCTGATTGGATGGCGCTAAGCACCGCAGTCAGCAGCCTTTTCTCCACGTTCAAATCCAGCTCAGGCGGTCGTCCTTCGGATACACCGTGTACGACAGCCTGGAACTCACTGCCTCCCAGCTCCGCCTTCGTTTCTCCCACCAGGAAAATCACGTCACCTTCGGCTTTAAAGCCTTGTGTCGTAATATGATCCGTGTCATGCACCAGACCCACCATACCGACAACAGGCGTCGGATAGATGGAACCTTTGGCATTTTCATTGTACAAGCTGACGTTGCCTCCGATGACAGGTGTATCCAGTACGCGGCAAGCTTCTGCCATACCGTCTACGGCTTTTTCCATTTGCCAGAAAATATCCGGTTTTTCAGGGTTGCCGAAGTTCAGGTTGTCCGTGATCGCCAGTGGTTCGCCGCCAGAGCATACAATATTACGTGCTGCTTCGCTGACCGCAATCCGTCCGCCTACCTCTGGATCAAGGTATACATAACGTCCGTTACAGTCCGTCGTCATGGCAAGTCCTTTGCGGGTTCCGCGCACGGTCACTACTGCCGCATCCGAGCCCGGACGAACGGCCGTGCTAGTGCGAACCATGTAATCATACTGCTCATATACCCATTTTTTACTAGCTATACTTGGCGAAGACAGTACCTTTTTCAGCGCACCGTTCAAATCCGTCACTTCTGCATAACGCAGTGTGTCAATGGTAGCGTTCTGCTCATAATAAGCAGGAACTTCAGAAGGCTTGTCGTAAATCGGACACTCGTCCACCAGCGCCGTCACTGGCATATCACCCACCACTTCACTGTGATGGAACAAACGCAAACGTCCGTCATCCGTCACCTTACCAACCTTGGCACAAATCACACCCCAACGCTCGAAAATTTCAAGCGCCTGTGCTTCATCCTTCGGTTCTACTACGAACAGCATGCGTTCCTGAGATTCAGACAGCATCATTTCATAAGGTGTCATACCCTCTTCACGCTGCGGTACCTGATCCAGATACAGCTCGAGACCGTTGCCAGCCTTACTCGCCATCTCCGCACTGGAGCAGGTAAGTCCTGCCGCGCCCATATCCTGAATACCCAGCACAATACCGCTGTCGATCAGCTCCAGACATGATTCCATAACCAGCTTCTCCATAAATGGATCGCCTACCTGAACCGCAGTCCGATTCGCTTCGGATTCCTCGGTCAGCTCAACCGATGCGAATGTCGCTCCATGAATCCCGTCACGGCCTGTCGGCGGTCCCACATAGAACACCGGGTTACCGACCCCTTTAGCAACACCGCGCTGGATTTTATCATGGTCAATCAGTCCGACACACATCGCATTGACGAGTGGATTGCCTTCGTAGCTTTCATCGAATACAACCTCGCCGCCTACCGTCGGAATACCGATACAGTTCCCGTATCCCGCAATACCAGATACCACATGCTCGAACAAATATTTCACACGGTCGCTCTCCAGCTTGCCAAAACGCAGAGAATTGAGCACCGCCACAGGTCTTGCACCCATGGAGAAAATATCACGGATGATGCCGCCTACCCCTGTCGCTGCCCCCTGAAAAGGTTCCACAGCCGACGGATGGTTATGACTTTCGATTTTAAATACAACTGCCTGATTATCACCGATATCTACAATCCCTGCGCCCTCACCTGGTCCCATCAGAACTCGTGGGCCACTCGTTGGAAAACGACGCAGCAACGGCTTGGAGTTTTTGTAAGCACAATGCTCTGACCACATGACACTGAATACGCCTATCTCCGTATAGTTCGGCTGACGCCCCATGAATTCACAGATCAACGCATATTCGCTGTCCGACACACCCATCTGCTGATACAGTTTATGTTCGGCAACCTGCTCTGCCGTTGGTTCCTTAGCGGACACTTGCTGCGCCATGACGATCCCTCCAAGCGTTCAAAATAGATGTAAACATACGTTTGCCGTCATCCGTTCCAAGCAATGCGTCCACCGCGCGTTCCGGGTGAGGCATCATGCCCAGCACGTTTCCTTGTTCATTACAAATTCCTGCGATATCCGTTACGGAACCGTTTGGATTATCTTTATACGTAAATACGATCTGGTTATTCGCCTGCAAGCGAGCCAGCGTCTCATCATCACAGTAATAGTTGCCTTCGCCGTGGGCGATGGGAATGACGATCTCCTCACCGGCAGCATAATCCTTTGTAAAAGGCGTTTGATTATTCGCAACCTGCAACACCGTATCGTGACAACGGAACTTCATCGACAGATTACGGCGTAAAGCACCCGGTAACAGTCCGGCTTCGGTCAAAATTTGAAAACCGTTGCAAATACCCAAAATGTATTTGCCCTCGGCAGCCGCTTTGGCTACTTCCTTCATCACCGGGGCAAACCGGGAAATCGCGCCGCAGCGCAGGTAATCCCCGTAGGAGAAGCCTCCTGGAACAAGAATACAATCATAAGGCGACAGATCCGTCGCAGTATGCCAAACATAATCGACAGGTTCACCGACCGTGTCCTCTACCGCCTTATAGCAGTCAATATCACAGTTGGAGCCCGGAAAAACCAGAACTGCAAATTTCATGGAATCAGCCCTCCAGTTCGTAGCGGTAGTCTTCAATGACCGTGTTGGCCAACAGCTTTTCGCACATCTCGATGACGCGCTTTTCTGCACTCTCGCGGTCTGTTGTATCCAGATTCAATTCCATATACTTACCAATTCTGACGCTGTCCACTTCTCCGAAGCCCATAGAATGCAGTGCGCCTTGCACCGCAACCCCTTGCGGGTCCAAAACGCTTTGCTTAATTGTGACATAGACCGTTGCTTTAATCATGTTCCTTCAGTTCCTCCTCCGAATGGATGAATCCTATTGGTTGAATTATGATTACTATTTACTGTGCCGTCAGACGCCGCCAAATATCCGTATATCTTGCAGTCGTTTCTTCTACGACCTCAGCAGGCAATGGATTGGGCTTGCTGTTCTTGTCCCAACCGGATGCTGCCAAATAGCTTCGTACCGGCTCCTTGTCCATGCTATCAATCTCAACATCCAGTTCATACTTTTCCTGTGCCCAGAAACGGGATGAATCCGGGGTGAAAATTTCATCAATCAAAATAACCTTTCCGTCAACAAGACCAAACTCAAACTTGCAATCCGCTAAAATAATTCCACGCTTCTCACAGAAAGCACGCGCAAACTCGTACAACGCCAGGCTTTTTTCCTCAAGCTCATCTGTCAGTTCAGCCCCGACCAGCTCTTTCATCTGATGAAGGGAAATGTCCTCGTCGTGTCCGACATCATTTTTCGCAGCAGGTGTAAATAAAGGCTTGGGAAAACGCTCATTTTTACGTAGCCCCTTCGGCAATGGAATGCCGTTCACCTCACCATTCTGCTCATACTGACGCCAACCGCCTCCAGTAATATATCCGCGCACCACACACTCAATGTCGATACGTTCAGCCTTCAACGTGACCATGATCCGATCTTTCAGCAATTCTTTATTCTGTTCGTCGATCACATGTCCGAGCTTGTTCACATCGGTATGCACGACATGGTTTTCCAACAAGTCCTTCGTCTGTTCGAACCAGAAAGCGCTGAGCTTATTCAGCACATTCCCCTTTTCCGGCACGGGTGGCTCCAGCACATAATCAAAGGCCGAAATCCGATCCGTCACGACAATCAGAAAATGCTCTCCGAGATCATACAGCTCACGCACCTTGCCTTTGTACAAGAGCGGCGCATGGATCAGACCCTCGGCGGTAGACAATGACATTTCATTACACCTCTTTCTAAAGATTGCCCCTCCTAAATCCTCCCCTCGGGGAGGACCCCTAGGGCTGCTGCCCTCGGGACTCCCGCAAGGGTTGGCGTAGTGAGCAGGGGATGGTGCGGGTTATTGGAGTTTGGGTGGGACGAGTGCGTTCCGCTGGATTAAGGCTTGTTGGCACAAGCTTTAATCCAGCAACGCTTTTACGTTGGTGCGGAGCGCCGTTTTTACGCTTGACAACGCATTAACGCTTCCAACTCTAAACGGCAAGTTTTATGCCGCTTACAGCTCGACCGTGGTTCAGCGCCTACATAGCGCTAAACCAATCGGCACGTCATGCGGCCGAGCGTGAAGGCTTCGCCTGTTGTGCGCTTGTGCTACGCATGCGCACTTATACGCTGGCTCAAGGCTTCGCTCCTTGAGCCTTGCGCGTTCCTGGAAGGGCTGCGGGCTGTTTGCTGCGCAAATTCGGCAGTCCTTCCAGGAACGTTGCTTAGCGATAGAAAAAGCAGTGGAACACGCTTTTCCATCGCTCTTTGGGGAAGGTGCGGCATGTTATGCACCGCACCGCCCCCTATTCCTGCTCCCACACGAGGGTTGGTGCTGGATTGCAGCGGAGCGGACGGAATCGCTCTGAAGAAGCGTGAGCGCTTGCCTTTGCCCCTGGATTCCAACCTTTACGGGTTTATTCCAATCCAGGAATCCAGGGGCAACAGCAATCGGAAGAATGACCCGTTCGCGCAGCGGCCTCCCCACGCACCAACACTCCCTCTTACTCCCCTAATCCCAGCTTTTTAAAGATCGTATCTACGTTTTTCAGATGCCATGCCGGGTTGAAAGCATCCTCGATTTCGTCCGCGTTGAGCACAGCGGTAATTTCCGGAGTCGCCTCGACGATTTCGCGGAATTGGCGTTGCTCTTCCCATGCCTGCATAGCACGCGGCTGTACGGTATCGTAGGCTTTTTCACGGCTAAAGCCCTTGTCGATCAGCTTCGTCATAATACGACCGGAGAACGGTACACCATACGTACGCGCCATATTGCGCTTCATATTTTCAGGGAATACCGTCAGGTTCTTCACGATATTGCCAAAACGGTTCAGCATGTAGTTCAACAACATCGTTGCATCCGGCAAAATGATACGTTCCACGGAAGAATGCGAAATGTCGCGTTCATGCCACAGTGTTACGTTCTCATAAGCGGATACCATATGCCCGCGAATCACACGCGCCAGACCGGAAATATTTTCGCTACCGATTGGATTGCGTTTATGCGGCATCGCAGAGGAACCTTTTTGACCCTTCGCGAAGGCTTCTTCCACCTCACGGAATTCACTCTTTTGCAGCGCACGGACTTCTGTTGCAAATTTGTCCAGCGATGTGGCTACCAGTGCCAATGTCGCCATGTATTCGGCATGACGGTCACGCTGAAGCGTTTGTGTGGAGATTGGCGCAGGCTTGGTGCCCAGCTTGCGGCATACAAACTCTTCTACAGCCGGATCAATGTTGGCGTACGTTCCGACTGCACCAGACATTTTACCGTATTCAACCTGGTCAGCCGCAAAACGGAAACGTTCCAAATTGCGTTTCATTTCCTCGTACCACAAAGCCATTTTCAGGCCAAACGTCGTCGGTTCAGCGTGTACCCCGTGTGTACGGCCCATCATCGGCGTATGCTTGTAAGCCAGTGCTTTTTCCTTCAAAATTTCAATAAAATTCAAGATATCGCGCTCCAGAATTTCATTCGCCTGCTTCAACAGGTAGCCCAGTGCGGTATCTACCACATCCGTGGAGGTCAGGCCGTAATGCACCCATTTGCGCTCGTCGCCAAGGCTTTCGGACACCGTGCGGGTAAAAGCAATGACATCATGTCTTGTTTCCTGTTCAATTTCATAGATCCGGTCAATATCAAAGCTTGCGTTCTTACGCAGCGCCACAGTGTCCTCTTTCGGAATAACGCCCAATTCTGCCCAAGCTTCACAGGCACACAGTTCTACTTCCAGCCATGCTTTAAATTTATTTTCTTCCGTCCAAATCGCTCTCATTTCCGGTCTGCTATAGCGTTCGATCATAACTGTTTATTCCCCCAAATATTGGTTTGTTCAATCCATTCCAGCGCTTGTTCCGCATCCTGGCACAGTAGATTCATATGTCCCATCTTTCGGCCTGGTTTGGCTTCGCTTTTTCCATACAAATGCAGCTTGGGCACAACATCCAATCTTTCAGCTTCGGCATCCGGCTGCACGAACCGTTGAACCACGTCATCCAAATGCTCACCTAGCACATTGACCATAACGACCGGAGTCAGCAGCTTCGTGCTTCCCAGCGGCAAGCCGCAAATGGCACGTATATGCTGCTCAAATTGCGACGTTGCGCATCCCTCCATCGTGTAATGACCGGAGTTATGCGGCCTCGGTGCCAACTCATTGACGTACAATTGTCCGTCTTCGGTAACGAACATCTCTACAGCGAGCAGCCCCACCGCACCTAACGACTCCGCCACAGCCAAAGCCAGCTTGCGTGCTTCCTCCTGCACGGATTGTGGCACGCGCGCGGGTACAATCGACGTGTGCAAAATGTTGTTCACATGTTTGTTTTCCGCAGGTGGGAAGGCTTTGGCTTCGCCGTTCGTGCTGCGTGCGACGATTACCGAGATTTCACAGCGAAAACGAATAAACTGTTCTAACACCAGTTCCGCACCGCTACCAACCAGCCCTTCGTAAGCAGCTACGGCTTCCTCGGGTTGGCGAATAACCGCTTGTCCCTTGCCGTCATAACCGCCGACTGCTGTCTTGAGTACACATGGCACGCCCAACTCGGCTACCGCTTGAACCATATCGGCAGCGCTGCCGATTTCACGATACGGAGCGACCGGAACGCCAGCGGCTTCAATGGAGCGTTTTTCCCGTAACCGATGCTGTGTTGTGTACAACAAACTGCTGCTCTGCGGCACACTTGATTCCTGTTCCAAAAGCGCGGCTACACCCGCATCCACATTTTCAAACTCATACGTGATCACATCGCATCGCCCGGCCAACTTTCTGGCCGCATGTTCATCATCATAGGCAGCGAAAATCTGCTCTGACACCTGCCCACATGGACTATCCGGTGTCGGGTCCAGCGTCACAAAACGGTATCCCATCTTTGCTCCCGCCAGTACCAGCATTCTTCCCAGCTGTCCGCCTCCCAAAAGTCCAATCGTTGTACCGGGAGGTCGAACACAGCCTGCGGGTTCACATGCCTCATTCATAGCGAGTCACTGCCTTCCAGCACCTCATCACGGATACGGTCGCGTCTTGCTTCGACCCGCTGGCGCACTTTTTCATCAAAAGCAGCCAATATTTGTGCTGCCAGCAGCCCTGCATTCGTAGCGCCTGCTTTACCAATTGCTACAGTAGCGACCGGAATGCCTCCCGGCATCTGCACAATGGAGAGCAGGGAGTCCAGACCGTTCAGCGCCTTCGACTGGACAGGCACACCGATGACTGGCAATGTCGTCTTGGCCGCCACCATACCCGGCAAATGCGCCGCACCACCCGCTCCGGCAATAATAACCTTCAGCCCGCGCCCAGCGGCTTCCTCTGCAAAACGAAACATCAGATCCGGCGTTCGATGGGCTGAGACCACCTTTTTTTCATATCCGATTTCAAGCTCGTCCAGCACTGCACATGCATGCTGCATGGTGTCCCAGTCCGATGTGCTGCCCATAATGACAGCGACCTGCACTGACATGTCCTTCACTCCCTGTTTATCAATAAGCGCCAAAAATCCGGCACTCGAAAATAACGTTATTTTCAAGACACCGGACTACGAAAAACAAACGACAAAGCCTCACAAAGGCATGCCAAAAGCAAGCCTGTTTCACCGCAACAAATGCGGCTTTAGCCGTATGTCTCCCGTAGTCCGGAAATTTAAGGTTTCCAGGTAGAAACTTCCGGGCCATATCCCCGGCATTATACGAGTTAGCATTGTGCCCAAGCGACCCCAAACGATATTCTAACAAACATGATCGTGGTCTGTTTCGGCTCAAACATGTGTACCTTATTAAATTTTACCTAAAGTTCTTTTTTTATCGACAATACACTTCATAGTTTAACAATTCCCTACACCTTATGTCAACTTGAAAACGAACATTATTAAAATCATCCAATTGAATGTTCGTGTTTAACAAAACACTAGCCCTTTTCTACCCGCAAGCCGGGACAATAGCTATACATTTAGCCGACTCTTTGCCTCAGACTGCCATCATAGACCGGCTCTATACTCCACAAAAAAATAAAAGCCGGTACTTCCTGTGCAGGCAGTAATCCGACTTTTATTCCTTCTATTCTGTTACTTCACGACCAGCACAGGAATGCGCGCATGCTGCACCACATTATGGCTGACGCTGCCTAGCACAAATTCACGAATACCACCCAAACCACGGCTGCCGATCACAATCACATCGAAGCCATTTTCATTCGCATAATCCAAAATAACTTCAGCCGGCGAACCCTGAATCAGCTCTACCTTGGCGTCAATGCCCTGGTCGGCAAGCCGTTTTTTGACCTCATCCGTGGTTTGCTCCGCCAAATCGTAATATTCTTTATTCACCGATGCTGGAATCGGGGCCAAACCTTCACCCATGAAAATACGTGGAAAATCAAACGCCGTGACGACCTCAAGCTTTGAGGATGGTGAAGCCTTGGTTAATTCAGCCGCCTTCAACAAAGCCTTATTGGATGCCTCGGAACCGTCATAAGCAAGCAATATTTTCGAAAATAACATACATATGCACCTCTTCCTATTCAGTTTGTTAGAACAAAGCCTGAAATATGTATTCCTTTGGGCGTTCGTACATTCACATTGCCAAACGCTGGCATAGCCGCCCTACTCATCATTAAACATCCCCATGAGAGCCTAAACCACGGCTTTACCGTAAAAAATATCCGTATAGCAATGCATTAACGAACAGCAACGCAGGAATACCGAGTCTGAAGCTCATATGCCGCGTTTTGTGGCGTTTGCGGTACATCGCAATCAGCACGCCCAACGCTCCCCCGATCAAGGCCAGCAAAAACAGCGTCCGTTCGGGTACACGATCACGGTGCTTACGCGCCCTCTTTTTGTCTTCCGACATTACCAGATAGCCTACTGCGTTTATAAACAGCAGCCATACCAACAAGCCTGTCTGCAATGTCTCTCCTCCTTTTGCACACCGCACCGAGTTCAGGCATTAGTCCTTCTATAGCCCTCTCCCCTTCATTATAACTCCACCCCTTTTGCAGAAACAACGCCTTCTCCTGACTGGAATACCGCTTTTGCGGATATAGTAACGTTGTATGACGGATATCCTTGAATTAAAGGAGGGACTACGATGGAAAGCACCCATGATTACGTGGAAAAGCTGCGGGAAAATGCGAAAAAGGCAGAACGCAATCGTAAAAGAGGAAAAGGAACTCCCAGCGCCAGCTTGCCGACCAAACAGCATACCAACAATCCTTAATTGCAGGTACCCTGCTGTATAAGCT
Organism: Paenibacillus sp. LT-B23; assembly: GCF_059417685.1. Lineage (NCBI taxonomy): Bacteria > Bacillati > Bacillota > Bacilli > Caryophanales > Paenibacillaceae > Paenibacillus > Paenibacillus sp. LT-B23. The sequence goes on along the minus strand of NZ_JBSQBM010000028.1, from coordinate 5,740 downwards.
GTAAAACCATGTTATTCACGTATAATGTCAGTTTGGATTGCAATGTATTTACTTTAGATGTTGCAAAAACCAGATACATTGCCTTCTTTTAGCTTCTGCAAAAACAACAAGCAGGCTCCCTTTGAGGTGCCTGCTTGTTGTAATCTCCACCCATTCCTTCCGAGGAACGAAACCAGTATAGCTTTATGTGTCTGGAACGACTCTCCAGGCTCCAACAGCCAATTGAGGTCGAACGGCTGAATACCGATATTGACCCGACCGGTCCCATACTGCTCCACCTCAGCCTGAGCTACAAATCCGCCGCTGTACAACAAACTGAATCCGTAGACCTCTCCAAGCTCTTCTGTCGCATCTTTGGACAAGAGCGTAGAAAAGGATTTTGCTGAGGACTGTAAATGAAAAACATGGTTCTCATAATCATGAAAAAATTTGTAAGTTAACTCTCCCTATCATCCTACTAAATAAACTCTATACAAAATCAAATAAAAAGTAATCACTATCTTCTTGCTCCACACGCCCCATGCAAAAAATAAAACGATTACATTTATAAAAAACAAGTTATAACGTTATATTATGTGACATATATATTGACTAAAAACAATTTTAGCCTCTATAATTCGTGATATTAACGTAATTCGACAATTTTTTTGTCAGTTAATCTATCATTCATATCTATGGTTTTCACATTGGAGAGGAGCTTTATATGACTAACATGAAAAAAATGACAATGATTCCCCTGCTGGCCAGCTTTATTCTCGGAAGTACCTTATGGAGTGGTGGTTTTACCGCTAACGCTGCGGCAGCAGCTACCACCAGCACGACTGTACCTCCATCTGCCACTACCATCACCGATAAATCTGAGAAACCACAAACAAATAATCTACCCAACATTAAAATACTTGCTACTGGGGGAACCATCGCAGGATCATCTGCCGTAAATACCGATACAACCGACTACAAAGCAGGCGCGTTGGGTATCGAGACTCTGATTAATGCCGTTCCTGAAATGAAAAGTATTGCAAACGTCAGCGGTGAACAGGTTGTCAACGTGGGCAGTCCTGACATTAATAATGATATCCTTTTAAAACTCGCCAAACGTACGAATGAACTGCTCGCCAGAGATGATGTAGACGGAATCGTTATTACTCATGGTACAGATACGCTGGAAGAAACCGCTTATTTCCTCAATCTGGTCGTCAATAGCGATAAGCCTGTGGTTGTCGTTGGCTCCATGCGTCCAGCTACAGCAATCAGCGCTGATGGTCCTTTTAACCTTTATAATGCTGTCAAAGTCGCCGGGGCTTCTGCCTCTAGAGGTCAAGGCGTACTCGTACTGCTAAATGACCGTATCGGTGCAGCGAGATACATTACCAAAACGAACACGACAGCAGTCGATACGTTCAAGTCTGTGGAGCAGGGATACCTGGGAGCTGTTGTGGGAGATCAAGTGTACTACTACAACAAATCTACACACAAGCATACAACTGCTTCTATGTTCGATATTTCCATTCTGACCCAACTGCCTCAGGTAGATATTTTATACGAATATCAAAATAACGGGCGCTATCTGTATGATGCAGCCGTAGCGGCAGGTGCCAAAGGGATCGTCGTGGCAGGCTCCGGCAATGGTTCCTTGTCCAAGACCTCTACAGAAGGTGCTGAGGCAGCAGGTAAAAAAGGAGTCATCATCGCACGTTCCAGCCGTGTAGGGAGCGGGGTCGTCTCTCCGTCTACGAAAGACGCAGCGTCCAACTTTGTTTCCACTGACTCACTCAATCCGCAAAAAGCACGGATCTTGCTCATGCTTGCTTTGACTCAAACGCATGATGTTAAAGAAATTCAGTCCTTCTTTAATGAATACTAATAAATGAGGATTTTGTAAAAATCCAAATAAGTGATTTCCAATGAACAATAAGATATCAAAGCCAGTTCACTAAAAAAGGAGCAGCAGTAACGGTGATATACCGTAACTGTTGCTCCTTTTTCGCAAGACAATGACAAACCCACAACTCCACACGGAGCCCAATTGTCTCAGCCTCGATATAGCTTCAAGTTTAAGTTTGCCTGTCAGATGGTTAAATCCATACCATTCAATGGATAACTGATTCCATTTTGCTACAATCCTGTGCTCCTGTCACTCGTATCAGGACTGTTGTTTAGGAATCCCATTCAGGCTTGGAGGATATTTCGCTTGCTTCTCTGGATGTGGAGCGATTTCTTCCTCCAAAATACTTGATTTATTTTGCTGATTATTGATTTTAAGCGACTTATGCTTGGGCATAACTACTCACCTCCTCGGCTTACCATGCCAAGGAGCGAGAGATTTTATACCGATTTGCTGATGCTTATCGCCCTTGCTATTGACTTGATATTGGATTACTTGTAGCTGCCCGTTATTTTCCCTGCTTTTGCTCCAAGGCTGCTTTCAGCAGATCACCCAGACTGGAACCAAGAGATTCCTGCTTTTCATATTGCCTTACCAGCTTCTGCTGTTCACGTTTGTTTACCCGTTGCTTGTCCTTATCCAGTGTTTCGGTAATGCCACAAGGCAGACATCTGACATACAAACCCGCCTTGCCCTCTTTCATTTCCATTTTTTTATGGCACTGCGGACAACGACGATTCGATAGACGTTTTTCTCCCGAACGGCGATAGCCGCAATCCACACTTGGACATACGAGGAACTTGCCCTGTTTGCCCTTCTTCTCCAAAAGCTTTGTACCACAATCCGGGCAATGGCTGTTCGTCACGTTATGGGGCTTGTATTCAGCACTGCTATTTTTCACAGTGGAAACCAGCTCTTTCGCCATCGCACGAATCGAGTCCAAGAACGGTCCCGGTTGCCCTTGACCGCGGGCGATTCGTTCCAGCTCCGCTTCCCAACGTGCCGTCAGCTCCGGTGTTCTTAGCTGTGGAGCTGCCAGCTCAATCAGTTGCTTGCCTTTCCCCGTTGGATGCATTACATTTCCCTGACGCTCAATTGTATCCGAGCTAACCAGCTTTTCAATCAGATCTGCGCGAGTAGCAGGAGTACCCAAACCGTGCTTCTCCATCTGAGCGAGTAGCGCCGCTTCCGTATACCGCTTCGGCGGCATCGTTCGTCCAGCACGCACAAGACAACGTTGAATCCGGACGGAATCCCCTTTTTTCAGTTCAGGTAAAATAACACCACTTCCGTTGTCCTCACGTTCCTCTGCTTCGTCGTCCGTATCATAGAGGTTTCCGTCATATACAGCACGCCAGCCACTATCTTTTATCGTCGTGCCTTTGACTTGAAACGTTTCCTGCTCTACTGTTACCGAAACCGCTACAGCATCATAACGAGCAGGTGGATAGAAAAGACTGATAAATCGCCGCGCAATCAGATCATACAGCTTACGTTCCTCCGGGCTTAGCTGATTAAGCAACAACGTCTGCTCTGTAGGGATGATCGCATGATGATCCGTTACTTTGCTGTCATCCACAATTCGCTTCGAGATCGTCAAGCTCTTGCGCAGTAACGGGCGTGCCAAGGAAGCATACGGGCCTACAGCCACACTATTGAGCCGTTCCTTAAGGGTATCCACCATATCGGATGTCAGATAACGGCTATCTGTACGTGGATACGTGACCAGCTTATGCTGCTCATACAAACGCTGAAGTACATTAGACGTCTGCTTGGCCGAAAAGCCGTAGCGATGGTTTGCATCCCTTTGCAGCTCGGTTAAATCATAAGCCAACGGGTGTGGCTCATTCTTTTCACTTTTTTTGACACTGGCAACCGTGCCTTTGACGCCTTCCAATTTGCGGCGCAAAGCCTCTGCTTGAGTACGGTCAAACATGCGTGAGTCGCCATTTTCCGCACGCCAAGTTGCCTGAAAATCACCAAAGTCTGCCGTCAATGTATCATAATCCTGAGAACGAAACTGAGTAATCTCCTTCTCACGTTCCATAATCATCCCCAGCGTCGGTGTCTGTACTCTTCCCGCCGAAAGCTGAGCGTTATAGCGACACGTCAATGCGCGGGTCACATTCAGCCCAATCATCCAGTCTGCTTCAGCCCGACAACGAGCCGATTCGTATAAACGATCAAACTGCTGCCCAGGCAACAGCTTCGCAAAGCCCTCCTTGATCGCCTTGTCCGTCTGCGATGAAATCCACAAGCGGCGAAAAGGCTTTTTCCAGTTCGCCATTTGTATAATCCAACGTGCCAACAGTTCCCCTTCACGTGCAGCATCCGTTGCCACAATAAGTTCTCCAATGTCCTGTCGCTTCATGAGCTGCTGCACAGCCTTGAACTGATGATTGCTTTCCCGTAGCACCTTCAGCTTGGTACTCTTCGGAAGGATCGGCAGGTCCTCCAAATTCCAGGTTGCATACTTGGAATCATAATCCTCCGGCTCTGCCAGTCCAACCAAATGTCCTAACGCCCACGTCACAACATACTTGGGCCCCTCTATATAGCTTTTATGCTTCTCGCGGCTTCCCATCACACGTGCAATCTCTCTGGCTACGGATGGTTTTTCTGCTAATACTAATACCTTCATGTTACGCCCCTTTCTCTTATATTGTTAATTATACCATCCGGACAGCTTACAAATCAGGCACGCTCCATTTTAACAGCAGACCTGCATAAGTCAGGCCCCCTCCGAACCCATATAACAATACCCGCTGTCCATACCGTAAACGCCCATCATCCAAACCGCACTGTAAAGCTAAAGGAATAGATGCCGCCGATGTATTGCCATAAAACTCTACACTTGTCAGCGTCTTTTCCAAAGGTATTGCCCCTCGTTCACATATGGATTCGATCATTCTCAGATTGGCGCTATGCGGTACAAACCAGTCAAGGTCCTCATTCTTCATTCCAGCCTGCTCCAATAACCGTTCTACTCCCGCTGGGACAGAGCGAACAGCCCATTTATAAACCTCACGTCCATTTTGAACAAGAAATCCATTAGCTTGCAGCTTTTCTCCATCTAAATAATCAGATAAACCTGCCCGATAGAGATGAACTCCCCCTTGCCCATAAGTTCCGATATCTGCGGTCAAAAAAGATCCTTCATCCTCGTCATATTCAACAAGAGCAGCCCCTGCTCCGTCTCCAAAAAGTACACAAGTCGTCCGGTCCGTGTAATCCGTAATTTTGGACAACGTTTCCGCTCCCACCACTAAAACCTTACGGTGTAGACCACCCGTAATAAGGCCATTAGCTAGATGAAGTCCATAGGTGAATCCTGCACATGCTGCACTTACATCCATTGATCCCGTATCCGGAATATTAAAATGGGCCTGAATTCGTGAAGACGTACTTGGAAAGTAGTAATCAGGCGTACTAGTCGCTACAATGATCATATCAACTTCGTTTATATTTACGTCATAGAGGTTAATCATACGTGTAACGGCTTGAATGCATAGATCAGATACATATTGGTCTTCAGCCGCAATTCGCCGTTCACGCATACCCGTTCGTTGCACTATCCACTCGTCACTAGTATCCACAAGTTTCTCCAAGTCGGCATTCGTCAAAATCCGTTCAGGTACATAAGTACCTAGGGCCGTAAGCTTTGCTTTAGAATTCAACAATCTGATCACTCTCCTTTATAATTCTTGTTCTCATTATAACGCCTGATACTAACACCTGGTACTAATTTATTATAAAATAATTTCAATAGTTATGAGTTAGTCTCCATTTGTACTTCTCTTAAGTAAAATATAAATGTTTTACCTTTTCAATGCAAAAAAGAACCACAATCTCAAA
>NZ_JBSQBM010000027.1:0-89010 GCF_059417685.1 Paenibacillus sp. LT-B23 | reverse complement strand
GTTGGAGGATCCATTCCTTAGTATGCTGGCATGGGGAGCCGAACAGAGGAACGGAAAAAAAACCGTGTCCGGCAAGCGTAAGGGATCGCTGTTGCTAAAAAAGAATGGGTGAAGTTTGGAAGGCCTAAGAGACAGATAATCGGGGCCGGGATTTATGTGAACGTACGATAAGTGGAAATCCAGAGAAATTACCGCAGCCGAAGCTATACGTGAACTAGGTATGGGCAAAACGAGTCTTTATGATATAGTTTTCATATATACTGACATAAGAGAGTTGAGGTGCAGCATGACGACACTACAAATTGTCGATCCATTCGTCAATCCGGAATTACGCGCGTTTCAGGCAGGCGCAGAGGATCAGGCCGAGGTTCAGGAATTAATTTTACAGACTGCCAGATGGCTGCACAGCAAGGGTTCCACTCAATGGGCCAACTTATTGAAAGGGAAGGATGATCATAATCTGGGAGGCGCTATTTCGCGTGGAGAAGTGATCATTTTCCGAAAATCAGAGGGGCTACCCTTGGCAGGCTCCATGATTCTGCAACAGCAGCCCAGTGCATGGGATCGTAAGTTGTGGGGATTAAATGAAGCGGATTCCGAGCCGGGAACGGCAGTATACCTGCATCGTTTGGTTGTAGATCGCGATAGCACCGGGAAGGGGCTAGGCCGTGAGCTGATGCAATGGATTGAACAAGGCATCCACTTCACAGGCAAGGATCGAATCCGTTTAGACTGTATTGCGGGAAATGACAAGCTTAGCGAGTTTTACAGACAATGCGGTTATACGTATATAGGCGAAACGAACGGCTATAATATTTTTGAAAAGATGCTATCGAATTGAGCTGTAAGAAAAGAAAACTGAATTGAGCAAAAGGACGTCTGTACAAACAGACGTTTTTTTGTTTTTTGGAACCCGTCCTGAGTTGCAGGATGGACAGGTAGGTTGGGATAGAATCACTCTATCCCAACCTACAGCTAACCACAAATTAAAGTGTTTTATAAATGAGATTTATCGCTATTTAAAACGTCATAAACAAATATAATAAATATATATTACGTATTATATATTGAAATAACCACTTACTTTGTGTTACAACTTTAAGTAAACCTATAGATCAGTTCAGGCATGTATCTCGATAAGTGGAGGGAATGAATTCAATGCTGAAAAGAGTGTACTCATTTAACGAAGGTAAGTTGGGGATGAAAGCGCTACTAGGAGGAAAAGGAGCTAATCTAGCGGAAATGACGACACTGGGTCTCCCGATCCCTCCCGGCTTTACGGTGACTACCGAGGCATGTAAAGCCTATTTTGCTTCCGGCGGCAAGCTCCCGGAGGGTTTGTTGGGAGAAATCGTCATTGCCCTGCACGACGTTGAGGAAGCCCAGTCGGCTATATTTGGAGATACGGAGCGGCCTTTGCTGGTATCTGTTCGTTCAGGATCAGTAACCTCGATGCCCGGTATGATGGATACGATTCTGAACCTGGGTCTGAATGATGAAACCGTGCGTGGATTGGCCGAGCAGACGGGAAATGAAACCTTCGCCTACGACTGTTACCGCAGATTTATTCAAATGTTTGGCGAAGTGGTGCTGGGTATCGAATCCAATCATTTTGACCAGCTTCAGGAGCAGAGCAAGCAGACCCATGGGCGTGGCAGTGACCAGGAGGTTAGCGCGGAAGAATGGAAGGAACTGATCGGACATTATAAAGATCTTGTCGCAGAGCAGAGCGGACAGCCGTTTCCACAGGATGTGTATCAGCAATTGCAAATGGCGGTAGAGGCTGTATTTCGCAGCTGGAACAATATGCGTGCCAAGGTGTACCGGAAGGCTTACGGTATTCCAGATGAACAAGGAACAGCAGTGAACATTCAGGCCATGGTATTTGGCAATCTCGGCAACGAAAGTGGAACAGGGGTGCTCTTCACCCGCAATCCCTCCACAGGTATGAATGAGCTGTATGGCGAGTACATGGTAAATGCTCAGGGAGAGGACGTCGTGGCAGGAATAAGAACGCCTAACCCTATTCCTCAACTTTTGGAAGAGCAGCCGCTAGTCTATGGTCGTCTGGAAGAGCTGGCTTCCTTGTTAGAGCGTCATTATCGGGATATGCAGGATATCGAATTCACGATTGAAAAAGGAAATCTGTATCTGTTACAGACGCGCAGCGGCAAAAGAACGGCGCAGGCGGCTGTGAAAATAGCTGTGGATCTGGTGGAGGAAGGGATCATCAGCCAGGAGGAGGCTATCCTACGGATTGAGCCGTCCCACATGGATCAACTGCTGCATCGCTCCATTGATGTTTCCACACCGCTGGTTGCGATTGCCCAAGGTCTGCCTGCCTCGCCCGGCGCAGCGAGTGGGCGCATTGTATTCGACGCCGATACGGCAGAGAACTGGACGAAGGACGGGCAGAAAGTCATCCTGGTCAGTGTGGAGACCTCACCCGACGATGTTCACGGGATCATTGCCGCCGAAGGTGTGCTGACAAGTCGAGGTGGGATGACCAGCCATGCTGCTGTGGTTGCAAGGGGCATGGGTAAACCTTGCATTTGCGGCTGTGACACGCTGAGGATTGATCTGGACAGTCGAAGCGTCAGCATCGGTACCCTGACCTTTCAGGAAGGGGAGGATATTTCGCTCGATTCGACCTCCGGACAGGTGTACCAAGGCAGTCTGTCGCTGAGCGAGCCGGTCATTACACCGGAGTTACTGAAGCTACTGGAGATTGCGGACGACATTCGGGCATTGAAGGTCTACACCAATGCGGATACGCCACTCGACGCAGTCAAAGCCCGGGAATTTGGAGCCGAAGGCATCGGGCTTTGCCGTACAGAGCATATGTTTTTCTCAGGCAATCGTCTGCCTATCGTTCAGGCGATGATTTTGGCCGATGATCAGGAGGAGCGGGTTCTTCATTTGAATCGTCTGCTCCAAATGCAACAATTTGACTTTGAGGCTATGTTCAGTGCAATGGACGGTTTGCCAATGACGATTCGCTTGCTGGATCCGCCGTTACATGAGTTCCTGCCGAATCTGGAACAACTTCAGGAGCAGCAGCGGGAGCTTGAGCTTTTGGGGGGCCATGTAGAGGAGCTTCAACGTCTTAAAAGCACCATCTCCAAGGTGCACGACCTGCGAGAAATTAACCCTATGCTGGGTCTGCGCGGTGTTCGGCTGGGCATTCTGTTTCCGGAGATCTACGACATGCAGATTGAAGCGATTTTTAAGGCCGCGGAAGCGGCACTGCGCAGGGGCGTGGATGTGAGACCGGGGATTATGATTCCGCTGGTTGGTCACTCCAATGAACTCAAGCAAATGAGGGAACTGATTGATGAGGTAGCAGTTCAGGTGCTTAGCGAGGAATTCAAGTGGTTCAAGTATCGGGTGGGCACCATGATTGAGGTTCCAAGAGCCGCCCTGCTTGCAGACAGCGTGGCACAGTACGCCGACTTTTTCTCCTTTGGAACCAATGATCTGACACAAATGACCTTTGGTTACAGTCGGGATGATGCCGAAGGTAAATTCCTCGGCTCCTATATGGAGAAGAATATTCTGGAAACGAATCCCTTTCAGGTGTTGGATCAGGATGGCGTAGGCAAATTGATCGAATGGGCTGTTATCAAGGGTAAGGAGAAGAAGCCCTTTCTGGAGACAGGTATCTGTGGTGAGCATGGCGGGGATAGAGAGTCTATTCTCTTTTGTCACCGCAGCGGACTGGACTATGTCAGTTGCTCACCGTACCGGGTGCCATTTGCCCGCATTGCCGCCGCCCAAGCAGCTTTGCTTGTCAGAGCGGAGCAACCTGAGGGAGCCTTGTCCGTTTTGTAGCTGAAAGTAGTCTCTACATTTCAATAACACATTTAAGGCAGCCTTGATCCAAAGGCTGCCTTGTTCATTTTGTACCACATTTTACATACACATATCTCGTAGGGAAGAAAAAAATTATATAAAATTGAAAATGGTGATATCGTGTTCCCTCCTCCTACATATGATGATAGGGAACGTTTTTGTAAGCGCTTTAATTAAATAATGACATACAACCATGTGAAGCTACAGGAGGCGGATAAGGTGGACAATTACATGAACTGGATAAAAATTGGATTTTTTCTCAGCGTTCTGTTTTTACTTGCAGCAGCATGCAGTACCTCTCCCAAGCTGGAGAACACCGATGGGCAAAAGGTGCGGCTCACGATGCAAGCTTGGGGTAATCCAGCTGAGGTGAAGGTGTACCAGCGGGCGCTCGATGCCTTTGAGAAGGAAAACCCGAATATTGAGGTCAAGCTGGTGCCTGTACCAGGAGATCAGTATGAGCAAAAGCTGCTGACACAGCTTCAGGGTAGCCGTGGGCCGGACGTGTTTTATTCGTATGAGCCAACGATTGCACGTTTGATTGGAGCCAAGCAGGTGCAGCCGTTGGGTGAATTTTTAAAGAGTGGTGCCAGTGATGTGAAGGCCGAAGATTTTCCGGAGGGATTGTGGGGCCCAGCCAAACGTGATGGGGAAATTTACGGGGTTACTCCTGACTCGAATCCCATGGTGATGTACTACAACAAGAAGGTCTTTAAGGATGCCGGTGTGAAGACACCGCAGGAATACTACGACGAAGGCAAGTGGAATTGGGATGCGTTTGAGGAAGTCACATCGAAGCTGAAAGCTGCCGGAAAACAGGGCTATATCGCAGAAAACTGGTGGGCTCACTGGTATTCATGGGTGTGGTCGAATGGCGGACGGATTTTTGATGAACAAGGCAAGTATGTGCTGGACCACAATGAAAAGGGCAAGGAAGCCTTTGGCTTCATGTACGATATGGTGAAAAAGGGAAATGCGGTGTATCTCGGCTCACTTCCCAAGGGGCAAGGGGCTGACGCAATGTTCATGTCCAACCAGGTCGGTATGCTGGCGGCGGGAAGATGGCTGGAGCCGCTGTTTAGCCAGAATAAAAGCCTCGATTTTGATTATATTTACTGGCCATCCAACACGGGCAAAAATGAACCTGTCGCCATTCCGGTCGCCTACGTAGCCGTAAACAAAAACAGCCCGCATCTGCAAGAGGCTATGAAGCTGGCCGCATTCTACGTCTCGGTGAAGGGGCAGGAGGCGCGGCTGGTTGAAGGCGGAAATGCCATAGGTACGCTTGCCGCCGCAGATGAGAGCATTATGAAAACGGCGAAGATTGGGCATTCAAGCTATTTGACCGAAGGACGTGACAAGGGGCATGCCCACGGCTCCGCAATGGCTTATGACGCTCAGGTACCGGGATTAAATTCGGATATCACGGAGACGATTGACCTAATGTTCCTGGGCAAGCAGGATGCGGCGGCAACGATTGAGAAGCTGAATCAGATCATTTCCAAGGCGGTCAAGTAAGCACCGGATGGGATTGCGACCGGGGAGGAAGGTGACAAGATGCAGAAAAAGCATCAAGCGCTGTGGGGCTATCTGTTCATTGGCCCCCAGTTTCTTGGTTTGTTATGTTTTTCGCTGTTGCCGTTGCTATATGCATTTTATTTGAGCTTTGTGAATTGGGACGGCTTTGGCGTGCCTTTGTTTGTCGGCTTGGACAATTTCAGGGGCCAGCTATCTGATCCTGATTTCTGGAAGGCACTCATTAATACGATGTACTATATGGTGCTGGTGATTCCGGCGGGGATTATGTTGGCTCTGCTTGTAGCGATTGTTCTCAATAAAGTGAAGGGCAAGGAAATATACCGTTTGTTCTTTTTCATGCCTGTTGTGACCAGCTCAGTATCGGTCGGGGTCATCTGGATGTGGATACTGAACGGCGAATTTGGCATTTTAAATCATCTGCTGCGAGCGATTGGGATTACAGGCCCGATGTGGCTTACGGATACGCAGTGGGTAATTCCGTCGATTGCGCTTTTGAGCATATGGCTGGGGCTGGGATATAATATGGTCATTTTCCTGGCAGGACTTCAGGGCATCTCCAAAAGCTACTACGAGGCAGCCGAAATTGACGGGGCCAGCAAGTTCCAGCAGCTAAGGTATATTACCCTGCCGCTATTGTCACCTACGACCTTTTTTGTCACGATCATGATGGTTATTAGCTCTTTTCAGGTGTTCGATCAGGCGTTCGTCATGACAAATGGGGGGCCAGCCAAGGCAAGCTATACGCTGGTGTACCACATTTATGATCAGGCGTTCATTGATTTCACGATGGGGGAAAGTGCTGCGGCAGCAATGATTTTGTTCGCGATCATTCTTGTGTTTACCCTGCTGCAATTTAAAATGCAAAAGAGGTGGGTGCACTATGGAGATTAGGCAAAAAAGCAGGGATTTCCTGCACCATGTGCTGCTCGCTGTCGGCTCTCTGATGATGTTTTTTCCATTCCTGTGGACTTTTCTCAGTTCTTTGAAGGATATTTCGCAAATTTTTGTCGTCCCGCCCCAATGGATTCCCGATCCGTTTGTATGGAGCAATTATCCAGCTTCGCTGGAGGCCATGCCCTTCGTACAGGCGTACATGAACAGCTTTTATATTACGGTCATTATCGTGACAGCGACGCTGATTAGCGCGTCCATGGCGGCGTATGCTTTTGCTAAAATCCGTTTTCCGGGGTCGAATATCCTGTTCATCCTGTTCCTTACTACGATGATGGTGCCCAAGCAGGTGACGATGATTCCGCTGTATTTGGTGATGGACCGCATCGGGTGGCTGGATACGCATTGGTCGCTGATCGTGCCCGGAGCGTTGTTTAACGCGTTCGCGGTGTTCCTGCTACGCCAGTTCGTGATGGGGATTCCGCGCGATCTGGAGGAAGCAGCGGTCATGGACGGGGCGGGGTACATTCGCATTTACTGGAGTGTCATTCTGCCGCTGATTCGTCCGGCGTTAGCCGCGATTGGGATTTTCACCTTTTTGGGCGCGTGGAACAGCTTTCTCGATCCGCTGATTTACCTCAATACACCAGAGAAATTCACGGTTCCGCTGTTGCTTAACAATTTCAAAGGGCTGTATACCTCTGATTGGTCGCTAATGATGGCGGGTACCACCATTTCCGTCGTTCCGGTACTGATCGTCTATATGATTGCTCAAAAGCAAATTATCGAAGGTATTACCTTGACGGGCATCAAGGGGTAGGGGCGTTTCCCTGCTCCTTTTTCTGTTCTTTCCGATACTGTAACGGGGTATGTCCAGTTAATTGCTTGAACACACGACCAAAGTGAGCGATGCTGTCAAAACCCGTTTTTTCAGCGATGGCGGTCACTTTCCAGCTCGTTTCGCCCAAATACGCCCGAGCCTGTTGGACTCGAACATCCTGAAGGTATTCAACCAAGGTAAAGCCTGTTGTCTGCTTGAAAATACGGCACAAATACGTGCTGCTAATATAAAAATGCCCTGCCAACTGATCCAGGGTTAGCTTCTCCGCATAGTGGGCATGCAGGTATTCGATCACCGCATACACTCGCTGCTGCTTCTCGCTGCGTTCAGGCGCAATGGTGTCGGGGGTGGCCGATTGTATGCGTCCGATTCGAATAAGCAGTTGGAGCAGCAAGCTTTGGAGGTACATATGGCGGTAGGTATGGTCTTGGTGGTACTCATCCAGCATTTGCTGGAACAGATGCTCCAGCTCGCGCTGTTCCTCCGCCGAAGGGCGAAGCAGAAAGCTTTTCTCCGGCAGGAGGGGCTGCTTCTGATCGCCGTAAGGGACAGTGTTTAGTAATGTGGCGACAAATTGCTCATCAAAGTTGATCAAAATCCGTTCATGACTGCCGTTGCCCTTGTTGCTCGTACGGTGGAAATCGTGTTTGCTGATCCAAATCAGATCGCCCTTCTGTAGCGCATATACCCGCTGATTGATGTAATAGTAGCGCTCTCCTGCCAGCAAATAATAGATTTCATGTGCTTGGTGAACATGGTCGGCGGACATACTGAACGGCTCCGTCCGAAGCGCTTGCTCAATGGCAAAGCGAGGTGTGGCGATCATATCAACGGCCTCCTTTATGAGAGAATTCAAGTGGATAATATATGTATATTTTAAGGATGAATTCACAATAAATGCGAAGAATTCACTCTTTCTTATACTATAAAATAAAAGTAATTCATGCAAAGGGTGTGTGCCAATTGGCTAAAATCAAATATGCACTTGTGGGTACTGGAGGAAGAGCCGAATTTTTTTACGGTGAAGTTGTTACCGTTTTCAAGGATACTTCGGAGCTGATCGCGTTCTGTGACGTCAATCAGACGAGAATGAACTATGCCAACCGGCTGTTGCAGGAGAAATATGCCCACGAACCGATTCCGACCTATAAAGCTCATGAATTTGAACGGATGATTGCAGAAACGAAGCCGGATATTGTGATCGTCACGACCATCGACCGTGTGCATCATCAGTATATTATCCGGGCGATGGAATTGGGCTGTGATGTTATTTCCGAGAAGCCGATGACGGTGGATGAGGACAAATGTCAAGACATTTTGAATGCTATAGATCGCACAGGACGGAAGCTGCGTGTCACCTTTAATTATCGTTATGCGCCTCATAATACGAAAATACGCGAGGTGATCCTGGACGGGACGTTGGGTGAGGTGCTGTCCGTCAACTTTGAATGGCTGCTGAATACGCAGCATGGCGCGGATTATTTCCGTCGCTGGCACCGGGATAAGCGCAATAGCGGCGGTCTGCTGGTGCATAAATCGACGCATCATTTCGATCTGATGAACTTTTGGCTCGGCTCGAAGCCGGAGACGGTATATGCAATGGGCGATCTGAAATTTTATGGCCGGGAAAATGCGGAACAGCGCGGCGTGACTGAATTCTACCAGCGTGCGTACGGCAGCAAGGCAGCGGAAAATGACCCGTTTGCGCTGCATCTGGACCGTAACGAACACCTGAAAAGCATGTATTTGGATGCCGAGCATGAGGATGGCTATGTGCGGGATCAAAGCGTATTTGGCGACAATATTAGCATTGAGGACACGCTTAGTGTCATGGTGAAGTACAAGAACAAGACAGTCATGAACTACTCGCTGAATGCTTACATGCCTTGGGAGGGATTTATCATCGTGTTCAACGGCACCAAGGGGCGGATGGAGGTACGGGTATCCGAGCAATCCTACGTTAATTCCGGGGGCAGTAAGGCAGACGAGGGGGCGTTAAAAGAAAAAACCATTACGATCTATCCCCACTTTGCAGCACCTTATGAGGTGGAGGTAGAGGAAGGCGTGGGTGGTCATGGCGGTGGTGATCCAGTCATGCTGCGGGATATTTTTGATAAGCCGGCAGATGATCGGTTCCATCGCGCAGCCTCACATATAGATGGAGCTTGGTCTATTTTAACGGGTATTGCCGCCAATCGCTCCATCCGTACGGGCCAGCCAGTGAAGGTGGAGGAACTGGTTCATTTGTAAAGACTGGCAACCACTAAAATAACCAAGAAGCTCCCTGTTTATCTTATGGACAGAGGGGCTTCTTGGTATTTTACTGTCAGCGGCGGCAGAGTTTCTGTTAGCTGTCGTAGGGTACTTATTTCATTATTTATCGGCAGTCAGTTCACGGGCTCCAAGTTGTTGCACAGGGCGATGGTTATCGGGAAAAATGGTAGCGAACCGGCTGATTTGGTCTGCCGACATTTCGATAGGCTGTTCCAGTATCGTCCAGTTCACATGCTCTGTACATGGCGGGGTAGTCAGAGAGCCATTGTAGCGAACCGAATGCAGGTCCTTCGGCAGAAGGGAAGCAAGGTTAATTCCTTCCTCCAGAGCTGCATCTTGAGAGGTCGTATCTTTCGGCAGTTTGGACCAAATACTGTTGAAGGCTTTATTTTCCCTGCCCCTTTGAATGAGAACGCCTAAAACTGCTGTGTGGCCATCGTCGCTCTGATGAACAAAGTGAAGCTCCATCTCGGCATTTTTACCATCAATTTGGTGTTCGCTGGGATGATGGAAATGAAACTGCTTTAAAGTATAACGAGTGCCGTCCAGCACAATAGTATTGCCGGGGCTTGCTGTATTGATTTGAACGGTGTGTCCATTATTCAGAATAGATACTTTCGTATTGGTGTAGTGAACCTGTATCGGCTGCTGCGTTTGCGAAGCTTCCATTCGAGTATGTTCTATGTTGACGGGGGATTGTTCCTGACCGTTACCACAAGCCGCAAAATCCTGTTCTAACTCTCCCCAATGCTCCGGTCCCTGATCTCCTTCATAGGACCAGTGTGGACTTTTCTGAACAACCGCATGGGCGGCGCTACCAGTCGGTGAAGACGAAGTATTCGTAGATTTGGAAGTGTCGGGCTGAGCATTACATCCGGTTGCCGACACAACCAGGAAAATAGCAAACATGCTGGACAAGCAAACTCTCCAGTTTTTTTTCATTGTGCATGATCCTTCTTCCCAAAGTAGAGTATGTGAAACTTTTTACATTGTAAATTATTGTACAAAGTTCCATCAAGGGTACAAGGACTTAGGAAGAAGGAAAGGGTGTACTCTTTTTTTACAGCTTATTCAGAATGTTATCCTCCAGTACAGCGGATTTATCTCCGTACTCTTTAATAATATGCTTTTCTCCCCAGGCGCACAGAGAATCCAAAATGCTCTTCAGACTACATCCATATTCACTAAGCTCGTACTCCACTTTGGGAGGCACCTGATTGTAGCTAATTCGATTGACGATGCCGTCTTCCTCTAATTCCCGAAGCTGCTGCGTCAGCATTTTTTGTGTAATCGAAGGCATGATGCGTTTCAATTCGCTTGTCCGCATTTTCCCATGTGTCAAATGACACAGGATCACACACTTCCACTTCCCACCGATAACCTCTAAAGTCGCCTCAACCGAGATGTTGTATTTTTTCTGACCCAATGTCGATCCCTCCGTGTGTTTCACCTTTTGTTTAGGGTACTTTTTGGTACCTATATCACTAAAAAGTACGTACTGTTCATAATCGCTTGAATAACTCATAATAACATCTGCTGGTCGAAGATTTCTATAGATGAGCATTTCCAGCTGTTGAGGAATCGAATTATGAAAAAGCTGAGATAGGAGTGAAAGACATGTCGTCAGACTCAAAACGAAGTATTTGGCCATTACTGGCTTTAGCCGTAAGTGCCTTTGCCATTGGGACAACCGAGTTCATCAGCGTGGGACTGCTTCCCCTGATCGCTGAGGACTTGCACATATCCGTAACCATGTCGGCTTTAACCGTCACGTTGTATGCCTTAGGGGTAACCATCGGGGCTCCCGTTTTGACCTCATTAACATCCAGTGTTCCCCGTAAAACGCTGCTGCTGTGGATCATGATTGTATTTATTGCAGGCAACAGCCTCGCTGCGTTCTCCAGTGGAATTGTCATGCTGCTGATTGCACGTGTGGTCTCGGCATTCTCCCATGGGGTGTTCATGTCCATCGGCTCCACCATCGCAGCCGATCTTGTACCCAATGACCGCCGAGCCAGTGCCATTTCCATTATGTTCTCCGGGCTGACCGTAGCCACGGTCACGGGTGTACCCTTGGGAACCTTTATCGGGCAGCAATGGGGCTGGCGAGCGGCCTTCATGGCGATTGTGATCGTCGGTGTGGTGGCACTCATCGCGAATCTGATTTTGCTGCCATCCAATCTGCGCAAAGGGAACAGAACCCCCTTCCGCGAGCAGGTCAAACTGGTCACCAATGGTCGCTTGCTACTCGCCTTTATCATTACAGCATTGGGGTATGGAGGCACGTTTGTCGTGTTTACTTATTTATCTCCATTACTTCACGACATAACCGGATTTAAGCAAAGTACGGTAACGTTCATTCTTTTGCTGTATGGAATTGCGATTGCCATAGGGAATGTCATTGGTGGAAAAGCTGCTAACCGCAAGCCGCTTTCAGCTTTATTTTACATGTTCCTGATTCAAGCAATTGTCCTGCTCGTTCTGCTGTTCACCGCTCCTTTTAAAACCGCCGGACTGATTACGATTTTCTTTATGGGATTGCTTGCGTTCATGAACGTGCCCGGCTTACAGGTATATGTGGTGATGTTGGCTGAACGTTTTGCCCCCAAAGCCGTAGATGTCGCTTCTGCCATCAATATCGCTGCTTTCAACGCGGGGATTGCGATTGGAGCCTATGTAGGCGGAATGGTGACGGATGCTCTGGGTCTCATTCATACGACCTGGATCGGGGCGATTATGGTTTTCGCTGCGGTTCTACTCACAGGCTGGAGTCGCACGCTAGAAAAAAGGGATGCAATCACCGCAATAGGTTCACAATCTTAATAAATGCAGAGAGGAAGATAAACAATGACTCAAAACTTACAAAGCACAACAACATTGCACAACGGAGTTCACATGCCTTGGTTCGGAATCGGGGTATTTAAGGTAGAGGAAGGCTCAGAGCTGGTCGATGCCATCAAAGCGGCTGTGAAGCATGGTTATCGCAGTATAGATACAGCCGCAGCTTATGCTAACGAAAACAGTGTAGGACAAGCCATCCGCGAGGCTCTTCAGGAAAACAACCTGTCCAGAGAAGACCTTTTCGTAACGTCCAAAGTGTGGAATGCCGATTTGGGGTATGAAGAGACACGGGCAGCCTATGAAGTAAGTCTGGACAAGCTGGGTCTGGACTATCTGGATCTGTATCTGATTCATTGGCCGGTTCAAGGCAAGTATAAAGAAGCCTGGAGAGCTTTGGAGTCCTTATATAAAGAAGGGCGGATCAAGGCTATCGGAGTCAGCAACTTCCAGATTCATCATTTGGAAGACCTTATGAAGGATGCAGAGATCACACCAATGGTGAATCAGGTGGAGTTTCATCCACAATTAACACAAGCCGAGCTGCAGCAATTCTGTCAAAAGAACAATATTCAAATGGAAGCCTGGTCCCCGTTAATGCAAGGTCAACTGCTCGATCATGCGGTACTGCAAGACATAGCGACCAAGTATGGTAAATCGGTGCCGCAAGTGATTTTACGCTGGGGTGTGCAGCAGGGAGTTGTCACCATTCCCAAGTCTATCAAGGCGCATCGGATTGTTGAAAATGCCGACATTTTTGATTTTGAATTGACGCAAGAGGATATGGACCGAATTCAGGCGTTAAATGCGAATCATCGGGTAGGTCCTGATCCGGATAACTTTGATTTTTAAACTCTATTTCCATGATACGCCGTTCCTTTCTTCATTGAAGGGAGCGGTGTTTTTTGTCCATGATGGGTCTGGAGCCACAGCATTCCAATCCCGCCATATGGTATTATAGGGTTATGATAAAAGAGACGTTATGGAAGCTTGTGAAAATGAAGACAATCCGGGGGACCTCATGAATAAGACGATTGCAGATATAGCCCAAATGGCTGGCGTGGCCAAGAGCACGGTATCCCGTTTTTTGAACGGCGGGGCTGTCAGTGTGGATACAAGACGTAAAATTGAAAAGGTGGTCAAGGCCACGGGTTATGTCCCTAATACCTTTGCCCAGAGCCTGAAAGCGAAGCGGACTAACATTATCGGAACCGTTGTGCCACGTCTGGATTCCTTCGCGACATCCCATACGCTGATGGGTATAGATCAAGAACTGCGGGCCCAGCATTATCAGATGCTGATCTCGAATACAAGCCAGGATGTGAAGCGTGAAATCGAAGCCATTTACGAGCTGGGTCGGCAAAAGATTTCCGGTATTATTTTACTGGCTGCTGAAATTACCGATGAGCATCTGACGGCGATCCGCGACATTGCGATTCCGGTTTTGCTGGTGGGGCAGCAGCACACGCAGCTTCACAGCCTTATCCATGATGACTACCGGGCGGGATATGATATCGGCGCATATGTTCTGTCACAGGGCCACCGTGAAATTGCCTACGTCGGCGTTACGGAAAAGGATGTCGCTGTCGGTGTGCGGCGCAAGGAGGGCTTTAAGCAGGCTGTTCGAGATTCATTGCCCGATCAAGCTCATATGGAAGATGTGAAGCAACTGGAGCGATCCGCTGGGTACGATATCAGATACTATGAAACCGGATTTAAAATGTCTGATGCACGGGTGGCTGCGTCTGCGATTTTAGATGAATTCAGGCCATCCTTAATGGTGTGTGCTACGGATAATATTGCGCTTGGCGTGATCAACGCGGCGTATTCCAGAGGAATTGCCATCCCGTCGGAATTGTCGGTGACTGGCTTCGGGGGATACGATATTACAGAGGTGATTCATCCTGCGCTAACAACCGTGCAATATCCGTACATGGAAGCAGGACGCGTAGCGGCGCAAAATATTGTACGGCTGGTAGAACACAAACCGGTAGAGAAAGTGACTGTTATGAATTATTCTCTGATAGAGAGAGAAAGCGTTGACAAACGCTGAACAGGTGGATTATAATTTCTTCGAAACCGGTTCCACGGCACTCGGGCACAAGTGGAATCGGTTGCAAATCCATAGATGAGTATATTTTTTTAATCGTACAGGAACCGGTTCCTACGCATTATTTTTTCATCAAATTGGAACCGGTTCCCGAGGCGGAAGTTTTAATAAGAATGAGGTACACCTATGAAAATGACAAAAGAACAAAAGTATCGACTGATTGAGCAGGCAGAGCCCGGTGAAATAGCCAGCTTGGAGAAAAAGGTGGAGCAATGTCACTGGCGGCAGGAGTTTCATATTCAGCCATCGACAGGCTTGCTCAATGATCCCAATGGCTTTTCGTATTATCAGGGTGAATACCATTTGTTCTATCAGTGGTTCCCGTTTGGAACCGATCATGGAATGAAATACTGGTATCATTTGAAGTCCAGAGATTTGGTCACATGGGACGACGCAGGCATCGGTATCGCACCGGGAGATTATTTTGATTCACATGGTGCTTATTCAGGTAGCGCGATGGAGCATGAGGGCAAGCTGTATATGCTATATACGGGAAATACACGTGACGGGGACTGGATCAGACATCCTTATCAATGTATGGCCGTTATGGATGAGAGCGGTCTCATTACAAAATGGGAGCATCCCGTTATTCCGAATGTGCCGGAAGGATATACGGATCATTTTCGTGATCCCAAGCTGTGGAAGGACGGAGACAGCTTTTACTGTGTGATCGGTGCCCAGAGAGCGAATGCAACAGGCTGCGCCGTCCTTTATCGGTCAACCGACCTCCATACGTGGCAGTTTCAGGGGGAACTGCGTACAGGGCTGGAGACGTTTGGCTACATGTGGGAATGCCCGGATTATTTTGAACTTGACGGCTCGGGTGTATTGGTATTTTCTCCTCAGGGCCTGGAGCCTTCCGGGGATGAGTATCACAACATTTATCAGTCGGGCTATGTGATCGGCAAACCGCTGGATACCCAAACCAGAATATTGGAGCACGGCGTATTCCGCGAGCTGGACCGAGGCTTTGACTTTTATGCACCGCAGACGATGATCGACCCGCAGGGGCGGCGTATTATGGTGGCGTGGATGGGATTACCGGATATCGATTGTCCGACAGATCCGAACGGATGGGCGCATTGCCTGACGCTGCCGAGGGAGCTTACGCTTCATGAGGGCAAACTCATACAAAGGCCAATACCTGAGCTAACTACGCTTCGTAGAAAGCGTGAGGAACGGGTAGCCGACACATTAACGTCGGAGAGCAAAACCTATACGGGCTTCAAGGGTACGGCTTATGAGCTGATTTGTGAGTATGATCTTTTGAGCGCCAAGGCATGCGGTATTGAATTCCGCGCAAGTGCGACCGAGAAAACGGTGATCCGATATGATGCCGTTAGCCGCAAGCTTGTGTTGGACCGTTCGCAATCGGGTGAGCCTGTCGCTGCTTCGTATGGTGAGATAAGACAGTGCGCAGTGAATGGGGATCGTATCAAGCTTCATCTGTTCGTGGATACGTCTTCGGTGGAAATTTTCGTCAATGATGGGGAAGAGGTGTTCACCAGTCGTATTTTTCCGCACCCAGAGAGTGACGAAATACGCTTTTTTGCCGACAAGGGAGAGGCTCTCTTCCAAGCGGTAAAATGGGATTTTACATGAATATTCAAATCATCAAGTGGATCGTTAATCATCAATAACATAACGGAATGAACGAGAGGATGAACATCATGGCGGAGAACCGGGAAATAGCCAAAGAAGTGATCCAAGCAATCGGTGGGAAGGATAATATTGCGTCCTTTGCTCACTGTGCAACACGCCTGCGGATTATGGTGCATGACAAGGAGAAGATTGATCAGAAAAAGGTCGAAGAAATCGACAAGGTCAAAGGAGCTTTTTTCAACTCGGGTCAGTATCAGATTATTTTTGGTACAGGTACGGTTAATCGGATTTTCGAAGAGGTCGAGAAGCTCGGAGTGACCGGATCATCTAAAGAAGAAGTGAAGAGTCAGGCGAAAAAGGAAGGCAACGTCTTCCAACGCTCCATTCGTACCTTTGGCGACGTATTTGTACCGATCATTCCGGTGCTGGTTGCTACGGGGCTGTTCATGGGATTGCGGGGCTTGCTTACCCAGCCGCAAATTCTGGCCCTGTTCGGCATGACGCCGCAGGATATTTCACCGAATTTCCTATTGTTTACCCAAGTATTGACGGATACGGCTTTTGCTTTTCTACCTGCGCTGGTCGCGTGGTCAGCCTTTAGAGTATTCGGCGGCAGTCCGGTGCTCGGCATCGTTCTTGGTTTGATGCTGGTGAACCCTGCCTTGCCCAACGCCTATGCTGTTGCGGACGGATCAGCTCATCCCTTGACGATGTTCGGCTTCATCCCTGTGGTCGGTTATCAGGGCTCGGTATTGCCAGCCTTCTTCGTGGGTTTGATCGGAGCCAAGCTGGAACGGGGGCTGCGCAAACGGGTACCCGAAGCGCTGGATCTGATTCTTACGCCATTTTTAACACTGTTGATCATGATTACACTCGGGCTGTTTGCCATCGGTCCGGTTTTCCATTCCTTCGAAGAGTGGGTACTGCAAGGAACGACGTTTGTACTGGATTTGCCTTTCGGTATCGCAGGGATTGTCATCGGTTTTCTGCATCAGATTATCGTAGTTACGGGTGTGCATCATATATTTAATTTTCTGGAAATTCAACTGCTTGAAAAGAATGGCGTAAACGCCTTCAACGCCATCATTACTTGCGCTATGGCTGCCCAAGGTGCGGCTTGTCTGGCGGTTGGACTGAAAACGAAGAACGGCAAGCTGAAAGCGTTAGCGCTTCCTTCCTCGTTGTCCGCTTTTCTGGGGATTACGGAGCCGGCTATTTTCGGGGTTAACCTGAGATATATGAAGCCTTTTGTCATGGGGCTCATCGGCGGAGCGGTCGGCGGTTTTATCGCTTCGATCTTCCATTTGGCGGCTTCAGGTATGGCCATTACGGTCATTCCGGGGACGTTGCTCTACATGAATCATCAGCTTCCGCTTTATATTTTGGCAAACGTGGCTGCTATGGCAGTAGCTTTTGTCCTGACCTGGATGTTTGGCTATAACGATAAAATGCTGGAGGAAGTCAAAACAGCAGGTTCCTCCAATTAACACCACCCAGGTGGCAAGAGGAATGTAGGTTTGGATTAAAAAAAGCAATTATTTATACGGATAGGAACAAAAATCCCCGCCGACCAATTAAGGTTAGCAGGGATTTTTGTTCCTATCCGTTTAAGAACCTCCAACCTGTACTTGAGGGCGTATATCATGCGAGTGAACAGGTACAGTAACAATAAACAAAAAGCTAGCCGCGATGATCAGCAGTACCATTTTTTTTAGCATTGTTCATCCACACCTTTTCAATAAGATTTAAAAATGCTGCTTTAGTTACTGGAACCGCATAATCTTGAAAGTGTAAAAATAGACCCATACAATTTATAAAATAAGTCTCATTATTTAGTGTATGATAACTTATCATTGAATACATCAAATGTTTAAAACCATCAATGTAAGAACCTCGATGTAAATAATAATTAGCTAACTCGTAACCAAACCATGCGATATAGTCCGGTATCACCTGTTGGGTATACATATCATCGGATGGAGGTTGTTCAGAAAACGAATTAATCTCCGTTTCAAACCGTTGAAGTATATCATCCACGTCCAATTCAAATCGGTTTGCTGCAATTATAACATTCAACAATTTGGAGATTTCCTCTTGTTCATTAGAGCTTGATGCTGCTGCAATATATTCAACATAATCTTGAAGCACACTTACATCTCCTGATAGGAGTTTATTAACGTAAGTGTTACATTCCGCCCAATCTTTATACAGTTTGATCCAATGTTGAGTATCCTCGTCCGTCTCCTTGACCCAATCTAAATTAGCGTAGGCGTATGTATATTGTAGCGCTTGTTGATAATCGCCTTGGGCTTCGCAGACACTTGCACATAGTAAATCGGCATAGGTGATGTACACAAACATGGGACGACTTAACTTCTTAGTAGATTCATTCCGCTCTCGGCTCTTCTGTTGGTGTTTCAAAGTATATTGGATTTCCGCTTTATCTCTCATTTTTCTCGCCATTTCATCGACCTTGTCCCATTTACGCAAAGACCTGTACACGTTAGCTAAATCCTTCAATGCGTCAAGCTGATCTATTTCATCTAGGCGCTCAACAAAAGCTTCAAATACCGCTGCTGCTCTGGGATTTTTGCTTTGATCGTCTCCAATCTGAATCTTGAATATACGGTATTGACAGATTGCCAAGCGTTCGGAGTGCTGGTACTTCTCCGCCTCTGCTACATTCTCATAGAGCAGCAACGCAGCAGCATGTCGTCCTTGTGCTAATAGCGTTTCTGCAATGTCAAATAGTTTAGGTGAATAGAGTAGATTGTCCATGATTTGTCTAACGATTCGACTGATCGCATCCAGCTTGTCCAGTTCTGCACAACGATATAGCAACCGCTCAATTCGACGCATATTGGGGGAGCGTTCGATGATGTAGTTTTCTACATATAAGTCGTAGAAGTAGCCTTCCGGTAAACCCATAGCCTCAGTGATTCGGTCAAGCTGGTTAACAGATATAGGACTATTACCAGTTACAATGCCACTTACTATCCCCCTATTAATGCCTGCAATATGCCCAAACTCGGTCATGCTTAAGTCTTGTTGTTTTAGATATTTTTCCAATTCAGCTCTTATCGTAGGTGTGATTTCCATACATAAACCACCCTTCACATAAAAATGCCATAATTTCATATTCTTGCATTCTATTGTTCTCCAGAATTAACCATCTGTCAATATATTATGCAACTAATGTAGAAAGGTAAAGTTTGGAATATTATGCATATGGAAAGGACGAGCGATGGAAGCGGAGAGTAAGGGGGTGAAAAACGCACTCCATACAGAGTGCGACTTGTGATCGAAGCGCTGGAGCATCGGTAATTGATTTCAATCCACGCACTCACATGGAGTGCGACTGGTCTGATCCTTACAACCCTTCGCTATGCTTATATTTCAATCCACGCACTCATATAGAGTGCGACTTGAATCAGTAGGCGCGACAGCGCGTGATGGAAACATTTCAATCCACGCACTCATATAGAGTGCGACAGCGTGTTCAAGAAAGTTAATACGTTCGTACCGAAATTTCAATCCACGCACTCATATAGAGTGCGACGTTGAAAACTTCTTAAACTCATCTGGAATAATCGTGATTTCAATCCACGCACTCATATAGAGTGCGACGCAATACTTTGTGTTAGGTTCACAGGGTACTTTTACGATTTCAATCCACGCACTCATATAGAGTGCGACGCTTGCGATCTTCGCCCCGAGAACAACATTAATAGATTTCAATCCACGCACTCATATAGAGTGCGACGCTTGCGATCTTCGCCCCGAGAACAACATTAATAGATTTCAATCCACACACTCATATAGAGTGCGACACATTGTAAATCTCGGCCCACAAAAACTGTGAATTATTTCAATCCACGCACTCATATAGAGTGCGACCGATACCGATATGTACCCGGACTAACTTTTGCGTTATTTCAATCCACGCACTCATATAGAGTGCGACTATCCCGGCCAAGAATGTGGACTTGATTTGGACAATTTCAATCCACGCACTCACATGGAGTGCGACAGCGAAAATACAGTGATTTATACCCTAATGGTATCAATATCATACATTTTCACAATAAACGATGCCGAAAAGGCTTGAATCAAGCATTGACATTCACCCATTACAACCCATCCCAAGCCTTTTTCGACAAATTTCGAGGTGCGAAGGAACCGGGGTTTTTATGTGAGCTTCACATTCGCACTTTATAAAATGAGATATTTGTTGTCTATCCAGTTGAATCCAACATACATTTAAAAACGCAGTTTCGCAACCTTTTCGGACCTTTTTCCGCCTTCTCTTTCCACCGTACAAGAAAAGCTAGACGATCGAAGATCGTTCATCCAGAAATTCGGACGGGGAGCAGCCTGTCAGCCGTTTGAAGATTCGATGAAAATAGGAAACATCACTATAACCGACATACTCTGAAATTTCACGAATCGTCAGCCGGGACTCGGTCAGCATGTAGATGGCCGTTTTAATGCGCTGCGTATGTACATGCTCGCTGATGGTTTGGCGTGTTACCTCACGCAGCAGTGTGGCGGCGTAGTTGGGTGTTTTGCGGATGACGTCGCCAAGCTCTTCCTTCGTCACTTTTTCCCTGTAATGATTTTGGATATACTGCTTCATATATTCCACATGCCGTTCCTTTTCGCTGGAAATGACGCCTTTGTTCCATTCCTGATTGGTATAAATCATCGTCTCGGTCAGCAGACAGTCAGCCATCAGCTCATAGTAGCTTGGGCGCTCTGTCCATTGGTAATACACCGACTTGATTCGTTCATGCAGCATATCGTAGCATCCGAGCTTGATCGACAGCGGCTTGTCCGTATTCAATATGGGAAGTACGTTATTCGTACATGTTTTGCGGCAATGTATCACATACTTGGTATGAAAAAGCGTAGGGATACTCTTGCCATAGTAGGGCAGATGTCCAGGCAGAATCAGAACCTCTCCCTTGCCGAGAATAATCTTGCAATCGTTCACCCAATATACACATTTTCCAAAGGTGACCAAAATGAACACGAAGTTGTCTTTGCTGCTATCTGGACCAGCCTTCTCGTACCAGTCCACGCCATGGTCCTGTCGCACGTCCGTGATTGTAATCATGAAGTCACTCTCCATGTCTTAAAGATTCACTATACTGTACTATAATACAGTCATCATACTATAATTCATGGTCTTGTCGCACCGGTATAGGTAAAATAAAGTCATAAAAGTGTAAATAGATAGAGCAGCCACATGGAATAGAAACCATACTGGAATTACGACCAAACAGTAAAGACATTCAGGAGGATGACATTACTATGCTTAAAACGAAAATTATTTGTACTATGGGACCTGCCTGCGACTCCATTCATTTGTTAAAGGAAATGATCCAGGCCGGTATGACAGTAGCCCGCTTGAACATGGCTCACGGGGAGCTGGAAGATCACGTTAAACGTATTGAAAATGTGCGGCAGGCTGCGAAGGAACTGAACACCTTTATTCCTGTCATGATGGATATCAAGGGACCGGAAATACGGATTGGCAAGCTGAAAGAAGCATCCTGTCTGCTGAAACCAGGTAGCCAGCTTATTTTGACCACGGAAGAAATTTTGGGGGACGAGCATCGTATTTCGGTCAACTACCCGGATATGCCGAAGGATATCAAAGCTGGCGACCGTATTCTCATTGATGATGGCTTGGTCGATCTGACTGTAACCTCTATTGAGGGAACCGAAATGATCTGTACCATTGTAAGCGGCGGTATTTTGAAGCCAAGAAAAGGTGTGAACCTGCCAGGAATTCATACGACTCTTCCGGGCGTGACAGAGCGCGATGTGAAGCACATCCAATTCGGGGTGGAGCAGCGCATTGAGCTTATTGCGGCTTCTTTTGTGCGTAAAGGCGATGATATTCGTGAGATCCGTGAGATTTTGAAGGGCCACAACGCCGAGCATGTGCAAATTTATTCTAAAATTGAAAATGCAGAAGGTATGGAAAACCTCGATGACATTATCAAGGCTTCGGATGGAATCATGGTAGCCCGTGGTGATCTGGGTGTTGAAGTGCCGATTCAGGACGTACCTGTGATGCAAAAGGAAATGATCGACAAGTGCAACCTGGTTGGCAAGCCGGTGATCGTGGCTACACACATGCTGGAATCCATGCAGGTAAACCCGCGTCCGACGAGAGCCGAAGTTAGTGACGTGTTTAACGCGGTTATGCAAGGAGCCGATGTGGTTATGCTGTCGGGCGAATCCGCTGCGGGTAAATACCCTGTTGAATCCGTACGGACCATGGCTGCTGTAGCTGCCAGAGCTGAATCTCAATTTGATTATCAAGAGCAGTTCGATAAGCGCAGAGCACGCCAAAGCACGAACATTACCGAGGTCATCAGTCAAGGTGCGGTTAGTTCGTCCCTAGAGCTGGATGCCAAAGCGATTATTACTTCTACGGCCAGCGGCTTCACGGCCCGTATGGTGTCCAAATATCGTCCGAAGGCTCCAATTATTGCAGTTACCCCGAACAATACGGTGTTCGCTAAAATTTGTCTGTTATCCGGGGTATTCCCGGTCAAAGGCGATAAGGTAGTGACGACGGATGAAATGTTCGAATCCTCCATCCGCAACGCCCTAAATGCAGGGTATATTCAAAAAGGAGACACCGTTGTCGTGTCGGCAGGCGTTCCTGTCGCCGAGGCCGGTGCCACCAACCTGATTCGAGTACATCAAGTGTAAGTGTAGATACAGACAGCAGAAAGGCGCTGATCCCCCACGGGCTCAGCGCCTTTTTACATGGACTTTTTTTTACAGTCCAAACACACTCTTGGCAACGACCTGCGTCAATTCTGCCTTATGGGCTTGGTACTGTTCAGGCGTAATACTCTTGTTGGCCAGCCGTTGATCTAACTGCTCTGTCAACTGAGCCACCTGCAAATCAACGACAGCTTGAGCGTCCCGTTCATTATATTGTGCAATATCTGCCAAGGTTTGACCGTTATACAACGCATCATACAATTGCTCATCCGAGGATACACCCAGTGTTTCCAGCAACTCATCATCCTTGGAAGCCTCACTATCCTGTAGCTGAAGGGCTCTCTCTGGAGCCAGTGCAGAAGCATTGGCCCGACTTCCCCATGTAGAGGACTGCCCAATAGACAACGCCAGCAACAAGGTGCAGATAACCATGATTCGTTTTCGATTCATAAGAGTAAAGTCTCCTTTTGATTTCTTTAAAATTCTGACAGGGTGGAACGGTATATGGATATCCAACGGGAGTAATATTCTTGCCTTTAGTCCATCCGGTTTTTATGTAGTTACCAGATTCTTAAATACATCATACACGCCCAATCTTAGCGCCAGCTTAATACTCGTTTAAAATAAACTAAAAGTGCACATTGTAAACAGTTAACAGCAAAAAAAATTCACCGATGCTCGTAGGATGGATGTGATCTATCCTTCGGACCCTGTTTTTTTCTTTGACCAGAGTTTTCGTATCCCGTGAATACAGAGCAGCAGTAGAGGCAAAAAAAGGCCCATGGATAAGATAAAGGATGTCCATATTTTTGCATCCCAGGATTGCTGGTATGGGACATTTGGATATATGATCACCGACATAACGATCAGGATCATCCCGATAGGGAAGATCAGCGGACGCTCATCTTTTAGATTAAAGATTTGGCTAATGGCTATCATAATCGATTGCATATACAGAGCCAGCCTGAAAAAGAGCGAAATAAACCACATGGCGGCCATGATCGCTTCAATACGTTGAAGAAAATTTCCAATGTTTATTTTTTGGGCTAATGAATAGCTCGGAAATACACTTATTGCCGTTAATTCAGGGCCAAAAACCAAAACGGCCAATACAATGAGCACCACCAGGATCAACCCGCCAATCAGGCCTCCTGTTAAAAAGGCTTTACGGGCTTGATCGGGGCGAACTACAGACGGGAAAATCATGAGCAAAACAATATGGCTCAGAAATGCAATACTGACAAAGGATAAAGCGGCAGGCCAAATGGGTCCAACTCCCTTCTCCAGCATCGGTTGAGCGTTCTCCAGTTTGATATTGGATGCTACTAAAACGACAAAAGCCGTGTACAGCAGAAGGAACAACGGAAACAATAGCTCAGCAGAACGGGCCAACGTTTCAAGTCCAAGGCGCACGCCCATCAATACAATAAGCGCAAAAAGGATGTTGACCGCTTGAATCGGCGTTTCCGGCATCATTTGAGTAGTCAAAAAATTCCCCAAATCATACAACACCGCAGCAGGGCCACCGATAAAAAACGTAATCATAAACAGCAGAGCAATAGATTTCCCCAACCATTTGCCCAAAAGGGTCTCCATGATTTCAATCAGGGTCATCTGCGGATACAGGATGGTGATCGTGTTGTACAGCCATATCAACAGCAGCCCGGCACCCACTCCGACGAGTGCAGCGATCCATGCATCCTGTTTAGCTGTAGCGGCCATAACGGAAGGGATGACGAGAATTGCAGTGCCGATTGTAAATAATATCGTTAAGATCAACAATTGACGTGTGGAGATTTTGACTTGCTTATGCACCATCCTCACCTCTATTTTCACGTTTATCATCCGGCTTGTTATTCTTGTTTGTCCCCAGCCTTTTCAGGGCATGTATACTGAGCAGCAGTAAGGGTAAAAACACCCCGAACGATAGTGCATAGGGAATCCACGTCTTGGTATCATAGGCTTGTTGATAAGGGACATTGGGATATACGATGATCGACATGACGACTAAAAGAATGCCGAGAGGAAGCACTAACTGGCGGTCATTTTTCAAACGAAAGATTTGGGCTATGGCTGTAACAATGGAGTGCATATACACCGTGATCCTGAAGAAGAGCGAAATAAACCACATGGTAGCCATAATCGCTTCGATGCGCTGTAGAAAATTGCCGATGCTAATTTTTTTGGCTAACGCATAGCTTGGATATATATTTCTTGCGGTTAGATCAGGACCTAGTACCAAAATAGCCAATGAAACGACCACGACCAACATCAATCCGCCAATCAGGCTTCCAGTGAAAATAGCTTTACGAGCTTGGTCTAAACGATTGACAGAAGCCGGGAAGATCATGAGCAGAAGGATATGAGGCAGAAAAGTTGTGCTGACAAAGGACAGGGCAGCGGACCAAATAGGCCCCATTCCAGCCTCCAGTACAGGTTGAACATTTTCCAATTTAATATCGGACACTATCAAACCCGTAAATGAAATATAAAGCAGAATAAATAATGGAAACATCAGTTCGGCAGAACGAGCTATCACTTCCAGCCCCAGCCGGACAGCCAACAATATAATAAGCGCAAAAAGGATGTTTACTGCTGACATCGGTGTTTCCGGGATCATTTGAGTAGTCATAAAATCTCCCAGGTAGAATAAAACGGGAACAGGAGCATTGATGAAAATCGTGGTGAAAAACAGAAGACTGGCGGCTTTACCTAGCCACTTTCCGAGCAGGGCTTCCATAATTCCAATTAGGGTCTTCTGCGGATACAGCGACGCAATCTTGATGTACAAATACAAGACGAGAAGCCCGGCCACGACCCCGACAAGCGCGGCAATCCACGCATCCTGCTTGGCTACCTGCGCCATGCTTGACGGGATGATGAGGATTGCGCTCCCAACCGTATATAAAGTCGTCAGGATCATAAGCTGACGTGCTGAGATTCTGATCTGCCCGGGCACCAAATTCACCTCATCTTATTTTATTAGACCGATATGAGTCAGGAAATCGCTGAATGGTCTATACACGACTGCGATCCAATCCAGAGGAGTAGGAATAGACCAACTTAATGCCTTGGCGCTGCTGATTCCGACCCCAAGAAGAAGCAGGATGGAAAACAGCCAAAGCTCTTTTTGTAACCCCTTTTTCCACATGTACGGGACCTCAAACATGCTGATTGCAACAGCGACCAGCAGTATGCCCAGAACGTTCACTATTTTAGGCAGCATCTTTAACACCTTCTTTGGTAGGTTACTCCTTCATATCATTCAGGAATGAGCTGCCAATCGTGCCCACACGCCGAATTTTGAAATCGACCTTGATGTCTACGGGCAATTCTACAAAATGCTCACGATCCCAATTTTTTTTCAGTGCATTCCAGGTCTTCGGATCAGCGCGGTGAATGGCTTCGCCGAATCCAAAAATGTCAGCTTTGTACGATTTTTGAGCTTTTCTGACGGCTGATTTCATAATCTCTTCGATCTTTTCTTCCTCTTTTTTCTCTACCTCATAAATCGTGCTCACCTTGGTCAAATCCAGACCCAGACACTCGACTTCTCCTACGTTGGCCTCAACCTGCATTTTAACATTGATCCGGGGCTCTCCCCTGTTAACGCTCCCTTTTATGGCGGTTTGGGTCCGAATGATTTCTGTGACAACTTTGCCGCCTTCGGGGCAGGCTACAAAGCCGACAGAGCTTCGCACTTTGCCGAGAATGAAGTTGTAGCCCCTGCTTTCCGTTTCATCTAACCATCCGATTAACTTGTCTTTTCTGAATACAGCAAGTCCCGAATACTGTAAACGGACAGGAGGGTCGATCGTTTGGACATTTTTGTTTGATTCTCCCATTTCTGCATTTCCTATAATATGAAGTCCTGTCAAAATAGGCTGCATTCCTTCGCTGGTGAGAGCTCTAATCAATTCATCCAGGGTTACCGTCATACTGGGCGACCAGTTTTTCTCCGATGATTCCAGGGCGGAGAAAAGGTCATTGGCCGGAATCGGGTCCAGGGGTGTCATAATTTTCAGTGTGTCTTCTGCACTGGTGCCCTTTGACACCACAATATAAAAATCGGTGCGGAACTGATGATCCCTGGAGAGTAAATCCAGTGCCTTTGCCATCCCCTCCCTCGCTATCGACTCACCGATTACGCATATGCGCAGGTGAGAGAAATACATTTTTCGGGGACTAAGCGTCGTTATTTTCCGGATGGCTTCAAACACGGTGTCCGCTTCCGCTGTGTACAACGTGGCTGGAGTTCTATCGCCTGCTCCTTTTTTGGCTGCTGCTTCTCCGGGGTCCACAACCTGAACGGAGACACGAAATTGATCTCCATATTTATCGATCCCCATGCCGACGGCGATAGCAAGCTCATTCAGTTCCCTGCGGTTCCAACAGCCCGTCAGAAGCAAGACGAGTGTAAGCATCAGGAACAGAAATGCCGTCTTCTGTTTCATGCTTGTCTACTCCTTTCCGTCTGTTCCTGTCTTCTCCCGTTATTCCCGTGGTTTCCGGGGCGGGGTGCTGTTTCGGCGATTCACATTCTTCTGATCAATGAGCCGGGGACGTGTAATCATCATCCAGTGAGGAAGCCGAAAGAGGGTATCCTTGGTGTCCGACGGTATTAGAGGGGCAAAAGGAGTCATATAGGGAACGCCAAATGAACGAAGGCTGCACATATGCAGGATGAGGGCAATGCCGCCGACGATAATCCCGAATAGTCCAAATGAAGCGGCAAGCCCCATCAAGGGGAAGCGCAGCATACGAAAAGCAATGGACATATTATAGGCAGGCAGGACGAAGCTGGAAATCGCAGTAATAGATACGACAATAACCATCGCCGCTGATATGATCCCGGCCTGGACAGCCGCTTGTCCGATGACGAGCGTGCCTACGATAGAGACGGCTGCCCCGATATACTTTGGCATGCGGACGCCGGCTTCCCGTAATATTTCAAAAGTCAATTCCATCATGAGCGCTTCGATAAAGGCGGGAAAAGGAACGGACTCCCGCTGTGCCGCCAGACCGATCAGCAGTGAGGTTGGCAGCATTTCCTGATGAAACGTAGTGATGGCAACATATAAGGACGGACCAAGCAGGGAAATAAAGACTCCGGTGTAACGAAGAACCCGAATGAAGCTGCTGATATCGGCACGCTGATAATAATCCTCCGCCGCATGCAGGAAGGAAACAAACAACGCGGGTACAACAAGCACAAACGGAGTTCCATCCACCAGGATCGCGATCTTTCCTTCCAACAGCTCGGCGGCGATGACGTCCGGGCGTTCGGAGTTGTATACCGTCGGAAAAGGGGTAAATGTTTCGTCCTGAATTAACTCCTCGATATACCCGCTTTCAAGAATGCCGTCTACATCAATGCGATTCAGTCGTTCATGCACTTCTTCGACCAATTTATGGTCCACGATTCCCTTGATATACATGACTGCGACATCAGTTTGGGTCACGCGGCCAATTTGTTTTGTTTCCAGCCACAGGTTCGGATCTTTAATCTTACGCCGGATCAAGGCCGTATTCGTGCGCAGTGTTTCAGAAAATCCTTCTCGCGGCCCACGGACGACATTTTCCGAGGCGGGCTCGGTGACCCCGCGATCTTTCCATCCTCGTGCGCTGGCCACGATTCCCTGCGTCTCACCGTCAACCAAAATGATTGCATCTCCAGACAACAGAGCGTTATATAAGGTTTCAAAGTCGGTAACATCCCGGATGTCCCCGATGGTCAGGGCGTAATCTTTTAAAATCTGCAGAACATGGGAGGAGGTTTGAATACTACTCTCCACGTCGCTGGACAAGCTGCTATCCAGCATCATCGACTCCATGATGAAGTCGGAGACTACGTTTTTATCCGCCAAACCGTCGGTATAGAGGATCGCAATGATTTGTTCACCATCCTTGCCGATACGAACTTCTCTTATGATGATGTCGGTACTGTTACCGAGTGCTTGTCTGATCCGCTGAAGATTTGACCCTATATTTGCACTGAGCTGCGCCTCTGAATGTGCAGGCTTACTCTTGGTGTGCTGGACAGGTGGCTTTTTAAACTTGTTGTGGCTGCTTCTTTTCCGAAAATGCATGAATGTTCGCCCTCTCCTTGCGGATGCTTTTTAATCCAGTATGGACACAGTGGGCTTCTCATAAACTTACTATTGGAATTTCGATGATTGGAGGGGGAATATGAAAAAACCTCTTTCACAAGAGTGAAAGAGGTTTCAGACATCTGCATCAATTACAATTTAGGATTTTTTCCATATTTGTTCTCAGCGGGTTGACTGTCTTGGCATAAGAATACAATCAGGATAATAGTACCAACAAGAGGGATTAAACTGATCAAAATCCACCATCCGGTTCTGCCTGTGTCGTGCAGTCTACGGGCTATAACGGCCAGAGACGGCAACAGGACAGCCAAAGAATAAAGGTACGTCAAGATCGGAGTTAAGCCCACAAGACCATCGATTATACCGATTACAAAACTTGCGATTACGCTGAACAGGACAAACATCCAGTATTCTGTACGTCGTGCTCTACCTTGGAATCCTACATAGTTTTTTAATCCATTTAAATACCATTGCATATATTTCACCTCCCCATAAAAGTTAAAGGTTTACTTTAAAGTAATTCAAAATTGTTCTTTTAAGTATATCGGCAGGAAGGATATAGAATTTTACTAGTAAAATTATGGTTTTAAAATGAGTGTATACGCAACTTATTTATTAACGTTAATGATTTAATGAATAATTTATAAAAATATAAAATTACATATTGAATTTTCCACATTCATTGAATAATATAAAGGTACGGTTAACCGTCAGGTTTGAATCCGCCTTCTTAACAGAAGGTACTTTTATTTTTTCAAATGAATTGAAAGCGCTTTAATGCGAGATAGGGGGATGAGCAACATTTAATTCGAGGGTGAAGAAGATAATAAAAACATAATCCTGACCGCCTTACTTTATATCGTCTTATGTTTAACAATCAGGTATGTTCAAAAACGAGAGGAGATTAGTTTATGAAGCCATTATTTTTTCGTAAAGTAACAGCAGCTTCTTTGGCGGGTGCGTTGCTGTTGCCTGCCTCTTTTGCAGGAGCCGAACAAACGCTCAATTCGGACACAGATGGGATTCAAGCTGCGGGGCAGGTTACCCTTCAGGATCAAAGCCAGGGGAACATTTCCATTCATAGCAATAAGACCGTTTCATTTAAAGAAACTTCCGTACATGATCCATCCATTCTGAAAGTGAACGATACATTTTATATTTTTGGCTCTCATTTGGCGGCTGCCAAGTCCAAGGACCTCATGAATTGGGATACGATTGCCACAGGAGTAGCGAATGGTAATGTATTGATTCCCAACGTCAAACAGGAATTAAAAGAGGCGCTGGATTGGGCCCAGACAGACACGCTGTGGGCAGCGGATGTTATTCAGCTTGCCGATGGCAAGTTTTACATGTACTATAACGCCTGCAAGGGGGACTCCCCGCGTTCAGCAATGGGTCTAGCTGTTGCCTATAAAATTGAAGGGCCTTATAAGAATAAAGGCATTTTCCTGAAATCCGGCATGTGGGGCCAACCGGGTGAGGATGGGACGATCTATGACGCAACCAAGCATCCGAATGTCGTGGACCCGGACACTTTTTATGATAAGAACGGCAAGCTGTGGATGGTGTACGGGTCCTATTCAGGAGGCATCTTTATTCTGGAAATGGATGAGAAAACAGGGAAGCCGCTGCCCGGACAAGGATATGGGAAAAAGCTGACAGGCGGTAACCATGCCCGTATGGAAGGGCCGTACATACAATACAGTCCGCAAACAGACTATTATTACTTGTTCCTGTCTTATGGCGGCTTGTCGGCAGATGGCGGATACAACCTTCGTGTGGCTCGCTCCAAAACACCGGATGGTCCTTTTTACGATGCTGAGGGCAACGACATGATCAAGGTCAAGGCGAATCCTGACAAACCTCTTTTTGATGACGCTTCCATTGAGCCATACGGTGTCAAACTGATAGGGAATTACCTGATCCCAAGGGAAGTCGGTGATCCGGGATCAGGACTGGGTACAGGCTATGTTTCTCCCGGACATAACTCGGCTTATTACGATCCCAAGACCAAGAAGCATTTTCTGATCTTCCATTCCCGTTTTCCGGGACGGGGCGAGCAATTTGAGGTACGCGTGCATGAAATGTTCATGAACGCTGACGGTTGGCCCGTAGTTGCTCCTTATCGTTATTCGGGAGATGAGGATTCTCTTAAAAAGTTGTCGGAAAAGGATGTCCTTGGTCAATACTCATATGTAAATCACGGAAAAGAAATTTCGGCCAATATTAAGCAAGCCCTGACTGTCAGTTTGGATAGCGGCGGCAAACTGTCCGGCGGAGCGAACGGTACATGGAAGCTTGGCACAGGTAATCAGCTGGAGATTATAGCGGATGGTACAAAGTACAAAGGTGTTTTCCTGCGGCACCTTGATCCAGATACGGGCACCAAGACGCTTGCTTTCACTGCGCTATCCTCCAAGGGTGTTGCGGTATGGGGTACACTAAAGCCTGAACTGAAGGCCAGCAAGATTGTGGCTGCTGTGCAGAAGGATCTGAGCCTGGGCGATTTGAGCAACGTTTTTTATAATCTGACGCTGCCTACTCAAGCTACACAAGATACCACCATTTCGTGGGAGTCTTCACGTCCTGAGAACATTTCCGTGACAGGTGAAGTGTACCGTCCAGAAGCGGGTTCCCAGCCTGCAACGGTCACATTGACAGCGACCATTAAAAAAGACAAAGCAGCAGCGAAGAAAAGCTTTATAGCCACGGTTCCCGAGCAGGCTCAGGGTCCGCAGCTCGTGCACTATTCATGGAGTGAGGATCAAGGGACAACGGTCGTGGATAGCACATACAACAACTATGATGGCAAGGCATTTGGGGGAGCCACATGGGACAAGGAAGGGAAGTCCGGCGGAGCTCTTGTTTTGAACGGCAAGGATGGTTACGTGCAGCTACCGGGTATGGTAACGGATGCCGAGGACTTTACTTTTTCTGCGTGGGTAAACTGGAAGGGTGGTGCAGCCTGGCAGCGGATTTTTGACTTTGGAAATGGGCAGAGCCGACATATGTTCCTGACTCCATCTCAAGGAAGTGGTGTGCTACAGTTTACGATCCATGAAGGTACGGATCAAAGCCTGCTTTCCAAAGCACCGCTGCCATTGAACCAATGGACGCATGTAGCGGTTACATTGGAGGGGAACACCGGGAAGCTGTATGTAAACGGTGAAGAGGTAGCTGTTAATGATAGCGTTACCTTTAACCCGATAGAGCTGCTGACAAGCGAGGCTTATCTCGGTAAAAGCCGCTTTGCTGCCGATGCTAACTTTAATGGCAGTCTGGATGAGGTACAATTGTATAACAAAGCGCTGACAACAGATGAAATTAAGGCATTGGCAGGTCTTTGATGCTAGTTAAAAGGTAACGCAACAGAGTGGATGCAGAAGACGGGCATATTTTAGAGAAAGTTCGTCTTCTGCATAATGTTTTGTATATTTATTTTTCATTTGCTGGTATAATAAGAAGCAGTTGCGGATATACTGTTTTAAGTAGGCGTTGATGATTGACTTTCGCCTGATGAATACAGCTTG
This sequence comes from Paenibacillus sp. LT-B23, assembly GCF_059417685.1. Lineage (NCBI taxonomy): Bacteria > Bacillati > Bacillota > Bacilli > Caryophanales > Paenibacillaceae > Paenibacillus > Paenibacillus sp. LT-B23. The sequence goes on along the minus strand of NZ_JBSQBM010000027.1, from coordinate 56,676 downwards.
GACACATAAATAGAGGACAAAAGCACTCTGCATAATTTAAATTCACCAGTGCTTGCGTTTTCAATACACTTATGGTAATATGAGTATATTGAAATTGTGACCTGAGATTCGCATATTGTAGAGGGTTATTGTTTTAGGTTGAAATAACCTTGTGCAATATGTGAATTTTTATTTGTAAAAAATAAAGGTCATATAAATACATTTTGGAGGTAATTCCATGCAAACAGGTACAGTAAAATGGTTTAACGCAGAAAAAGGTTTCGGTTTCATCGAGGTTGAAGGTGGAAGCGACGTATTCGTACACTTCTCCGCAATCCAAGGCGACGGCTTCAAATCTTTGGACGAAGGCCAACGCGTAGAATTCAACGTAGTTGAAGGAAACCGTGGACCACAAGCTGAGAACGTTGTAAAACTGTAATTTAAAATTACAGCCTACTTCAGATGCCCCGAACATAGCGTTTGGGGCATTTGTTTTTATCTGTTCACAAGGCCGTTTTTGAACTGATTACATCTTATCGCTTTATAAATCATGAAGAAAGAGGGATGTTTATGTACAATTCACGGAAAAAGCCAATGGATGAGATTCCTGAGGAAATTACAACTGTCTGGAATTGCGCCAGCGATACGTGCAACGGATGGATGCGGGATAACTTCGCTTTTTCTGTCGAGCCGACATGCCCCATTTGCGGTTCTGCCATGGTGAAGGGCGAGAAAAAGCTGGCCGTTTTGAATAATACGAGCTTTAATCATACCAAACAATCCTAATGGGATATATGTTTGTAGTGAAGGATGCCCCATAGCCGCTAACGGCGCTGAGGCGTCTTTTTTGTTTTTTTTGGAGAACGCACCGCAAGGTGCTATTTTTTTTGAACATATGAATGTCCTGGTTCTCCGATTATGGCATGGGGGAAGGTTAAGATAGTATGCTCAGCAAGGTGGAATTAAATTCGGGGAGCGCATCGTAGAATACAGCATGACCGCTTCGTTCAAAAGGAATAAGCCTTGACCCAGCAATTCCTTTTTGGGTTTCGACAGCCAGTGGGAAAGGGCAGACCTGATCAAGCTTCCCGTGTAAAATCCAGGTAGGTACACGGATATGCGGAAGATCTGGGCGTAAATCAGAATCACGCAGTGAATATAAAGTGAAGGCCATGCTATGGACAGAGGCTGCAAAGCCCTGATCACGTATCCAGTCGCGAAAGCTCTGGCTGACGGGGTTGGCAAACAATAGTTCGCCAAATGAAGTGACCAGTTGCGGTCGATCTGTATAGGCTTGCTTGATGAGCTTATCCACTTCCGTGACCGGAGTGCCTTGAGGAAAGTCGCTGGATGGAGTGAAACGGGGCGTAGCCGCTCCCAGCAGAATAAGCTGATCGACGCCAAATCCCCGGTGCCTGCTCATATAACGTACGACAATAGCTCCCCCCATGGAAAAACCAATCAGTCGTACCTGTCTTAGCTGGAGCGCCTGAATGACAGCCAACAGATCGTCTGCTAGTCGATCATAGTTGTAGCCTTGCCATGGTCGGTCGGACCTGCCGAATCCCCTAAGATCCACCTGAATACAGCGATAACCGTAGGAAGGCAGCAGAGCTACCTGATATTCGTACATTCGATGATCCAGCGGCCAGCCATGCACCATCAGAACGGGGATGCCGGCTCCTGTATCTTCCACATACAGATTGACGCCTCGTTCCACCTCGATATAATATCCCAATGCGTTCACCCCTTTGGAGTCACAAAAATTCGTTCTTTCTCACATATATGTAGTCGGGGCTTAGCTCATTCAAAAAAGGGATAGCAGCAGTCACGATTTAAACATATTGATTGTTAAAAAATGTATGTCATCCCGCATAGCGATAAGATATAATGATGGGATGAAATAGCAACGGGAGAGTGGAACCATGGCACCATCAAAAACTTTAAAATGGATTACAGGTGGTTTAGAGCTATTTTTGGCTATTCCTATTTTGGGTGGATTCGTCGTCTTAAACTCTGCGTATACCGTATTGTTTTTTATGATGATTTTCCATATCGTTACATTAGTGCTATCGGTGGTAAACAAGGAGGCCTATTATGGATCTATCTTAGGGATCGTGACCTCTGTTGTCGGATGGATTCCGTTCGTGGGTTGGCTGATGCATTTGCTTTCAGGTATATTTTTGATGATTACAGCAGCTCAACAGCCGCGTTATCAAGATCGCAACTCCTATGATGATTATCGCTACTAAGTTACACACGGCATGAAATGATAAAAGATCCTGATAATACAGGGTCTTTTTTTTCACTCCTTAAATCTACCCATATCTTGGAAATTCGTCGATTTTATCATGAACTACAGCAATTAAAAAAAGATTTCGGCTATCCCGGGTATCTGTTTCAATGAGCCGTTCAAAACTGGGTGTATCTATAAAGCCCTCGCCTTGTTCTCTGTCTAAATTTTCAGTTTCTCCATCAATCTGCAACCGGATTTCAGACAAACGCTTCGCATCTTTATCCATGGCAGATCTAATAATATAGCTTATTCTCTTCACATAAAATTCCAGTAATGTTACCTCTTGACCAAGCTAGTCTACCACATATTATCTTGGTAAAAGAAAAATAAGCCTGTCCCCTTCTGCCGCAAAGCAGCAGGGGACAGGCTTATCTACTCCTCTATCCGTACAGGGAAGCCGGATGGAGATTTATTTAACATGGGGTGGCTATGTTTGATTAACAAATGGTTCTGTAAATGTGAATTATTGAGCTAAAGATTTTTGGAAAACTGGAGCCTTGTTAGCTTCAGCTTTAACAGGAGCTTTAGCTACTTCAGCCTTAACAGGAGTTTTGGCTACGTCAGCTTTAGCAGAAGTTTTAGCTGCATCTGCTTTAGCAGGAGCTTTGGCTGCATCTGTTTTAGCAGGAGCTTTAGCTGCATCTGTTTTACCTGCTTCTACTGGTGGCTTGGACGGTTTAACGCCGTTTACCAAATCCGTAACCATTTTTTTCAGGTTGGAGACACGTTGGTCATATTCAGTTGCTGTAATTTTGCTGTTTTGTTTTTCAGTGGCCAGCTTCGCTTTCAGATCCGAAACAAGCACATCAATAACAGAATCTACGCTTACGCCTTGTGCTTTAGCAATTGCTGCGAGTGTCTTGCCTGATTTTAACTGTGTATTCAACTCGCTGGAGGACAATTTCAATACTTTCAGAAGAGCCTTGTTCTCAGCGAAATTTCCCCCTACGATGGCAGGACCGTTAGCGTCGCCAGGGTTACCTTTAGGTGCCTGAGTTTTGTCTACAATTGGAGCTTTCTCAGGTGTAGTTGAAGCAGCATGGGCTGCGCCAGTGGAGTACAGTGCTCCACCTCCTAAAAATGCCAATGCCATCGTTCCTGCCAAAATCGCTTTCTTGGTTTTCTTCATCTTCATTTTCCACCTTTCGGTTATGGTTTGTTTGGTACGAGACTTATCATAAGATATGAACTTGAATGCTGTCTGAGCGCAAGCTGAGCATTTGCTGAATAGGTTTTGAACGGCATGACTAAAATTTCAACTAAAAATATACTTGTGTTATGTGTATTAAGTGATATAATACACTACATGCACGATAGATGCAGCGGATTAGGGGGAAACACCCATGGAAGAGCAAAAGGTTGGCTCGCTTCGGTTTTTAATTGATTTTAGCCAGCCATTATATGAACAGATATTAAATCAGGTACGAAGCTCCATTGCCAAAGGGGAGATTGAAATGGGAAGCAAAATGCCGTCCGTTCGTGATCTGGCACAGGAATTGCGTATGAATCCGAATACAGTGATGCGGGCTTATCAGGAGCTGGAGCGGGACGGACTGACCGAGAAGCGGCGCGGCTTGGGAACCTATGTTACGTCGTCCAGTGAGCGGGTAGACAACTTTCGGGAACAACTGGCCCTGACGTATATAGACCAGTTCCTGGGACAGATGAGCAGTCTGGGGCTGTCATGGGAGGATGTACAGCGGTATATAGCAAGCAAACAGAACGGGAATGATGAGGAAGGAGGCGAAGGGGCATGACGGAATCTATTGTGGTTGCGAACCGTATCACGAAGCAATATGGCAGTAAAAAGGCGCTGGATCAATTAGATGTCGTCATTCCTGCGGGCCGCATTGTAGGGGTGCTTGGGCCGAATGGCTGCGGTAAGTCCAGCTTTTTTCGGGCGATCACCGGATTGATTCAGCCGGACGGAGGCAGTCTTGAGGTGCTGGGGCAAAAGCCCGGCTGGGAAACCAACCGTGGCATATCCTACCTGCCTGACCGGGCTCGCTGGTACCCTAATCATACGGTGCAGCAGACAATGGAGTGGGGACAGTCCTTTTTGCCCGGCTTTAATATGAAGGATGCGCATAAGCTGGCTGATCATATGGACGTGGAGCTGGAGTTGAAAATGGCCGGGTTGAGCCGCGGGCAGGAGGCACGTGTGCTGCTGATTCTGTGTCTGGCGCGTGAGGTTCCGCTTATGATTCTGGATGAACCGTTTGCCGGCATTGATGTCCTTTCCAGAGAAGCAATCGTGGCTGGTATTATTGATTATTTGGAGGATCGGCAGCAATCCATACTTATGAGTACGCATGATATTCAGGAAGTGGAAGGCTTATTTGATTACACGGTGATGATGGACCGCGGGCGGGTGATATGGTCCGGTGATTCGGATGATCTACGTGGAGAGCATGGATCACTGAATCAGGTGTTCCGCAATTTGTACAAAAAGGAGTGGAAGGCGTGAATTCATCAGGGCTGTTCAAAGATTTGATACGGCATGAATTTCGAAATAAAGGAAGCTGGAGAAAGCAGAGCCGCAATCGACTGCCCAGATCGTGGAGACTTGTATATTTCTCACTATTTCTAATTATGTCGTTCGTTATTTCCTTGTATTTCGCGCTTCACAACCAACTCGAATTGACAAGGCTGTGGTATGTCACCCTGGGCTTGCCGTACATGATCATTTTCATGGGCGTGGGAAGTCTGAGAAGAGAATGGGAGAATGACACCTACGGATGGTGGCTGACCCTGCCCTATCCGCGAATGTGGCTGATTAGCGCCAAATGGATTGCTGCTATTTTACAAGCCATGGTAGTGACATTGTTCCTGTTTGTGGTAGGTTCTCTGTACGCGCTGTTCATCTCATCGACCATACAGCCTTACACGTTTGCGGATGCAGTGTCCTTTATCATAGCCGGATTGAACTGGTTTGTGATGATTATCGCGTTCACCCCATGCGTTATTGCGCTTGGTCTGCTTACAGTTAGTACAAAATTCAGCACATGGAGACCGATTAGCCCGATTCTCTGGATTGTGTTGATGGGTGGCGGGAGTGTCTTTTATTGGTCAGGCGATCAGGGGCTTTATGAGCAGTTTGACCATATTCAGACAGGACAATGGTTTCCTTTTACTTGGCATTTCCCGGTTGCGGTGTTGATCAGTTGGGTTGCTGCGTATGCAATAATCCGGCTGAACGCTTATTTGCTGGAGAAAAAACTGTCGATTTAGCATCGTCTCAAAAGATATATATATAGGAAAGGAATTTCACCATGACGACGATATTCATCTATGCATTGTTGGCTGTTTTGGTGGGGCTGATGATCTGGTTGAGAACCAAAAGACGAGGGGGACCGGTAAAAGGAAACGGAGTCCGTCTTTTGCTACCCTTATTTATCGCATTCCCACTCATGATGATGTCTGTGTACCAATTGATGCATATTCCCGGTCAAACGCATGCGTTTCCCGCCTTTTGGGAGCTATTTGCTGCTGGGCTGTTAGGTGCGGTGTTTGGTTACGTCATTCTGCTGCATACGGCATATGAGAGACGGGACGACGGACACATTTATCCCAAGCCGAACAAATATTTTAAATACATTATTATTGCCATTATCTTGATTCGCATTATTTTGACCCAGTATCTCAGCAGCTTAGGTACGTCCGAGATTAGTGTATTGGCGATTACGATGGCGCTCGTCTATATCTCCATCTGGCGAATTGGGAGCTTCATTAAGTTTCGGAGAACGTTATCGGTTTAAAGGGTATATGTCGTGTAAAGAAGCGGGTTTTCTGTTCAAAAGCGTTCATTCGCTTGGTGATAGAACCGGCTTCTTTATGGCTTCATCATAAATTCATCTGTTGGCCCATAAACATACATTGTTATTAACCTCTGTATCCTTTATTCTAAAGTTGTAGCTTGCTGTTTCACCGGCTGCAAATATAAAAAAATTTGAAAGGAGGGACATTGAGGTTTCAAAAGAATCCATCGGGGTTTAAAGGATAGGGTAGGATTGTAAATTCTTTTTTTTCGTGATAAGTTGTAACTGAAATAGTTACATATAAGGAAATCGTTTTTTATATTATTTTACAAGATGAGAGGGGTTTACATTCATGAAAAAACATACGGTTACCGCTGCACTCGCTGGCTTGCTCGTCCTGTCTTCTGCTGTGCCTGCTTTAGCTGCCGAGGTAAAACCTGCTACAGGTATCCAGGTTTGGGTAGATGGCAAGAAAGAAGCTTACAAGATCGCTCCTATCGTGAGAAATAAGCAGGTCTTAATTCCTTTGAGACAATTGGCCTCCAGTTTAGGGATTCCGCTGGATTCCAAGCATATTACGTTCAATACGGCGCGTCAAAGCACGACCATTCGTTATGATCAGGCGACGGTTGTACTGGTGTCGGGCAGTCCGGAAGCGCAAATCAATGGGATTAAGGTACCGCTGTCCACCTCGACCATCTTGACGAAACAAGGGGTAACCTATGTTCCGGTCGATGTTGTCAAAGAAGCGTGGGGCAAGCAAGTGACTTGGGACCCGACCAGCCAAACGGTGCAAATCGGGGTGAGCAATAAGGATAAGGTTGTTGAAATCCTGAAAAGCTTTGAAACCGGAGATACAAAAGCGGCTGAGACTTGGATCAGCAAAGATCAGTACATTCAGCACAATCTGAGCTTTGCCAGCGGGAGAGACGCTTTGCTGCAAGGGATTAGCCAATTGAAGGGAGCCAATGTACAGGTTGAAATCCACCGAGTCATTCAGGATGGCAACTTTGTAGCAGTTCATTATAAAGAGTCCATTGCAGGGAAATCAAGCATTGTCTTTGATATTTTCCGCTTCGATAGCAATGGTAAAATCGTTGAGCATTGGGACAACATTCAAGACTCGGCCCCAGCCAATCCAAGCGGACGTACGATGATTGACGGAGCAACACAAATCACAGATCGCAACCAAACCGAGAAGAACAAAGAGTTGATCCGCAAGTTTGTGGATGATATCCTGATGGGCAAGAACCGCGCCGCACTGGAAAGCTACTTTAACGGTGATCATTACATTCAGCATAATTCCTTTTTTGGCGACGGTGTTTCCGTTCTGAAGCAACTATTCCCCGCAGCAAATGGAAACCAGGGAAATTCCTCTGGATACGATAAGGTGCATATGGTCATTGGAGAAGGGAACTTCGTACTGGCTGTGAGCGAAACCAAATCGCCTGAGAGGAACACGACTGCTGTCTATGATATGTGGCGTGTAGAGAACGGCAAAGTGGCAGAGCATTGGGATGTACTCCAGAACGTTCCGCCTCAAGCAGAGTGGAAAAATACGAACGGCAAGTTTTAAAAACGACATTCACGGCATGACTGATACTTAAGGTGATTCCTCAACTACCCTATCCCTGCTAAAATGATGGAAACATGATGAGTGGGGATGGGATGATGGGGAATTTTAAACAGAGGGTAGGCTGTCTGCATGCGCATCACTCGAACATTGCCTATGTGGAACGGGCTTTTGCCCTTTATGAGGTGGAACTGGAGCATTTTGTGGACCCTGCACTCATGTACAGAGTTTCATCTGATCCAGACTTCTCGGCGGCGGATGCCAGTCGGAAGGTAGAAGAGCAACTGGAATGGATGGCTCAAAGTGGCGTAGATGTAATTTTGATTACGTGCACGAATTATATAGTCTTCGCGGAAGAGGTTCAATTGACAATGCCTACACCCGTGATAGTGTTGGATGAGTCCTTTTTCCATGAAATATGCGATGATCTGTTGCCACGGACCTTGGTATTTACGAATCCGGCTACTGTAGAGGGAACGATGAAGCGTCTTTATCATATAGCGGCCCTGTTGGGCAAGCCAGATATCTCTTCATTGATAGAGGTCAAGGTGGTGGAGCACGCTTTTGAACTGATTATGCAAGGTCGCAAAGGCGAATATATGGAAGTGCTGGTCCGTGCATTGCATGAACTGAGAGAGGCTGATCCAGACAGAACGCTGGCTGTGGCGCAGTTATCTATGGTTGATGCTGCATTGCAGGTGGAACTGGAGACGGGGCAGGCGATTGGCAATCCCTTACGGTCGTTGATGAATTTGCTTGAGAATTGGTTAGGTTGAAAAATAAACATGACTAAAAGAACTTCCAACCCGTGTTCGGGGGCAGTGGAAGTTCTTTTTTTGCAGGATAGCGTGTAATTGGGGGCTTATGCGGCGTTCATCAGGCATTCTGTTGATGTGGATTGCTGAATGCTACGCCTGCGGATTCCCTTTGGACGAGTGTAACGTACAGCCGTTCATGCTCCACGTCTTCCCCGGCAATGATTTTAAGAACTTGTCCGGCAGCTACTGCGCCCCATTTACGTTTGGAGTAATCAATGGTTGTCAGACGGGGCTGAATATATTGTGCCAGCTCGATATTATCAAAGCCGACGATATGAATGTCCTTGCCGATGGTAAGCTCCGACTGAGCCATTCGATTGTAAAAGCCTACTGCCATCTCATCATTGAGACAGAATACCGCGACGGGTGCCGAATCTGGGCTAACATGTTGCTGCAAAATGATCTCGGCCGCCTGTTCGCCGCCTGATTTCTCAAAATCGCCGTCAATCTCGATCATTTCAGCGGTGCCGCTGCGCTCAATTGTCTGCTTGACCGCCTGCATACGCTGCCATGAATCATAAGAGCCGTCTGGTCCGGTGACAACATACAGCTTGCGATGTCCCATTTCCAGCAGATGCTCCACCGCGAGAGCGGCACCAGCTTTGTTATCCAGCAGTACCTGGTTAATGTTAGGATGATTTAACTCGCGGTCAAGTACGACAATTTTATGCCCACGCTCGGCGTAGTTTAGCAGTTCCTGACTATCGAACGTCTGATCCAGTATGATGGCTCCATCGATCATGCGCTCCGGCAGCATTCGGTGAGATTGCTTGCCGCTGCATACGATAAGGTCATAGTCTTTTCGGTTCAAAATCTCCTTGATGCCATACAGCAAATCTCCATAAACGTCTCCACGAAAATCGGTCAGGAAGACGCCAATAATTTTGGTTTCCCTTTTTTTAAGATTACGTGCGGCGGCATTCGGCACATAGTTAAGCTCTTTGGCAATGGCTAAAATACGTGCGCAGGTCTCTTCCGTTACCTTATCACTGCCGTTCAAAGCGTATGAAACGGTAGATATGGAAACGCCCGCCTGTTTGGCGATATCTTTAATGCTGACCACATCGTTCCCTCCTTCTTGACGGGCAAGCAGCAAAGGGCGATCCCGCAAGATCGCCATCGCTTTGTTGCCTATGCCTGATTTATAAAATAATCTCCAGACGGTGTACACCGTCATGTTCCGCTAGCGTCTGCTCGAAATTCTTGCGCTTGATGCGCAGGGCACCCGAACGGTAGCGATTGTCATCGGCTGGCTCGCTCTCCAGCGGTGTTCCGTTCAATACCGCGCGGCCTTGCTCACTGCTGCTATGCTCTTGTGACATTCGATAGATGAAGGTAACGGGTTTCCCGGCAAAGGAAAATTCAAATTCCAGTCCGTCAAGATCATCCGGAAGTACAGGGTCCAGGATTAGGTCTTCGCCCGACTGACGGATACCAAGGACATTTGAAATGAGCTGATTCATATAAATCCCTGGACCGCTGGAATAGATTCTCCACCCGCCTTTGACAGGAACGGCTCCTTCACGCAGTTCACCAAACCGCTCTTGTGCTTCGTAGCGGGTATTAAATTTGCCGTCCGAGCTGCTGAAATACGCGTTGCTCTGACGCCATTCGGCGTTTGGTACGGACGCTCGAATGCCGACTGGGTTGATGAGCTTAAGGCTGCGCCAGGCGTCATCTTTGCGACCGAGCTTGGCCATTGCTTCCGCGAAGCGGATATGGGCATGCACATATTGCAGCCCGACCTCGCGTCCGAAGTTGGCCGCTTGCTCTGCGCGCTTGAAGTGCGAACTCACGCCACCATCGTACTGTGCAGGGCGGTTCATCAGACGCACGCCATCCGGGCACAGGAATTGCTCGCGGATGAGCTGCTCATGAGCCAATGCTTGTTCCGGCGTGAGCAACTGGCTGATCATGCTGCGTGTCATCGGCAGCAAGCGGTAGTGAATCCCCGTCTCCGTATCGGACGGATGGAGCATCAGCTTGGGCTGACCAGGCTCTTCCATATACACGAAGCCCGGGATAATACCGCTCTCCAGCATGTAGCGGTTGAAGTCCTTGCGGATGCCTTCGGCCATCTGGTGCAGCTCCTGTGCGATCTCGGCGGCTTCGCTTATGACGCCTGCCGGGGCTTGCTCCAGTGCAGTAGCAAAGTTGCGAACCACCTGATAGGTGAGTGCAACGGTCCAACTGCTCGCCATGTATTGCTTCAGTTGAGCGTTGGCTGGCTGGAGCGTGTCATCCCAATCGCCGTCGCCGTAGGCGGACAAATGTGTATCATGAAGGAAATTCGCTCGAATATATTCGATTTCCTTCATCGCGTGTTCCATGAGGGTCGCGGTCTGTTTTGTATAATCAAAAGTATGTCGGTTGGTGTAGGGTACATTTTCTTCCAGAATACTGTAATCCCGGGTAGCGGTCAAATAATCTCCCAGTACCTTGAGCGGCCAGACGATAATATCACCGTGGCTCTCTTCTTGTTGAACGCGAGTATAGTTGTCGAACATAAACCATTGCGGCCAGTTTCCGCTATCCTCGTACTGATGGCTGAACACGGTCAGCAGAATGGAACGGACTTCGTCAAACTTTTGTACGGATGAAAAATATTCCACCGGGCCCTGACATACATCGCGTGTTCCCCAAGCTGCACCACCGTATTGCTCCAGACCATGAGGCACAGAATAGTGGACAAGCATATTGTGGGTATACCACCAGGCCACCGCATTCACACGGAACAGCTCGCTGGTTTCATGTCCGCTATGCGTCAGATGGAAGCCGTTCATCAGTCCGGCAAAATATTGCCGATAGCGCTCGCGCCCAGCCTCAAAAGAGGCATTGCGTTCCGCGTGTGCTTGGCCCTTCCTGGCCGAATGTCCATGCAGCCAGCCTTGCACGGTGCAGGTCCATTCGCTGCTGTCGCCCAGCTCCAGCACGACCAGAGATGCATTAGGGGAGGCTGGACCCTGTAGCAGTGCGTGAGCGTCGCTCACTTGCTGTAACGGAGCGCCTTGTACCTGCATCCGGTACAACAGGTCCGGATAGGCTTCGGCGCTCAGGGAGGATGGGTCTGCGCGGAAGAGCAGGGCCTCGCCATCCCGTTCCATATGGAACGGAAGCTCATATTCGTTCACATGCATGGACATTTGCTGAGTCACGAGGAACGGATAGGCTTTGCCGCTTGCCGAGCGCACGTGAAGCTGTACTTCCGGCGTATCGGCGTTAGTATGGTTCGTAATGATGAGCGTATCGTCAGCGGTTTTGTAATACCAGCGCACATAGTTGAAGCCGATCTCGAACAGGGAAGGCATCGTGAGCAGACGGTATTTCCCATCGATTCCGACAAAGATACGCTGGCCGGATGTTTTTGGAATATTGAGCGCATTACGCGCGTTTGTGATCATTTTATTGAAATTCGTGTTGCCAATTACAAGCTGGGAGTTGAACACCCCGTACATATAGGAGGTGGTCGTAATGGTTTCTTCCTTACCTCCAGCGTAATGCCCGCCCATTAAAATATGTCCGTGGGGACGCTCTACACGAAGCTCTTTGGATTTGAGTACGACATGTTCATAGCTGTCCGTGAAAAAGGAAAGCAACGTGTCGCCGTCATGTTCTTCTTCCTGTCGTTTCGGGAAGAGCTGATCCAGCTCGGCTGCGGTCATATCCAGTGTGCGCAGCGGCTCCCCGATGTTCTGGGCTGGAGCTACACGCCCAGCCTGGAGATGGCTTGTGGCGTGCACCGGGATGGCGGTGTCGGCACCAGTCTCCAGAATAGTCGATACTTCTTCGCGTGCTTTCGTCACCAGTTCCTGGTACTCCAGCTTTGTAACGGCAGTCGGATGATTGGGTTGGAACAGGCCGTAAAAGGTAAAGCGGGCTTCCCCGGCGAGCTTTACCCGCTCGGATTGCAGCGCCGTATAGGCGAATTCGTACTGGTATACTTCATTGGCGAGCGAATCACGGCGCAGTGCTTCCGGCTCGTTCGTTTCTTTGTACGAAAGCCCAAAGAATTGAAATCCGTCCGTCGAATAACCAACGGTGCGGGTCAGCGAGCCTTGCTGGATGTAAGGGAATGCCTGACTTTGCGGCTGGTTTTGACGGGAACAAACCGTATAGCCTCTTTGTTCGTCATGGTAGACGGTATGGTCGATATATTGAGACAGATAAGCTTCATTACTGCGTACAGCCGCTGTATCCGCAATGCCGATATCCTGACCGTACACGATATCAGCTTCCACGTCATCGCCCTGTAAAGTTACATCCCAAAACCATACCCCGAGACGGCTTAGCGTGAATGTCACCTGATAGCCGACACCTGACGTAATGCCTTCCCAAATAATCTGTTGATCCGTTTGTTGTACAACTCCGGGTGAACGGACTCCAAGCAGGGGAGTGATGCTGACGCCGGACGGACGATACAGTCGCAAGTACAGGTTGTTCAGTGAACCGTCGACGGAATTGGTCAGCAGTTGATTGATCATGGTTGAGCCGTGGGCAATTTTGTATACATCACCGCTGCTCAAGAAGGTGAAGGACAGGTCTCCTGCCCGCAGCAAAATATTTTGATCCAGACTTGTATTCATCAAAGGTTACGCCTCACTTTCCTGTTTCTTTCACTAAACGAAAACGTCCTTCGGTAGTATCTCGGCTGTTAGGTCCTGTAAAGACGGCGAATTCACCGCTGTCACTATCAAAGCTCAGGTCTGCATGGTGATAGCGCAGTTGAGACTCGATCAATGCAAATTCCACTTCCCGGCTTTCGCCCGGGGCAAGAAGAACCTTGCGGAAATCTTTCAGCTCTTTCATCGGGCGAACCGTATCTCCGCTGATATCACGGATATAGAATTGAACCGTTTCCTCGACAGGACGTGTTCCTGTGTTCGTTACCCGTACCTTCACGGCCAGTGCTTGACCGGGATTGAGGGTGTCGCTGGAAAGCTGTACACTTTCATAGGCAACCTTCGTATAGCTTAAGCCATAGCCAAACGGGAATAAAGGTTCATTCGGTACGTCTAAGTATTGGGAGACGTAGCGTTCTTTTGTATTCGGGTCCAGCTGCGGACGACCTGTATTAAAATGATTGTAGTACACAGGCACCTGCCCCACCGATTGCGGGAAGGACATCGTCAGACGGCCCGTTGGTTCGGCATCGCCGTACAGCAGATCGGCAATCGCCGCGCCGCCTTCACCGCCGGGGAACCAGGCTTCCAGTATGGCGTCGGCCTCTTCAATGACACCGTGCAAATCCAGTGGACGACCGTTGAACAGCACGGCTACCATAGGCTTGTTCAGCGTCTTCAGGCGTTTTACCAGCTCCAGTTGGGCTTGTGGCAGGCGAATATCCGAGCGGCTGCCCGCTTCACCACTCATATCCGAACGCTCGCCGAGCGCCAGTACGATGACCTCTGCCTGGCTGGCAGCTTGCAGCGCTTTTGCATATTGTTCTTCGGATATTTCATCTATAGAGCATCCAGTCGCTACCGAGAGCAGCGAGGAGGATATTTTCGATTTGAACCCATCAATGACTTGAACGGCTTCTTCTTGCGAACCGCTCCACGACCAGGAGCCAAGAATATCACCGCTCTCTGCAAAAGGCCCGATCAGCGCGATATGCTGACTGCGATTCAATGGAAGAACGGAATCGTTTTTGAGCAGCACGCATGATTTGATCGCCAATTCCTTGGCAACTGCCCGGTGAGCTTCGCAGAACACGACTTCACGTTCTCGCTCAGGGTCTGCGCCACGTAGCGGATTGTCGAACAAGCCCAGCTTTTGCTTAAGCTTCAATACGCGTATGACCGCTTCATCAACGAGCGCTTCATCTAACTGTCCGCTACGAATCAGTTCAGGCAGATGCCCGTTATAGCAGGAGGTCATCATTTCAATATCTACGCCTGCCAGCAATGCTTTCTGTGCTGCCTCGCGCTCATCCTCGGCAATGCCGTGGGGAATAAGCTCCTTGATGGCGGCCCAATCCGAGATGAGCACACCGTCAAAGCCCCACTCGTCGCGAAGCAAATCGCGCATCAGGCGTTTGTTGCCCGTCGCAGCTACACCCTCTACGGTGTTGAAGGAAGTCATCACCATCTCGCAGCCTTCATCTAATGCAGCTTTGTAGGAAGGGAGATAATACTCGCGCAACTGCCATGCAGACAGATCGACGGTATTGTAATCCCGTCCGCCTTCGCCTGCGCCATATGCGGCAAAATGCTTCACGCACGCCGCCACCCGGTCCGTATCGTTCGTCAGGTCTTTGCCTTGAAAGCCGCGTACGAAAGCACGGGCAAATACACTATTGAGATAAGGGTCTTCCCCTGTAGATTCCATTACACGGCCCCAACGTGGGTCACGCACCAGGTCCACCATCGGGGCAAAGGTAACATGAACACCGGACACAGAAGCTTCTCTGGCAGCAATGGTAGCGCTCTCTTCTGCGAGCTGCACATTCCATGAACAGCCAATAGCCAGCGGTATGGGAAAAATCGTTTTGAAGCCGTGTACAATGTCTGCCATAATGAGAAGCGGAATGCCCAAACGGTTTTTACCCAAATGTGCCTGCTGAACACGAATAGCTTCCTCGGCTCCTGCGATGCCTAGCACCGATCCGACGTTACGGACCGTTTCTTCTGTGATCCCTAGAGATGCCATCGGTCCTGTAATTTGGCCGTCTGTTTCCGCATCTTCAAAAAAGGCTCCCACAAGTTGGAGCAATTGATCGACTTTTTCTTCAAGCGTCATATTTTGCAGGTAGTAATTCAGTTGTTGTTCCATCATAATCCTCCGTAAGCTACTCTGGTGGCAGCTTTCTTTTTCAGATCCATGAGATTTTGTGTTAAGAATGATTCAAAGAGGCGACGAACAGGCTAATACTTTACATAGAAGCTTAATATCCTGTCGTATTATTAATCGAAACGTTTCTATTGTTGAACTCAGTTGGATTATATACGCTTTCAAATAGAGAGTCAAATCGAAAAAGGGGGTCGTTTTACCAAGAAAACAACGCTATATAGATGAAATGAAAGAAAATGGGGTATAATTCTGGACAAATAAAAAATAATATCCCTATTGAATACGGTTTCAATTTGTTTTATAATGACTATCGAAACGTTTCTATTGATGAGTATGGTCCTTAGGCTTTCCACATATTTTCTATAAAAGCAGGTTTTAATTGGCTTTAAGCACTGTATGCTTTAACGTGTGTGATTGAATCCGCTATCATATTTGCATGATCGGTAAGCCGGTCATCTCGGGAGGAATTTCTATGATGAAAAGAACGTTAGGGATCATTTTGGCAAGCACATTATTACTGGGGGGCGCGTTGGCAGGCTGTTCGTCCAAGGATGAATCATCCGGCAAGGATGCGAATGGAAAAACGACGATTACCCTATGGGGTATGGGGGCGGAAGGAAAGCTGCTGCCTGAGATTGCAAAGGATTTTGAAAAGGAAAATCCTGATATTCATGTAGATGTGCAGGCACTGCCTTGGGATAACGCTCACGATAAGCTACTGACAGCAGTTGCTTCCAAATCCGGTCCGGATGTGGTTCAGTTGGGTACATCATGGGTTCCGGAACTTGCGTCTGCGGGTGCATTGACGGACATCACCCCTTATATCAGCAAATATCCTGAGCTGGAATCGAAGAATTTCTTCCCGGGTGCTGTGGATACGGCAAAATTTGAGGGAAAACCTGTAGGCGTTCCTTGGTATACCGAAACGAAAATTTTATTCTACCGTTCAGATCTATTGAAGCAAGTTGGATATAATGAAGCACCTAAAACGTGGGAAGAACTTTCTGACGCTGCTCAAAAGCTGGCAGCGCGTGGCAAAGGGAAGTATGGTATTGCCATTAATGCGAAAGAGCAGTCTCTGGGCTTTATGTTCGCTCTTCAGAACGGCTCCAAGCTGGTCGATGAGCAGGGCAATCCGCTGTTCAACCAGCCACCGTTTGTAGAAGCTGTGAAGTATTTGAACACCTTTTTCCAAAATGGCTCCAATGCTCTCGATCTTGGGATAGATTCCGTTCAGGGATTGCAAGGTGATGGTATCGTTCCTATGTTTATCAGCGGTCCTTACATGATTAGAGAAATCAAGAGCAAGGCACCTGAGCTGGATGGGAAATGGAATATAGCCGAGCTTCCTGGCAAAGTAAACAACCTGTCTGTTTTGGGCGGGTCGAACCTTTCGATTATGCAGTTTAGCAAGCACCCGGAGGAATCGGCCAAATTCCTGGCGTACATGAGTAAACCGGAAACGCAGTTGAAATGGATGGAGCTGTCCAGTACCTTGCCTGCCGCTACCAAGCCATGGGAAGATGCAAAACTGAAGAATGATCCGATGCTTCAAACGATTCGTAAACAGCTCGATCATTCCGCAGCATTACCGCAACTGGCAGCATGGGAAGAGGTTTCTCAGCAATTCATCAAGAGCTTCGAACGCATTTACCGTGGTCAAGCCGACGCACAGAAGGAAATGGATGATTTTAACCAGCAAGCTGCAAGTATTATGAAAAAATAATGATCCGTATCCGTCATTGTCAAAGGGAGTGAAGGCATGAAAGGAAGCTCGCAGAAGCTTGCGCCATACTTGTTTATCGGTCCCTCCATCATTCTGCTGACGCTGTTTTCATTGTTGCCGATTTTACTGGCACTCGTGATCAGCTTCACAAATATGGATCTGTCAGGACTAGTCAATTATGATAATATTCGATTTATAGGACTGGAAAATTACAAGAATGTGCTAATAGACCCTTCTTTTCTAAAGTCCATTGGGAACACTCTATTTTTCGTCATCATCGGGGTTCCTTTAGTGCTACTGTTTTCACTCAGCATTGCAATCCTGATTAACATGGGGAAATCACGTGCTTTCAAAGTTTTCCGCGTGGTGTTCTATCTGCCGTCCGTAACGAACGTGGTGGCGGTAGCGGTGGTCTGGAGTTATTTGTATAATCCGACCCTCGGGCTTTTCAACTATGTACTGGGCATGACGAATCTGGGTCCTGTTCCATGGCTGACCGATCCTACGATGGCAAAAATTTCGCTTATTTTATTGGCTGTTTGGCGGGGAATAGGCTTAAATATGATTATTTTCATTGCTGCCATTAAAGGGATTCCGGGTTCTTACTATGAGGCGGCTCAGCTTGACGGGGCCAATACATGGCAACAAATTCGTTATATTACCCTTCCGCAGCTCCGCTACGCTATTTTCTTCGTGTCCATTACGACGATGATCGGCTGGCTGCAATTTTTCGAGGAACCGTTCGTCATGACCAAAGGGAAACCGCTTGACGGCACGCTAACAGCATCTCTGTTCATTTACAATAATGGTTTCCAATTTAGTAAATTCGGTTATGCCGCGGCGGGATCATTCATTCTGTTCTTTGCGATCATCGCGGTGACGCTAATTCAGTTCCGTTTGCAAAATAAAACGGAGTCCTGATAGAGAGAGGTGATGAACGTGAAAACAGCTGTTCAGCAAGCCCGCGCCAATTCGCGCAATAGTGAAAAAACATTTCAATGGTTCGTGGCGATTCTCCTGACCGTGGGAGGTCTGTTGATGGTGCTGCCTTTTGCGTGGATGATTTTATCCTCCTTTAAGACGGAGAGCGAGGTAACCAAAATTCCTCCGACCATCTGGCCGCAGCATTTCACATTGGACAATTTTAAAATACTATTTGATAGCATGGCTTTTGGCACCTATCTGACCAATACGCTAGTGATTGTATTAGCTTCCTTTTTCGGATTATTCCTGAACGCCATGGCAGGCTATGGCTTTGCCAAATTCAAATTTAAAGGTAAAGGTTTCCTGTTCTATTTGGTGCTGGCCACGATGATGGTTCCGGGGCAGGTGACGATGATTCCTGTGTATTTGATTTTGAACCAGATGGGATTAACCAACACCATGATGGGGATTGTACTTCCTGGCTTGGTAGGTGCCTTCGCCATCTTCCTGTTTCGACAGTTCATGTCCGATATTCCGGAAGAACTGCTGGAGGCAACGCGCCTTGATGGTGCAGGGGAGTTTCGTACTTTCCTGCAAATCGTACTGCCTATCTCAACACCGATTTTGGCAGTACAGGCCATTCTGACCTTTATCGGCGGTTGGAACAGCTTCCTGTGGCCGCTCATTATTGCGAACGATGAGAAGCTGTATACGTTGTCCGTGGGACTGTCGTTGCTCAAAGGCCAAAATGAGAGCCAGTTCGCGCTCCAGATGGCAGGCTCAACCTTCATGGTCGTACCGATCATGATCATATTCATTGTTTTCCAGAAGTATATTATCGAGAATTATACGATTTCGGGTATTAAGTAGTAGTTGTGGCGATGGGTTATAAGCTACACATAGCAACGGCGGAGTTTCTTGGTTTAATACCGAGGAACTCCGCCGTTTTGTTGTTTTATTTTTATACTTGAATGGACTTAATTTCTTGTTCAGTTAATCCGGTAGCCTTTGCAATGGTAGCTATGTCCATACCCATGGAAAGCATATTTTTGGCGATATTCTTTTTCTCATCTTCTTTACCTTGGGTTAATCCTTTTTCCAATCCTTTCGCCATACCGATAGATTCTGCTCTATCGATCATGGAAGCTTCATCGTGCAGGTATTTCTGCCGGGCTTCATACAGACGTCTTGCTTCTGAATCCTGACTTAAGAATTGCAGCGTGTCCATGGCTTTTTCCAATCCTGGTTCGTTCATTTTTAAAACCTCCCATTTGGATGGATCTGCGCCTTTGAGAAACAACAGCCAGTTGACAAGCCCTCCTTCTTCGAAGGATGCGGTTTGCTCATCCAGCTTCAGCAGTTCCAAAAAGTGTACTTCAATATCATCAATAAGTGATATCCCTGTGCGGTCCTCACGTAAATGGAATACATTGTGGTATTCATCGTTAGGTAAAAAAGAATAGTTGAGGATGTTAATGGTCACACATTTTTTTAGTTCCTGGTATTTTTCGCCCTCATGAAGCTGTCCCGCATATCGCTTACTCCAATAGAACAACGTCCGCTTCTCAATATCGTATTTGTTGAAAAGCTGCATTTCGATATCAATTAGCTTGCCCTCTGCGGTCTTGGCATAGACATCAAAAATAGACTGCTTGTCGAGCGGATCGTCCTTATCTGTATAGGGATTCATTAAAATAATTTCGGTTAATTGAGCTTCTCCAGCTTCCATGAATATACGATTGAGAAACGCCAGCAAAACGTCTTTATTATTCTCACTACCGAAAATCCTTTTAAACACAAAGTCTACTCGTGGATCAAGCAACTCCATGATGACCAGCTCCCGTTTAGTATTAATTATATCATCTTTTTTAAGATATCAGAATGTCTGAACTTCTTTTCCGAATGATACTGTTTTGGGGCTTCACAACATAATCTTAGGGTAAAAACCAACCTAGGATGTGTTTACATGAATGATAGCTCATTTTCACCCCGACCCTTTGAAAAACCTAATTTTCTGATACTCCTTGTGGATGAGGAACGGTATCCTGCGGTTTATGAAAACCCGGAAATCAAAGAATGGAGCAGACAAAATCTGGTTACGCAAGGACTCTTGAGGTCTCACGGGCTGGAGTTTCACAGGCATTATATTGGAAGTGCTGCATGTAGCCCCAGCAGGACAACCTTGTTTACCGGCCATTACCCGTCACTTCATGGCGTCACTCAGACAGATGGGGTGGCCAAGGGAGCATTCGACTCCGATATGTTCTGGCTGGATAGAAACACAGTGCCTACGATGGGAGATTATTTTCGCGCAGCCGGATACCAAACGTATTATAAAGGAAAATGGCATATATCCGATGAGGATATTATCATCCCGGGCACGCACAAAGCCCTCCCTAGCTATCATCCTCTGACGGGTGTACCCGACAGAACATGGGAAGACATATATGATCGAGCTGACCGCTTGGACAACTTCGGCTTTTCCGGGTGGATCGGTCCGGAGCCTCATGGGAAAAATCCGCGAAATTCCGCTTCCTCTGCCGCTTTTGGTTTAAGTGGGAGAGACGAGGTATATGCTGCGGAAACCGTTGATCTGATCGAAGCGCTTGATCGCCGGAAAGAACATGACAACCAAGCAAAGCCCTGGTTAGTCGTAGCCTCATTTGTGAATCCGCATGATATTGTTTTATATGGTGCTATTACTGCGCGGTTGCCCATGTTTCGATTTGAGGTGGAATCGATGCCAGATGTCACTCCTCCTCCGACCATCAACGAATGGCTGGCTACAAAGCCGCGCTGTCAGGCAAGCTATCGAGATATTTACCCTAGAGCGCTCCAGCCCATTATAGATCAGCCCTTTTACCGCAAGCTGTACTACCAGTTGCAAAAAAATGCAGACCGTCAGATGCTGAAGGTATTTGAAGCACTGACTCGTTCTTCTTTTTACGATAATACCATTGTGATTTTTACATCTGATCATGGAGACCTGCTAGGCGCCCACGGCAATCTTCATCAAAAATTTTACTGTGCCTATGAAGAGATTGTGCATGTGCCTTTGGTCATTCATAACCAACATCTGTTTCCTCAATATAAAAGCGAACATACCCTGACAAACCACGTGGATCTCCTGCCTACCATGCTTGGACTAGCGAATGTTGATATTACTGCGATCCAGAGCCGCCTGCAAAACAGCTTCAGCGAAGCCCGTCCCTTGGTCGGACGTGATCTTACCCCTGTTATTCGCGGACAGAACCACGGGGAGATAGCTGACCAGCCCGTTTATTTTATGACCGACGATGATGTGACCCGAGGACAGCGGCAGATCAATGTACTGGGAGAGGCATATCCGTCTGTTGTTCAGCCCAATCATATTGAGACTGTCATTACGACCCTGCAAAGAGAGGGTGTAAAGGAGTTGTGGAAGTTTACCCGCTATTTTGACAGTACTTCATTCTGGAGTCAACCGGGGGAGAAGGATGTTACTATGCGCCCCGTGGGTGAGCATACATGCAGGCAGTACTCTCACTGGGTTACCCAGGCCAAAACGCAACCGGATCGTGACGAATTTGAATTGTATAACCTAACCCACGACCCTTTGGAAACATGTAACCTTGCTCATCCCGCATTTGCAACGCAGCAAACCAGAAGCGTTCAACAACGGATGATGCATGTACTGGAGGAACAACGTAAACAAAAATGTTTATATCCCGCTCAATCAGGCATGTGGTGAAAAACAAGCGTTTTACCCCCTTCCGGGTCATCGAAAAAAGATTGGTTTCTAAAAAAAGGGGGGATTCACCGTTATATGATTAATATTTATATTAAGTATTTAATATTATTATTGACTATAATTCTTTTTTTATGGTATAGTCGGATTGTGAACAACCACGATTTCGTAATCCTTATGTGAAGCAGACAACATTTTCGTATTCAGGGAGGATGGTTTGGATGGCAGCAGCTATAAAAGCAAAGATGATTGTAGACAAGTCTTTCCGTATTGCTGAAGTCGATAAACGCATTTATGGTTCTTTTGTAGAGCATCTGGGGCGTGCTGTATATGGCGGTATTTATGAACCTACTCATTCAACCAGTGATGAAAGCGGTTTCCGTAATGATGTAAAAGAGCTGGTGAAGCAGCTTGATGTTCCTATTATACGCTATCCGGGAGGTAACTTTGTGTCCGGTTACAATTGGGAAGACGGAGTTGGCCCTGTCGCGTCCAGGCCTAGACAGCTAGAGCTGGCGTGGAGAACGGTCGAGCCGAACGAAGTGGGTACGAACGAATTTTTCAAATGGGCAAAAGATATCGGCTCAGAGGTTATGATGGCGGTTAACCTGGGTACACGCGGTATTGATGCGGCACGTAATCTGGTGGAATATTGCAACCATCCGGGCGGCTCCTACTGGAGTGATCTGCGTCGCAGTCACGGTGTTGAGCAACCGCACAAGATTAAAACCTGGTGTCTCGGCAACGAAATGGATGGCCCGTGGCAGATCGGACACAAGACAGCGGAAGAGTATGGCCGTCTCGCGGTAGAGTCCGCAAAAGCGATGAAGCTGATTGACCCTGACATTGAGCTTGTAACCTGCGGTAGTTCCAGTTCGACAATGCCGACATTCCCTGAGTGGGAAGCAACGACGCTGGATCATACCTATGAGGTAGCCGACTATATTTCTCTGCATCAATACTATGGCAACCACGACAATGATACGGCCAATTATTTGGCACGCTCCATGGATATGGATCATTTTATTCATACGGTTATTTCGACCTGTGACTATATCAAAGCAAAGAAACGCAGCAAGAAAAAAATGATGCTCAGCTTCGACGAATGGAATGTGTGGTACCACTCCAACGATGCGGACAGCAAAATTGATCCGTGGTCTGTGGCGCCGCCGCAGCTTGAGGATATTTACAACTTCGAGGATGCGCTGCTGGTGGGCAGCATGCTCATTACGTTCCTGCGTCATGCTGACCGTGTGAAAATGGCTTGCCTTGCCCAATTGGTCAACGTTATTGCGCCAATCATGACTGAAAATAACGGAAAAGCGTGGAAACAGACTATTTTCTATCCGTATCTGCATGCATCCCGTTATGGCCGCGGTGTATCGTTGATGCCGGTAGTAGACTCGGAAAAATACGATTCCAAGGATTTCACAGACATTCCTTATCTGGATAGCGCTGTGGTCTATGATGAAGAGGGAGACGCTCTGACCGTCTTTGCAGTAAACCGCCACTTGTCCGAGTCGCTGGAGCTGACAGTGGATGTGCGTAGCTTCGAAGGCTATCGTATTGTGGAGCATACGGTGCTGGAACATGACGATCTCAAAGCGACCAACAGCCCGGCAGGAGAAAAGGTTACGCCTCACAACGGCGGTAATGCCAAGCTCGACGATGGCATCGTCAAAGCTCATTTAGGCAAAGCCTCGTGGAACGTAATCCGTCTCGCCAAGTCTCATTAATCCTTTTTTTGCAAAAGGTACAGCCCCGGCTGTACCTGCAAAAAGCCCGCATTCTCTCCTGTATGGGTATACAGGAGCAGCAATGTGGGCTTTTTGTATAAAATGAGCCATTTGTCCCTCAGCACTTATAGGGATACAAAAGCAGGCTCATTTTTAAATAAATATTATTTTAATTACTAAATTTAACTAAGCGAAGATGATGCTTATTAACTATACTCTCATATTACATACATCTTTATGAAGTTAATTAGACCCAGTTCCGATCATCCAAGGTGAAAAAAGACCCTGTTATAGCGTTGTCAACGTATTGATATCTGAAATGCAGGGTGTGCAATCCGTCTGTAATCCACGTTATAATTTACATGATGGTTTATTCAAAAGCGAAGGATTATCGTAGCATTTCCAGAAAGGAATGATCTGTATGAGTCAAACGGACGAATATCGTTTTCAGGTGAACCTGGGCGGTATGATTGATATTTTGGCCAATCATTTATATAGCAGTCCACGCGTGTTTATACGTGAGGTACTGCAAAATGCAACAGACGCAATTACGGCTCGCAAGGAGCCAGGGGAGACTGCTGCTGAAAGTAAAAGTTTTGAAGGTAAAGTGACCGTGGAGTTGTCCGGTTCCGGTGAGCAGCAGGTTTTGATGATTCAGGATAACGGCATTGGACTGACGGAAGAGGATATTCACCGCTTTCTGTCGATCATCGGCCAGTCCTCCAAGAAGGGGACGGATTTGCTGGCCTCGGAGACATCATTTATCGGACGATTTGGGATCGGTTTGCTGTCTTGCTTTATGGTGAGCGATGAAATTGTGGTGCTGACCCGCTCGGTGAAGGAAGGCGTTTCCATGGAATGGAGAGGGAAGCCGGACGGAACGTATACGATCCGTCGATTGGAGACGGAACTGCCTGTAGGGACGCAAATTTATTTGCGCTGCAAGCCGGGGAGCGAGTTTTATTATGAGCCAGCGCAGGTGGAGGAGTCTCTATTTTATTATGGGGCGTTGCTGCCATATCCGGTCATGCTGTCTGTAGACGGGGAGACCAAGCGCGTCAATCTTCCATCTACCCGTTGGATGCAGGACCCGGAACAATTGCGCAGTCGTCGCGGTGAGGTGCTGGACTTGGGCTATCGCCTGATGGGAGAGCGCTTTGGCGATTTTATTCCATTGCGAACGGCATCGGGCAAAACAGGCGGAATTGCGTTCATTTTGCCGCGCAGCATTAATCTGAACAGCAAGCGGCTGCATCGAGTGTATCTGAAGCATATGCTGGTGTCCGACAAAGCGGAAAATGTATTGCCGGAGTGGGCTTTTTTCATTAAAAGCCTGATCTGGACAGATGAATTGCAGCCGACGGCATCACGTGAGTATTTTTATGAAAATGAGCAGCTTGACGGGGTTCGCTCTGAATTGGGAACCTGTATTCGGCAAGAACTGCTACGCATGGCGGAGTATGAGCCGGACCGCTTGCAGCACTGGATTCGTTTGCATGAGCTTTCCATGAAGGCGCTCGCAGTAGAGGATGCTGAATTTCTGCGGATTATGCACCGCTGGTTTTCCTTTGAAAGCACGTTTGGGCGGCGTGAGCTGAGTGAATTGATCCGCGAGGCGGGCGGGCGTCCGCTCCATTACACATCGACGGTTGATGAGTATCGCCAGATTACCCATGTGGCGGCGGCACAATCCATGCTGGTGATCAACGGCGGCTATATTTACGATACGGAAATTTTGGAAAAGCTGCATTGGATCGACCCTGCTCTGCAAACCGAGCGGCTTAGTCCCGAGGATGTATCCATGTCGTTTACCGGACTGACGCAGGAAGAACGTGAGCAGTATTACAGCGTGCTACGTGTGATGGATGCTGCTTTGCAACCGATGCGCTGCCGTACGGAGTTGAAGCGTTTTGAGCCTGCGAGTTTGCCTGTGCTGTATACCATTTCGCAGGATGCGTTAACCTTGCGCTCGATGGAAAACACTGTCGAGGAAACAACCGCGCTTTTTTCCAATGTACTCGATAGTCTGAGAGCGGGGGTCCAGCAGAATGCGGGCTACTCGACCTTATATTTTAATCTGAACAATCCGGTGGTGGCGCGTATTTTTGAAGCTACCGATACACAGATGATTACGGCTGCAACGGAAATGATGTATGTGAACGCACTTATGATGGGCCATTATCCGATGAATCGCAATGAGTTGGGGCTGATGAATCGGAGCGTGCTGCATTTTATCAATTGGGGATTAGGGAACGGACAAAATACGTAATTGCGTATTTACAGGAGGATAGCCAAATGGAAGATACGATATATGATTTGATGGAACAGGCTCAGGATCTGCCCGGTGGGGCGGCCAAGCTGGCGATTTTGGAGGAAGCGGCCCGCTTGGCAGATGCTTCCGGATTGAAGGAACTCGGCTACGAAGTCCGGGGAGAGATTGTGGACTGTGCTATTTTTAATGGATATCCGTTGAAGGCGCTGATCGCTTTTTCGTGGCAATTGGGTCAATTTGATCAAAACCCCGACGAATATGATGAGCAAGAGTTGCTGTGGACTTACAAATGGATTCTCGGCAAGGTGTGCAGCTTTCCCAATATACCGAAAACCCAGGTGGAGGATCTTGTGGAGGATATGCGCAAACGTTATGCCGAATACGGGTATAATGAGCGTCCATATCACTACTATAAGTTCCGTATCGCGATGGATATGGGGAGACTGGATGAAGCACGCCAGTATCTGGATACCTTTCGTACGATTGAACGGGATAGCATGAGTGATTGCGAAGCCTGCGAGCAGAGCCAGATCGTTCGGTTTTACTATTTGACCGGAGAGGACGAGCAGGCGCTTGCCGTGGCCAAACCGATTTTGTCGGGACGGATGACATGCGCGGAAGTACCGCATGTGACGCTCTCCCAGGTGCTATTGCCGCTTTACCGTCAAGGGGAAGCAGACAAGGCGAAGGAACATCATCGTAATGGATATCGCCTGGTTCGGGATGACCGTGATTTTCTGAAAACCATAGCGGAGCATATCGAGTATTTGGCGGTTGCGGACCCGGTTAAGGGAATTGAAGTGGTAGAGCGTCATTTGCATATGGCGCTGGATTATGAGAGCGGGCTGGAACAAATGTATTTTTACGCGGCAATGGTAGGTCTGCTGCAAAAGCTCGATGCTTCGGGTGATAGTAGATTGATCCGGCTGCCTGCTTCTTTGGAGTGGGGCAAAGAGGAGCGTACGCTGACAGAAATTATTGCGTATTTCAGACCACTGGCAGAGTCGGCGGCAGCAGCATTTGATCGACGGAACGGGAATACGTTTTATACCGATTGGATCGGGAAAATTGTTCAAACCGCGTAGAAGAAGACGCACCAGTAACGAATATTTTATACAGCCCAAACAATGAGCAGGTATAATGTTCCTGTGAAATGACAGGAGGGGTTTTGTAGTGACTGTAACTGAGAAAGTTATTAATTTTGCACATCGCGGTGCTTCGGGTGTATGCCCTGAAAATACGATGGCGGCGTTCCGCCACGCACTGGAGCTAGGAGCAACAGGTATCGAAACGGATGTGCAGCGTACCCGGGATGGAAATCTGGTGCTGATTCACGATGAATCACTGGAACGCACGACAGGCTCCTCGCTGGATGTACGCGATATTACGCTCGAAGAACTGAATGGGTTAGATGCAGGCGGCTGGTTTGATGAGAAATTCCGGGGTGAGCGGGTGCCGTTGCTGGATGAACTGCTGGAGCTGGCGCAGGCTTCGGATGCAATCATTAATCTGGAATTGAAAAATAGCATTTACCTCTATCCCGGTATGGAGGAAGAGGTGATTGCCGCTGTACGGCGTTTCGGTTTAGAGGAGCGGGTGATTATCTCCAGCTTCAATCATGAATCACTGGCGCTCTGTGCGCAGCTTGCTCCTGAGATCAGGACGGGAGCGCTGTATATCGAGATTATGGTTCGCCCGGCGGAGTATGCAAGTCGATTCGGGGTTACAGCACTGCATGCCTACAAGCATTCCGTCACACCGGAGGGAGTATCTGAGGCACTGGCAGCAGGTGTAGTCTATCACCCGTGGACAGTGAATGAGCCGGAAGAAATGAAGCGGCTGCTGGAGGCGGGGGTGAGCGGCATCATCACGGACTACCCTGATCGCTTGGCATCTCTATTGGCTGTCCGCTCTTCCTAAGCCGACGCCGAAGATACCACGGAACTGCGACTAAGATTCGCAGGGACATGAGTGTGGCTATTTTTTTGAAGCCAAAAGACTCTCCTGTACGCACTCGTTTTTACGAGGCGAAGGAGAGTCTTTTTTGGCTTGAGCAGAAGAACATATCATCACGATAATCTGTTTCCTTTCTATTTGATGCCAAGCCGCATACGATAGCTGAACAAGATATCCAAGGTTCTGTCCTGAAAATGGTCCTCTACGAGCTTCACAAAGCAGGCCAAATCTTCATCAAGCGCCCGATTGCCGAGTTTGAATAGCGTTTGTATACCGCCTTGACTAAGAACAAGCCCTATATAACGAGCTGCGTCACACTGCTCACGGTTATGAAAGACAATTTCCCGGGTATAACGGAATTGTCCGCTGCGCTGTAGATTAGGCAAATGCTGCTCCTTGCTCCATTTATGGGCTTGCTGCTCTACAGGTGCTTCCCGATTCAGAATCTCATCTGCTTTGGCGATCAGCTGTACATAAGCTTGGTCTATCTCCCATTGCAGCACAGGAGGCCAATCGCAGTCAAAGGCGGCGAATACCCCGCCCTGAGCCAAAACTCTGCCCGCTTCCCTGAGCGTGCTGTCGGGGTCCATCCAGTGAAAGGATTGAGAACAGGTGATGACGTCTACAGTACGATCCTCAAAGGGCAGGTTGTTGGAGAACCCGCTTTTGAAGGAGATGGTGCCTGCCGTTGTCGCTCCTGCTGTCTCCAGCTTGCGCTGCGCTTTTCCTCTCATGTCCGGGTTGGGCTCGATGCCGACTATCTGCCGGGCCACGTCTTTCCAAATAAAAGTCGAAAGCCCTGTTCCACAGCCAATATCGGCCACAAGCTCCACTTTTCGTTCCAGATAGCGGGTAATGATCTCGACAACGAGCGACGGTGCTTCCGGACGGTGTTGGTCGTAGTCATCGGCAAAGCCGTTGAAACGGTCTACATTACTTTGCAAATTCCCCTCAGGTATCATATGGACTTCTTCCTCCCTGATTTCGGCGGACAGCCGAGCATATTCCGATGGTACTGTACTTTTACATTGTACAGGTTTATGTGTTTATCCTTCCACTCTCGTGGTTCCACAACATGGATTGGATATCAGAATATGCACAGGAGGAGGGGATAGGTGAATCTTGTGTGCCTATTTTATCGGGAAGCCAGCGCCCACTCGCGCATCATGGAGTCAAGCATTGGACGAAGATCCTCACGTTGCATACCCATGTGAAGCACAGCTTCCAGATATCCGGCCTTATCTCCAATGTCGTATCGCGTGCCTTCCAGCTCAAGCGCCAGCAGTTGATTTTGCAATGCTACCTGATGAAGGGCGTCAGTCAGTTGATATTCGCCGCCCGTACCCGTGGACAGATTCTCCAATATCGAGAAAATAGAAGGCTCCAATACATACCTCCCAATGACTGCCTGCCGTGAAGGGGCTTCCGCAGGAGATGGTTTTTCAACAAGTCCGCCAACTTCGTGAATAAGACCGTTCTGATGGATAGAGTCAATAATGCCGTATTTACTTACATCCTGTTCTTCCACTGTGCGTACGCCGACCACTTGCTTGCCAGTCGCTTCGTAGACATCCATCATTTGGCGAATCGCCGGAGTGGAGGAATTCATAATATCATCACCCAGCAACACAGCGAATGGCTCATCCCCAATAAACTGACGGGCACAACGTACCGCATGTCCCAAACCGAGGGGTTCTTTTTGGCGGATATAGTGAATGACCGCTTTGCCCCCGATGCTTTGAACCTCGCGCAGAAGATCATACTTGCCTTTGCTCTCCAGCACTTGTTCCAATTCCACGGACTTGTCGAAATGATCCTCGATGGCTTTTTTATTACGTCCAGTCACGATAATGATGCTTTCAATCCCGGATTTGATGGCTTCTTCGACAATATATTGAATAGCTGGCTTGTCGACAATCGGAAGCATCTCTTTAGGTAAAGCTTTCGTAGCAGGTAAAAAACGAGTTCCTAATCCAGCGGCTGGAATAACGGCTTTTGTAATTTTTCTCATAGAGATTCACTTTCCTTTCGAGATGGGGAACCGAATACCCAGTATCGGCTCCCGATATAGTTGATAATCATTCCGGCTGCGGTGGCGATCAGCTTGCATACGGCAAGCGGTAGCTCGGTTCCACTGTGAAGCATTTGTAATAATAAGGAGATCAGTCCCAATACGATCAGGTTGATAACGATAAATTTAGGCAATTGACGTTTATGAGTATCGGGTGCTGGTTGTTTGTTGAATGTCCATTTGCTGTTCAAAATGTAACTGTTGGCTGTGCCGCAGCTATATGAAATGATCTGCGACAACACAACCGGAACTCCGGCCCAAGCCAGCAGCATGAAAATGATATAATCTACGCCCGTATTCACCAGTCCTACCATGCCAAAACGGATCATAGGGAGTAGCTGGGCCATGCGGCTTTTCATAGGTTATGCTCCGTGACCGGATTTAGGTCCGGTATATACTGCGCTGTTGCCGCGTACTGTGCGGCTGGCGGATATCAGGCTGTCACGGGAACCTTGCATGTACAGGGATTCACGTTGTTCAGGGGCCTTCATGGCATGGGTAGGGCCGTTTTCGTATTGTCCACCCAGATGTTCACGGACAATGTAGAGCGGGCGAGCTTTGGTTTCGTCATAAATCCGTCCAACATATTCACCCATGATACCGAGAATGATCAGGATCACTCCGTCAAAGATCAGGCTGATGCTAATCATGGATGACCAGCCCTTCATGACATAGGAATCGGTGAAAAAGTTGAGAAACAATACGTACATCAGATACAGGAAGCCGGACATGGACAGGAGTGCCCCGATATAACCTGCCAGCTTGAGCGGTTTAATGGAAAAGGATGTGATTCCGTCCAGGCTGAGCTTGATCATGCGTTTCAGTGGATACTTGGTTTCACCAGCGAGCCGCTCATCGCGCTCATATTCAACAGCCGTCTGCTTGAAGCCGATCCAGCTGACGAGCCCGCGGACAAACCGGTTATTTTCCGGAAGCCGTTTCAATTCGTCTATTACCTTGCGGTCCATCAGGCGGAAATCGCCGGTATCTACCGGGATATTAATATCTGTTGATGCTTTCAGTACACGGTAGAAGAGGCTGGCAGACCACTTTTTGAAGCGAGTTTCGCCATTGCGTTTCAATCGCTTGGCGTAGACTACCTCATAGCCTTCCTTCCACTTGTTGGCCATCTCTACGATCAGCTCCGGCGGGTCCTGGAGGTCGGCGTCAATAACGACGACCGCCTCTCCCACCGCATAATCCATCCCGGCGGTAATCGCTAGCTGATGACCGAAATTACGGGAGAAATCAATCAGTACAATGGTATCGTCTCTGAGACTGAATTCCTTGATTAACTGGACGCTTCGGTCCGAACTGCCGTCATTTACGAATATCAGCTCGTAGGGCTCGCCCATCGAGCCCATCACTTGTTTCAGCCGCCGATAGGTTTCGGTAATGACGGCTTCCTCGTTGTACATCGGAATAACTATGGAATAACGGATTTGTTCACTCATTAGTAGTTCCTCCTCATTTATAATGTGATCTCGTATAATGTACCGCTTCCGCCACGTTCATCTCCGCCAGGTCCACCTTGACCATCCTGAGCGTTCGAGTTGCTGTTCGTGGTGTCGCTTCCGCTGTTGGATGCTTCAGCATTGGTACTGGTTTCGCCAGTTGTTGTTTTCCATTCATCTGTAGGAATCACTTTGCCGTGTTCCTTGATCCATGCTGTGACTTCGGAGTTACCGCTGTCTGGTCCACCGCCGCCTCCACCAGAGATCATGAAGTACTTCACTTGACCGCTTTCTACCAGCGCCTTGATCTTATCGACGGTATACACCGGATCAGAAGATACAAAGCCGTTCATAATGATCACTTTTTGTCCGGCTTCGATCAGATAAGGAGCAGCCGTTGAATAATTGCTTGCCGCGAAAAGATAGGTTTCACCCGTGTTATTCTTTTGCAGATAGCTCAGTGTTTTGCTGTCCAAGCTTTGACTGCTGTTCGGACCACCCATTCCTCTGGAGCGGGAAGAAGATCTTTGTTCAGTGTCTGTGCTCGTTCCTGTGCTTGAAGTATTACCATCAGAGCTGGATTGCTCTGCATTGTTGGTTTGGTTATTCGTCTGAGTTCCTTCAGCTTGTTGTCCATTGTTGCTCTGGCCTCTGTTCCCACCGTTACCACCTGGCATTCCGCCACCACCACCGCCGCCAAATTGTGTCGGTCCGGCTTGCGGGATCATGCTGTTCCCCCCGTAGGTGATTGGTGTCAATGCCCAGTATACAGGGCCGATGAACATAGCGAGTAGGCTTGCAATAATGGCATATCTCGTTAACTTCTCAGATTTCAATCGTGCTACTACCAGTAGCGCCGTGCCGATGATACCGAGGATCAATACGGCGATGGACCAGCCACTGCCGATGGTGTCGTTGTAATTTTGCAGGACGAACCAGCCAAATACCGAGGTTGCCAGTACCGCTGCGGGTAACAGCCAGGAGAGCCAGCCGGAACGCTCACGATATTGCTCCCACAATTCCACGAATCCGGCTCCGAAGAGTGCTGCAATTGGTGGTGCGAGCATAATCAGGTAATAATGATGGAAGAAACCTGCTACGCTGAAAAATGCAGCTACGGGAATCAGCCAGGCCAGCCAGAAGACGACCTCTTTGTGTTTTTGCGTGATATTACGACGTCGAATGCTTGCAAGCAGGCCGATCGAAGCAATCAATGCGAATGGAAGCAACCAGCTGGCTTGACCTGACAGTGCAGATTGGAACAACCGTAGAGGTCCCTTTTCGCCAGTGCCGAACATGCCGCCGCCGGAATTACCGCCAGGACCGCCAGGACCGTTACCGCCGAATCCGCCTGGTGGCATTTGACCACCAGCACCGTTGCCGCCTATTGTTGCAGTGCTATCCGATGTTGTAGCTGTTTGTGCTTGAGTCGAACTGGTATCGCTGTTGGTTGAAGCGTTTTGTCTCCGTTCCGAGCGTTGACCGCCACCAGCGCCGCCGCCTGTTCCTTGATCTCCTGTCAGACGGGACAGGCCGTTGTAGCCAAAGGCCAGATTCAACACGGAGTTCGTACCACTGCTTCCCATATAAGGGCGTTGGTCTGCCGGAGTGGAGTCCACCACGACTGCCCAGGAGAGCGACACAGCCATGAGCACGACTGCCGATGCTGCCAGTGTTATCGCTTTTCGCTTCCAGTTAAACTTGGAGCCCAGCAGGTAGAAGAGTCCCAAAGCGGGAACAACCATATAGGCTTGAAGCATTTTTTCGTTAAAGGCGATACCTACGACTGCGAAAGCCCAGAGGATCGGCCCCCATTTGTGGTTTCTAATCCCTCTGAACAGCAACCATGTTGCGAGCAGCAGTGTGAAAACCAGCATCGCGTCAATGTTGTTTGTGCGGCTGACGGCGACTGCTACCGGTGTGGTTGCCATTGCGAAGGCAGCCAATCGAGCAGCTATCGTACCGAAGCTCGGCTTGACGAGCAGGTAAATGAGAAGTACCGATCCGACTTGGGCCAGCGCTTGTGGCAGGATAATGCTCCAGCCGTGAAGTCCGAAAATGTAGGCGCTGACCGTTTGAATCCAGAACACCACAGGCGGTTTGTCTACCGTTACCGACCCTGCCGAATCGAGTGATACGAAGAAGAAGTTGTGAAAGCTCTGTAGCATGCTCGCTACGGCCGTCGTGTAATAGGTGTTAACATATTTGTCTTGCCAGATGTTGTATCCGTTCAAAATCGCGGATATTAGCATGATGATGATTAGGGGGACGTCCGCCCTGCTCTTAAACCATTTCTTAATCATGTACATTCCACTCCCTGTGAAAATTCTTTGTATTTATTCCGTTTGTTCCAGCCGCTATCTTCAGGACTGCGGAATGATCAGCCACTTCCGATCTTGGGCCCGGTGAACTACCGGCTTGCTATTATCATGCCTGACGTAGCTGAAATGGTTATGAGCGCTCCCTGAATGTTAGCTGAAAGCTGGATATGAATGCTTTTTTTACGTAAATATTCAGGTATATTAGATACAGGCGAAGATGTACCGAGCTTTTATTAAGAAAAAAAGTGGTGTCATGAAAGGAAAGATAACCGATGAATCCGATACACGGAGTTAAAATTATGCTGGCGGACGATGAGCCGCACATTTTGCAATTTTTGGAGCTTGGGCTGATTAATGAAGGATATGAGGTCAAAACAGCCGAGAACGGCAGTGATGCGTTGGATTTAGCGAG
Source organism: Paenibacillus sp. LT-B23 (assembly GCF_059417685.1). Taxonomy (NCBI): domain Bacteria; kingdom Bacillati; phylum Bacillota; class Bacilli; order Caryophanales; family Paenibacillaceae; genus Paenibacillus; species Paenibacillus sp. LT-B23. Next base: position 22,864 of record NZ_JBSQBM010000027.1, on the reverse strand, counting down.
AGAGTTTCGTCCTCATGTTGCGGTATTGGATGTCATGATGCCTGAAATGAACGGATTTGAGGTATGCCAGAGTCTCAAGGAGACGGAGGATAACATCGCGGTCATTATGCTGACGGCCAAGGATGATGTAGATGATCGGGTGAAGGGATTGAAAATCGGCGCGGACGATTACATCGTGAAGCCCTTCAGTTTTAATGAACTGTTGGCTCGCATTGAAGCGCGTCTGCGGAATCAGTTTCCCGATCTGCTTGGAGAAGTGGTTCACGGACCCTTTCAGGTGGATGATCGCCGCAAGGAAATTCGCTACCAAAATCAGGTGCTGGAACTGTCACCTACCGAATATGAACTATTGAAATTTCTAGTATTGAATAACGGGATTGTTCTTAGTAAAAGTCGCATCCTGGATCGAGTATGGGGGTACGATTTTGGGGGCGAGGATAATATTGTCGAGGTGTATATCCGCTCCTTGCGTGAAAAGCTCAAAGATAAGGAGCATCGGGTCATTCGTACGCTACGCGGTGTTGGGTACCGGGTGGACTTGCTATGAAGGCGAGGGGGAAAAGCCGGAGGAGAACTGCGCTCCGTTCTCTCCGCTCCCAGCTTTTGGCCAGGACGTTACTTATTTTGGCGCTACTGCTCGTCTTGATCGGATTTTTACAATATTTCCTGATGAAAGATTTTCTGTATCGCAGTCGGGCGGATGCGATGGGTACGCAGTTAGGCTCAATTCCTGCCGATTTATTGATTAAAGATTCGCAGGAGAAGAGCGGAAGCTCCATCCCCAAAGAAGGAACCAATCGGAAGGATAACCGACCGAGGCCGTTTCTGTTTTGGCCGGATATGTCGCTTGCTTCTATAGATACAGCTGGAACCTTTACGAGCCTCTCTAACGAAAATGGACTTACGCCGCCGAGGTTCACCACTCAGCAGTATATTTCGATGCAGCAAAACAAGCACATGCGTTATGGGTATCAATTGCTCACGGATGCCCAAGGGAACGAGCAACTGGTCGTATTCCGTCCGCTCGGTCCGCCTGACCATTCGAATGGATTGCTTCAAATGGGTGTATCCACAACTTCCATGCAAGAGCAGCTGATTAACCAGTTACGTACCTTCATTTTGTTATCTCTGATTGCGCTCGCAATTGGTCTGGCGCTCATGCTTCCGGTGCTGCGGCGCACATTGGTGCCCCTTTCGAGGATGGTTGAGGCGGTCAAACGCATTGATGCGGGCAATCTGGCCGAGCGCTTTGACGCAAAGCAGGGGCAGTATGAGGTGGACCGCTTGGCGGTATCCTTTAACGGGATGCTGGAACGGCTGGAGCATTCATTTGCTGCCGAGCGCGAGTTACAGATGCAGATGAGACGGTTTATTGCGGATGCTTCCCATGAATTGCGCACCCCGCTCACTTCGATTCACGGGTTCTTGGAGGTGCTGCTTCGTGGAGCCGCATCTAATCCAAAGCAGCTTCAATCTGCACTGGAGAGTATGTATGGAGAATCCAAACGGATGAACAAGCTTGTCTCCGATTTACTGTTGCTGGCTAAGCTGGACCGGACGCCGGAGCTGAAGCTGGAAGATATGTCGCTGGATGCGTTGCTGCTGGAAATGAAGCCGCAGCTTCTGATGCTGGCGGGTAAACGAAGAGTGATTTTTGATATGACGGCGGGTGTGAGAGTGCTGGCGGAAGGGGATAAAATCAAGCAGGTCATGCTCAACCTGTTCCATAATGCTGTTCAGCATACGGATATGGAAAGAGGTGTGATCCATGTAAACTTGTCTGCCGGGAAAAAGCTGGCGGATATTCAGATTCGTGATAACGGGCCAGGTATGAGCAAAAAGCAGTTGGAGCGGATTTTTGAACGCTTTTACCGTGGAGATGAGTCACGTACACGCAGCTCGGGCGGAGCTGGTCTTGGTCTGGCGATTACACAGTCCATTGTGGAAGCACACGGCGGGAAAATCACCGCTGCAAGTACGCAGGGAGAAGGTAGTATATTCAAGGTTACGCTGCCGTTAGCGGGGACGGTATAACATAAAAGCAGCCTCCCGAACCGTGACGTTGTCTATAACGCGGCTCGGGAGGCTTTTGGGTTAGTTAATCAATGCAGCCTTTTGTAAAAGAACGTGCAGCACCTTGGCAGATGCTTCACGCGTTGTAGGTGCATCTGGCTGGAAGTAGGAGGAGCCCTTGATGGTTGCTCCGTTGATAATGCCTGCTGCGCTCACTTTTTCAATGCTATCCTTGGCATAGCCTGCAAAGGATGAAGCATCATGATACGGTGTGCGCGCAGGGCCATCGGCAGACGCTTTGATCTGGAGCAGGTCTACTGCCTTGCTCAGCACGACAGCAATTTCCTGCCGACTGATGTTAGCGTTCGGATCGAACTTCTCGCCGCTGCGACCTGTGATCAATCCGGCCTCATAAGCAGCTGCCACATCGCCAGAATACCAGCTACCTGCTGGAATATCGCCGAATGGTGCGGCAGTACCCGGTGTCAAGCCAAGAGCCCGGGTTACCAGGGCTGCAAATTCCGCACGTGTCACGTTCTTCTTCGGTGAGAAGGCCGTGTCTGTGGTGCCGTTGATCAGCAGCTTGTTCGCAAGCGACTGAATCTCGGATTGAGCATACGACGATGAAATATCTTCAAAGCTAACGGGACGAGTCGCCGCTGCATACGTCGAGAAGCCCGGACGGCTTACCTTAACGACTGTTGATCCATCTGCCTGCTTGGTAAAGACGGATGGAACCGGGTAGACATTTCCGTTTGCTGTATAGAGAACACCGACTGTATTCGGCTCAATTTGGCCAGGTACGGTAAAGGAGCGACTAATGGACTGTCCTGGCGCAACCTTAAGCGGTTCGCTCTTGCCGCCAGTGACAACATTAGCTTCAAACCCTACAGGGGTGCCAATCACAGTCGACCCTTTCAGCTTGCTCGTAAATGTGTTGCTTTCCTGTGCCTGGCTGCTGATTACCACTTCAATGCCTGCACCGGCGGGAGCATTTTTCAGAGCAGATATCGGCAAAGCCAGGGAAGCTCCAGTGTTGCTCACTATCAGGCTGCTTCCTGCCGGAGCCTTGTCCAGCGTTGTCAGTTGGGCGGAAGTCAGCGCTGCTTTGGTCGTTTGACCTGCTTGGCTGCTGGCTGACAGGACAATGGCTGTTGGGCTGGAGCCTGCTGCCGTCACAGCAGCCTGCAAATCTGCATCGGTTACAGCCAGTGATTGCACGTTATTATTCACCGAGACAGTTGTAGCTACTGCTTTTACCGCCTGTCCTTGCTTCACTACGGATTGAAGTGAAGGTGCAGATGTAGCGACAGGGGTGGATGTGGTGGTTGAAGCGGAAGGTGTAGTATTACTTCTGCCGCCACCTCCACCACTTCCGCCACCGCTACTGCTGCCGGAAGCGGTACTATTGTCGACGCGAATGGCCTTCATAGCGCTGAAAAATATAGGGCCGTCAGTATTGGTCACGACTTCGCCTTTCGCATTCAGTTCCGGCGAATTAACCTCCAGCTTATACACACCGTCCTTCAAATGCTGAATAACAGGCTGACCGCTGGCATCCAGAACAGGTTTTCCGTTAGCATCGTATTCGACATAGCTTCCGTCAATGTCCTTGAAGGAGTATGCGCCTTGCTTGAGACGGGCGTTAACTCCTTGCTCCCTAGGAGTCGTAATTCCATTAATAAGACCAATTAATTTATCATCTATGCCATATACATAGAGAGCAATTTGGTTTGTTTTATCCGTGGTCAGGCGGAAGGCAAGATCTGTTGAGCGTTGGGCACCTTTACGATTCGGGTAAATAATCGGGTTGGTTATACTCAGATCCTGCAAGCCGAAGCCTGTAGGCGGATTTTCCTTGCCAACATGAACGACGAACGGCAGATGCAAGGTAGGTAGTCCGGCGCTTTTCAGGATGACTTCTCCCTCATACACGCCTGTAGCTGCACTTGAGCTTGGCTGTACGGACAGGAAGAACGGTTGGGATTTACCCGCTTCTGCGGAAATTGCCCCCTTCGTGCCAACACCTTGCAACTGAACAGCGATATTGCTCACGTCAGGCGTGGTAACGGGCTTGGCAGGATCAGAAGTTACATGATCATGCAAAATGTAGCTGGCTTCATACTGTACGCTGTTTGCGGACAAATTTTTAAGCTGCAATTGTATTTGCTTCGCATCACTGCCTGGTTTTAACACCCCGAAGCTGGCGGAAGGATTGTAGTTCACGACCTCCTGCCGATTGAAGTTCTTATCGAGAATCGTGATCTGTTCAACAGTTTCCAGCAGGGCTGGTGTCTGAATCGCATTGGCGATGTTTACAAGTCCTGCACCTTGGGAATACACGTCATATTGGATTTGATCCTCATCGTAAAGCGTATCCGACGTGTTCGCCAGAGCAGCACGGATATCTAACGGCGTCCAGTTTGGATGCTGCTGCTTCAGCAATACAGCAAGTCCGGCTACATGCGGAGAAGCCATACTGGTTCCGTTGCTACGTTTGTAAGCATGATCATAAGAGGCATCCGGATAGAACTTGGCGAAAGCAGGATAGGTTGACAAAATGCCGACCCCTGGTGCACTCACATCCGGCTTGATGCTAAGCAGCTCGTCGCCGTTCGGCCCACGGGAGCTGAATCCAGCCATCGTATTGCCTGCATTATCTGTGCGAATAAACTTCTCTCCGAAGGAGACAGAGAACTTTTCTCCGGCATTGTCGACGAGTTGTTTAGCCAGCGCGCGACCTTCCTTACCTTTCATATCAAAGGTCGGAATAAAATCAAAGCTGTCGCCCTGGTTAGCGTTTACGTAGCTATCTAGACTCGGAATGGAGTCTGTCAAATCAGCCTGCGTGATGTCAGTCGTTTTTGCTCTCCCGTTAAAAATGATTACGGCTTTTGCGCCGTTTTCTTTTGCATTTGCAATTTTATCCACGAATGCCAGGCTTCCACGTGACACGAGGACAATTTTTCCGGCTACATCTTTTCCTTCAAAATCGTCAGGCTGCCCCAAATTTGCATATACCAGTTCATAAGGGGCAGTTCCCAGAATTGAAGCAAAATCCTCTTGGCCTGTCCCCCAGCCCATCAGATTAAACCCGTAATGTGCATAAGCATCAGCGGTTACTGTTTTCTTCAATTCACCATTCGCTTCCCAGTAGGAGTCGCGGGTAACTGAAGCTGTGCCCGAGAAGCTTTTGCTCGGCGAAGTGGCAGCACCGACAGAAATCGCCAACTGGGATGATGCAGGGGAACCCATCGAATAATAATAATTCCCGTTTTGTGCCGCATTACCATTCGCAATGACAGCAACTACACCGGAAAGCACCGCATTATTAATGGCAATGGAGTCCGGGGAGTTCGGGTCCTTCTCGGAGTCTGAGCCGAGGGACAGGTTAATCACGTTCATGCCATCCTTGACAGCGCGTTCAATACCGTCAATGACCTGTGCGGAGGAACCGGAGGAACGCCCGGTTTTGGTATTGCGTCCAAGCACTTTATATACGTATAAGTCCGATTTATAGGCAATACCCTTTTGTACAATATCTGCCGTTTTATTAGCGGCCTGGCCAGCAATCGTACCGGAGACGTGTGTACCGTGAGTTGTTCCGGAAAAACCTGTGCCGTACGGGTCATTCTCTTTTTCAAGGAAAGGCTCCTCGTAAGGATCATTGTCCTGCTCAAAAGAGTCATATCCACCCTTGTAAGCTGCTTTCAAATCCGGATGCTCATAATCGATCCCGGTATCAATAACCCCGACCTTAATCCCTTCGCCTGTCAAACCTTTGGCCCAGGCTTCAGGAACGCCAATCTGATCCAGCGGTGCGTTATCATACGTTGCTTCGCTGGCGGTGAGTGTTGGCGGGTCCTGTACGGGGATGGAATAATACGTTTTGTTTTCGTGGATGGATTTTACACCTGGCAATTTAGCCAGTTCCGGAATTTTGTTAGCTGGCAGCGTAACCTCCAAGCCATTAAGTACCGTGTTGTACTGGTAATTCACTTGAAGGGGAATGCTGTGCTCTGCCGCTCTATCCACGAACGTTGTTTGCTCATTGACGATAGCGGATTCCGCTTTTTGTTCGGATCGAGCTGTGAAAGTCTGATTGCCCGACTGTGCCGCATATTTATCCACGGCTAGTGGCTCACCATCAAGCTGTACGATGACTCTGACCTGCTGGGAGGAAGTGGTACTCAGTTCTGGCGAAATGAACGCCGGAGTTGCTTCGGAAGTCAAAGCTTCCTGTGCTTCTAAAAATGAACGGGTTTGCAGGTCTACGGTAGCAGCAGAACTGACAGATGGAAGAGACAAGCTTACCGTCAAGGCAAGAGCGAGTGTTACGACAGGAATTTTTCTCAAAATGATCGGCTTTTTCAAAGATTTCCCTCTTTTCAATCAAAATATGATTTGTCTACATACTAGGATTTGAAGCCACTGTCGAAGTTCTCACGCCTCCCTCAAGATTCAAATGATAGAATTGACCACTGGTGACTAACTTGCCAGTTTTGAGGAATATCTTACCATGTTAGTGGGATATATTACTATATGTTTTTATAATTTTTAGAAAAAATAAGGTTAACTTCACGTACATATTCCATGGGAATGTTATGGATTTAATAGATTATTTTTGAAATCATTCAAAGGGGAATGGGAGAATAAGAGATTTAATGATATAATCTGCATTGGAATTGTTGATATTTCATGAATGTAAAATGCTTAGTGCAAAGGAGTCGATTATGTTGGCAAAAACATTGATTTTCGGGCATAAAAATCCGGATACGGATACGATTTGCTCAGCTATTGCTTATGCAGACTTGAAAACCAAATTGGGTGCGGACGTGGAGCCGATTCGTCTGGGCGAGGTAAACGGGGAAACGCAGTATGCACTGGATTATTTCAAAGTGAGTGCGCCGCGTCTGGTTGAACAGGTTGCTGAGGAAACAGACAGCGTCATTCTGGTCGATCATAATGAACGCCAGCAAAGCGCGGTTGACATTGACAAAGTGCGTGTAACTGAAGTCATCGACCATCACCGGATCGCTAACTTTGAAACAAGCCAGCCGTTGTACTTCCGCGCTGAGCCTGTAGGCTGCACAGCCACAATTTTGAACAAGCTGTACAAGGAAAACGGGATAGCGATTCCGAAAGAAATCGCAGGTCTGATGCTGTCCGCGATCATTTCCGATTCCCTGTTGTTCAAATCCCCAACCTGCACCGACCAAGACGTAGCTGCTGCCCGTGAACTGGCTGAAATCGCTGGTGTGGATGCAGATAGCTACGGTTTTGACCTGCTGAAAGCAGGAGCTGATCTGAGCGGTCACTCGATTGAGCAGTTGGTGAGTCTGGATGCGAAGGAATTCCAGATGAACGGACGCAAAGTGGAAATTGCGCAAGTGAACGCGGTAGATGTGAACGACGTGCTGTCCCGTCAGTCCGAGCTGGAAGTAGCGCTGTCCCAAACAATTGCAGCTAAAAACCTGGACCTGTTCCTGTTCGTCGTAACAGATATTGTGAACAGTGATTCCATTGGTATTGCGCTGGGAAGCCAAGCACAAGCGGTCGAAAAGGCCTACAATGTGCAGCTCGACGACAACAAAGCCGTTCTGAAAGGTGTCGTATCCCGCAAATCGCAGATCGTACCTGTATTGACAGACGCTTTTAACAGTCTGTAATTCGGAAGCAGGCTACAATACAAAAGAAGCCACCTGAATCCAGCACTGCATTATAGCAGCGGAGGCAGGGGCTTCTTTTTTTATTTCTTTAATTCCGACAGTACATCACCGATGCGAAATTCAAAGGCCATTTTCAACTGATCACTCATCAAATGCCAGGCGCTCTCGGCTAGGGCGAGATCACCGCTATGTGTAAAGGCATGGGCAGCGCCCATATATTTTTTATAGGTCACGGGTACATCCGCTTCAATCAGCCGTTTGGCGTATAACTCGGCTTCGTCGGCCAAGGAGTCCAGCTCTGCGGTTATAATCAGTGCAGGTGGGAGATTATGCAGTGATTCTGCATAAACAGGCGAAACCAACGGGTTTCGTGCCTCATCCGGCGTGTGCAAATAGCTGTCATTAAAAATTTTTGCGATACGCGGCGGAATCGCCTGCTCGAATTGAGGCTTCAGCTTCGGATCGGTGGCGATATCCAGAGGAGGATAATCCAGCACCTGATACACGATGGGAAATTCCTTGCGATCCCGGGCCATTAGACAAATCGCTGCGGCAAGGTTTCCGCCAGCACTATGTCCTCCGACGGCAATGAGCTGGGGATTGACGTTCAGTACATCAGGATGCTTGTACAACCATTTGGTAACATCATAGCTCTCCTGTAACGGAATAGGGAATTTATGCTCCGGGGCCAAGCGGTAATCGACATTAACGACGACACAATTGGCACGTTCGGCAATGACCGGGCACCAGGCATCATCCATTTCTGCACTGCCCATCACAAAGCCGCTACCATGAAAATTGACGAATACAGGCAGTGGATCGCCAGTCCGGTTGGCAGGCTCATATACAAGTACCCTGGAGTCACCTACAGAAGTGGGGATGATTCGTTCTTCCCGGTGCACCTTCGGAGAATGAGATGGCTTGAAATCAGACGCCGCCACCATTCTGCCAGCGGATATACGCGCAAGCTTGACGAACAGCCTTTGTTTCAGTCTTCGCACCATTTTTCTTCTCCCTCCTTGGGATCAGTTAGACGCGAACCTTTCACATCTTCAAATGCAGACCGTACGCGTGACAGATAGGTTTCAAACTGGCAGATTTCCGACTCGCTAAAGTCCGACATCAGGCGTGAGGCCAGTCCTATGAAAAAAGGGTCCATTTGGTTGATCTTGCCTCTTCCTTTATCGTTCAGAGAAACAAAGATGCCACGCTTGTCATTCGGATCATCGTATTTGTTAATGTAGCCATCTTGTTCAAGGGAAACGACCATGGAACTGATCGCTGCCCGGCTTACACCCATTTTCTCAGCCAATGCAGAAGGGGATGACATTTCGTCTCTTTGCGCAGAAAGCACACAAAGTGCTATATATTGCCCATAGGAGAGCCCGAATTCACGTGAACGTTTCTCCATGCCTTTACGAATTTCATACGTTATAGAAAATAGTTCTACCAAAACACCAATCGGTTTATTGCCACCTGGAAACAGATTATAGGCCAGTTGACGAATTTCGGAGTCCAAGAAAAAGAACATGCGATCCACCTCGATGTAGTTAATTAGTTAACTGTAATTTAATTAACCACTGGTTGCAATGATTTATACAAACTTTATTCCGCTTTTTTTAAAATATATCTGCACAACTTACCATGACCAAGGTCCAATGCACTGCCCTACGTCCTGATTTACAAAAGCCTGTATAGAGGGCTGGCGGAGGGTACGCCCTTCCTGCCATCGCCACTCACTGTATTGAACCTTGGCGGTATACATAGGCTGAACCCATATTGCATCCCGATGACGATCCGGCTCATTGACAAAAGGCCGCGCTGAAATGGTATGCGGTCTTAGTCGCTCCGTAAGCTGACGCCAGTCCTCTCGCGTAAGCTTCCCTGTGCCTGCATGTCCAATGTAGCGCAGCCTTCCTTGCTTGTCGTACAGCCCCAGCAACACAGCATTGATGACGCCTCCGTTTAAAGTGTAGCCTCCAATGACAGCGATGCTATCGCCGTAATTCTTGACCTTGACCCATCGCCCATCCTTCCCGCCACATGTGTAAGGGCTGTCTAAACGTTTGCATACGATACCTTCCATCCCTTCGCTGCGCATCACCTGAAACAGAGCTTGTCCATCAGGATGAGCAGGCGCCAGTTGAACCCGTTCACTCGGCAGGATGACCTGATGCAATAATTCAAGCCTTTCTGCCAGCGGTTTACGGTGAACCCATTCTCCATTCAAATACAAAATATCAAACAGCATGTATGTAGCGGGCACAGCTTTATAAGCCGCTTGAATCCGATCCGTTCGACGAATCAGGTCGCGGCGCATAATGTCATGAAACGAGGGCTTCCCATCAGCTCCCAGTGCGATCATTTCTCCATCCAGAATGACTGAATCGGCCTGGCAGTATGAAGAAAAATAAGCAAGTTCCGGGTATAAAAGTGTTCGCTCATGCTGCTTCCGGTTAAACAGACGCGTGCTACCCTGATTATGATATGTCAAAATTCTTGTGCCATCCCATTTTATTTCGTACCGCCATAGGCCCTCCGTAGGGATTCGTTCACTTTGCACAGGTTCAAACGGGATAACGGGTTTCATTTCAGAACGCAAATACAACACCTCGCCTTTTTGGAATAAGGATAGTGTCGACGGCAGGCTTCTTTTTATGTGAGGATTTTGCAAAATCCTGATGTATGAGATGTTTCGTTGGACCTCAAATCGGGGAATGATAAGGATATCTAATCGTCGGCAGAAAGGGGCTCGGTTTCATGAGACAAATTCGCGAGGAGGACCATGCGGTAGTCATGGTGGATGATGGACAGGTGGTTGCGGAAGTAGGCTATAAATCCATAGATGACCATTCCTTGGTCATTGACCATACATTTGTATCCGAAAAGCTGCGGGGGCAAAAGATCGGCAAGGAGCTGATTGACAAAGTTGTGCAAATGGCGAGGGATCAGCATAAAAAGGTCGTTCCCGCTTGCTCGTACGCACTGGCCCTGTTCAAGCGTCATCAAGAATATAGTGACGTCTGGCAGCAGTAAACAAGGGGAACGCTCGCGCCACAAGTGCATAAACACCACAGCATCGGGACAGGTATTCAGGCCTTCCCGGTGTTTTTTTGCGTGTATAAAGCCCCTGAAATGGCCGTATTCTATCATTGTATGTTAAGAAAATGCTCTTCTAAGATGCTAAAGCACATTTTTAAATTGTCGGCTGTGAAATTGTTCATACTGTTGTCACTTCACAGGCCGTCCTCAGGTTCTATATAATATAATATGGTTATTACCACAACCGAAAACGAAAAGTTTGAATTTAAACGAAGGAGACGCTCATTATGAATAAAGCGAGTGAGGACAAGCAGTACGTTCCAACGAGCAATCGTAATTTCACAGCCTTGATTATCACCGTTTCCATCATAGCTAACGTGATTATTTTGCTGCTGTTCTTTTCGCCGATTGGATACCAGGGTAGTGTTAGCTTCGATATCACCATTTTCCCGAGGTTGAATGCGATTTTTAACAGTTTCACGTTTATTTTTCTGGTGGCGGCGTTGGTTGCCATTATCAAGAAGAACGTCAAAGTGCATAAAACATTTGTTTTACTGGCCTTTGCCAGTACTGTTTTATTTTTGTTTTCCTACCTGACCTTCCACTATATTTCGCCGGACACTGCAAAATTTGGCGGGGTGGGTATTATTCGACCGATTTACTTTACGTTGCTGATTTCACACAGCATACTGGCTGCCATTATCGTACCACTGGCCCTGTTCACAGTTGTATGGGGATGGACGATGCAGGTGGCGAAACACCGTAAAATTGCACGCTGGACCATGCCGATCTGGTTGTATGTCAGCTTGACGGGGGTACTCGTGTACGTATTCATGGCCCCGTATTATTAAATAGACTTGAACCTTCAGCAGGTTCAATGATCAAAAAGACGTCTCTGCTAACGGAGGCGTCTTTTTGATGCCTAATAAAAGAAAAATTATTCCTTCTAAATTTATTTTATTGAAAAAACGTTCCTTCTCTAACGGTATTTCTGCTATAATTTGCCTTAATCAACTAAGAATAAGGGGGTCACCATGTGACGAAGAAAGCGAAAGGCAGGTTACGGTTGCTTGTTTCCATGCTCGCGCTGGTTGTGCTGCTAAGCAGTTGCGGCGGCGGCTCAAACCCGAACAACGTAAACGGAGGAAAAGTGACACTGCAATTTTGGACCATTGCGCTACAGCCTACATTCACCCCGTATTTCAATCGGGTGATTGCCGATTATGAGGAGAAGAATCCCAATGTCAAAATTGACTGGAAGGATTACCCTTATGACGCAGTGACCAACAAGCTGTTGACGAGTATCGCCAGCGGCAGCAGTCCGGATGTGGTAAATCTCAATACGGAATTTGCCAGCCAAATGGGCTCCAAGGGTGCTGTAGTGGATATGAATGAGCATTTGTCTCCGGAGGAAAAGGCTGCATATTTCGAGGGTATTTATAATTCTACAGTTATTAACGGCAAGGCTTATGCGCTACCCTGGTATACCGGCACGGAAGTGCTATATATGAATACGAAGCTGGTAAAGGCTGCCGGATTAGACCCTGCCCATCCGCCCAAAACGCGGGCGGAACTGTCTGAGTGGGGCCGCCAGATCAATAGAAAAATTGGCAAAGCAGGCTATGCGCAGCAGCTTGTATCCAAGCTTTTTGCCATAGACGGGATTCCGATTTTGAATAAAGAAAAGACAGCAGCGGCGTTCAATACACCAGAAGCGGTAACCATGATTGATAATCTTAAAAAGCAGATGGAAGATGGTATCGTACTCAAAGAGGACGCTGATTTTTCACAGCAAGTGAAATATTATGCGGGTGAACAGGTTGCTTTCGAGCTGGCAGGCCCGACGTTCATCAACTTTATCAAAACGGCTGCGCCGGACGTATACAAGAACACCATCGCCGTTCCTGTACCTACAGGTAAAGCCGATGTACGGTTATCCAACTCCATGGATCTGGTCGTACCGACCAAGTCTGCACATGTGAATGAAGCGGTGAAGTTTGCTGTTTTCCTGACGAATGCAGAGAGCCAGACGGCTTTTTCCAAAGCGGCCAATACGTTGCCTTCCACGAAGGATTCCATTAAAGATCCCTACTTCACACAGTCGGACAAATCGCTGGAAGCACAAGCGAAAGTGGTATCCGCGCAAAGTTTGGATAAGGCGACAGACTACATGGTCGGTGTGCCTAATGCCAAGGACGTGAACAGCGCTGTCACGCGTGCTTTTCAAAATATTTTATTGAACGGAACGGACACGAAACAGACGCTTACTACCTTGGAGCAGGAAGTGAATGATATTTTAAAGCAATAGGTACAGCAGGGGAGTCATATCAAGACTCTCCTGTTCATTTATCAAAATCGGGTGGTGATGCAGCATGATCAAATGGTTGAGGTCGGAATCCTTTACGGCCTGGGCCTTTATGACGCCGGGACTGTTATTGCTTGCCGTCTTTGTATTTTGGCCTATTATTTACAGCATTCCGCTGGCATTGACGGATTACTCCGTCATATCGGATACCCATTATGTCGGTCTGGATAATTTCGAGGCAGCGTTTAAGGACCGCAATTTTCTCATCTCAATCTGGAACTCATTAGTGTACGTGCTCATTGTTCCCTTTCTCCAAATTTTCTCCATCCTGATGGCTGTGCTGGTGAACAGCCGTATACCGGGAATTAAAATATTTCGTACGACCTACTACATTCCTGTCGTAACTTCGATGGTAGCCGTGGCCTTGATTTGGAGCTGGTTGCTTGGCAATAACAGTGTTGTAAACTATTTGCTTATACAGGCAGGCTTGATCAGTAAGGACATTCACTGGCTGTCGGACAGTTCTTTGGCCCTGTATGTACTTATGTTCATCACGATGTGGAAGGGACTCGGGTATTATATGATGCTCTATCTGGCTGGTTTGCAGAACATTCCACAAGACCTGTACGAAGCCGCCAGAGTGGATGGAGCAAGCCGCTGGCGGCTGATCGTCCATATTACCCTCCCGTTATTAAGACCCTATATTCTGTTCTGCACCCTCATATCGCTCATGGCGGCTATTCGTGTGTTCGATGAGGTGTATGTACTGACCAAGGGTGGGCCGGGAACAGCCACGCTGACCTCCAGCTTGTATATTTTCCAAAAGGGGATGGAGCAGTTTAACTTTGGTTATGCTTCGGCGCTTGGTTTAATTGTCGGTGCCGTGATCGGGGTGCTCAGTATTATCGTATTCCGATTCAATAGGAAAGGCGGTGTCAATCCCTATTGATGAATCTACAGGATGACAAAATGCTACAGTCGTCCCTTCCGAAAAATGAAAGTAGCCGCATCATGCGCAACCTGGGGCGAGTTGTAAGGATGACGGTGATCTATGTACTGCTGGTGCTGCTCGCACTCTTTTTAATGGGACCGTTCCTATGGCTGCTCAGTGTATCGCTCATGCCGGGCCGCAACATTTTCTCCACGCCGCCCGCCATTTTCCCGACCTTTATTGATTTTGATAATTATGTTCAAGTGTGGCAGTTTATGAACTTTCCGAAGTATATGCTGAACACGGTGATCATTACGGCGCTTGGCGTTATTTTCAATGTGGTGCTCGCCAGTCTGACGGGATATCCCTTGGCTGTATTTCGTTTTAAGGGTAAAAATCTGGTGTTCACGCTGCTGATTGCCACCATGATTATTCCTTCATATACGTCGTTTATCGTACATTACCTGACCATTCAGGGGCTTCATCTGGGCAATACGTATTTGGGTGTGGTGCTGCCTGGAGCTGTCTCGGTGTTCAACATTTTTCTGATGCGGCAGACGTTTATCCATATTCCTACCGATGTGCGTGATTCCGGTAAAATGGACGGCGCTTCGGAATTCCGAATTTGGTGGCAGCTGGTGCTACCGCTGGTGAAGCCAGCGCTCGCCGTCATTTCATTGCTGGAGGCTATGTCGTTCTGGAACAGTTTCCTGTGGCCTATCGTTATTTTAAACGACACGGAGTTATATCCGCTGGCGGCTGCACTGACGTATCTCAATGGTCAATTTGCCTATAACTTTGGTTGGATTGCAGCGGGCACGATGATTTCGGTACTGCCGATCATTATCTTGTTCTTGTTCACACAGCGCTACTATATGGAAGGCTTGGCGGGTGCAGTAAAAGGATAGACCGGAAATATCGGATACGGATGATCCGTGAATGGAAGGGGAGACGGTTACGATGGAGCTGGCAAAAGGAACGCGGCCCAATTCCCGTGTGGGGCTAACAACGCAGGAGATTCAATATTATTTTCGTGATGTGTATGACAGTGGAGAAAAGCTGGTTATACCCGAACCGCGTTTGATTTGCGAGCTATCCTCCCGCTTCGGGATGAATCAGGAATATGAAGGCGTTCTGGACCCTGACGGGCCGATCAAGCTGATCTTGCCTCCGGGACCGGGTGTACCGACCGAAACACGGGGAAGCGTGCAACTGGTACTGGAGTATGATGGAGCGCTCGTTGCAGACGGCTACCGTTTGGAGATTCACAAGGAAGGTCGAATTGAAATTCATGCTGCTAATAAAAGAGGGCTCAATTACGGCATGGATGCCCTGCATTTGCTGCTTCAAGTCGAACAGGAGCGATGCACACTGCCAGTAGTGTCTATTCGCGATGAGCCTTCTTTTCCGGTCAGAGGGATTATTGAAGGCTTTTACGGAAAACCATGGAGCCTGGCGGATCGGCTGGATGCCGTCCGTTTTATGGCTGCGCATCGGATGAACACATTCATGTATGCTCCCAAGGATGACCCGTATCACCGGGAGCTATGGCGGGAGCCGTACCCGGAAGACACGTTTGCGCAGATTAGTGATTTAAAGGAAACCTGCGATCAGCATGAGGTGGATTTTCATTACTGCATCAGTCCGGGGAACGACCTGAGCTTTGGCAGCGATGAAGATTTCCTTAGTTTGACGGAAAAGCTGGCGGCTGTGATTGCCATTGGCGTGCGCCATTTTTCCATATTAATGGATGATATTGATTATGTGTTAAAAGGAGAAAATCGACATTTGCTGGGCCGCTCGGGCCACGCTCATGTCTTTTTGACGAACAAGGTGCATACATGGCTGACAGAGCGGCTACCTGAATTTACGCTGACAGTCTGTCCTTCGGAATATTGGTCGTATTGGGATACCGAATACAAAAAGGATTTCCGTGAGCGGCTGCACCCGGAGATTAAGGTGTTCTGGACCGGATACTTTGTGTTTGCTCCGCATATTGGCCAAAAGCACGCCGCCGATAATCATGCGTTCTTTGGGCATGAGCTATGGCTGTGGGATAACATTCCGGTGAATGATTGTGACCGTGATCGCTTATTCCTCGATCCGCTGCGCGGGCGGTATTCCGGGCTTCCAGACTGCGGACATACCGGTATGGTAGCCAACCCGATGAATCAGTGGGAATGCTCCAAAGTGACGCTCATTACGATGTCCCACTATATGTGGAACAGTGGGCGGTACATGCCGGAACTTTCTTGGGGTTGGGCTGTGCGGGAGTTAGCGGGAGCGCGCGCGGAGGAACTGATGTTTTTCTCCCGTCAAAACAGGAACAGCCGACTGGGCGGCAGCACGTATGAGGACGTGGACCTTGCTTTGCAATTGCGCGATATCCCGGCGCTGGATATGTACTTTGAGCGGCTGCTCCAAGCCGTGAGCGTCCTGCGGCAAGTACCTGCCGATGATCCGGCGGCAGGTTTCGTAGCACAGGCTGCGCCGTGGCTGGAACGCGCCGAGCTGGACGCTGATCTGTGGCGTACGCTGCGTCAAGCTGTGGTCAGCAGCGAGTGGCAGAGCGGTGCGCAGCAGGTTGAGGAGAGCATTACGCCGCCGGAAGTGGCTGGCGGGCAAGGGGCTGTGCCTCTGACGGACGAAGTCGTGGCGGAACTTCGGCGCTGTATCACTGCCTGTCTGGAGACGAAGGCTCGGCTCGGCAGTGATCCGGCAATCCGGGCAGCCGAGCGGTGGGGCTACGTCGGTCAGGATGAACAAGGCAAGTATCGACTGATCTTGTGAGCATCTGCTGATGATCAAGAAACCAAGGCAGCATAGCTGCCCTGAAAATAACCATTTGCCGTTAGGATAACGGTAATTTTCAGGAGAGGTGGATGTGTGTGGTGAAGCCAAACACCCGTGTGCTTTTTGTACCGCTGGATGAACGACCCTGTAATTATGAATTTCCTTATTTGCTGGCGCAGGGCACAGATTTGGAAATCGAGCGTCCCCCTATGGAATGGATGGGACAAAAGAAAATTCCCGGTGATACGACCCAACTGTGGGCTTGGCTCGAAGAACGTGCAGCGGGAGCCGATGGAGCTATTATTGCGATGGATACGCTGCTGTACGGCGGAATCGTACCGTCCCGGTTGCATGGAATGACAAGCGAGCAGGTCGGTGACAAGGTGAATCGACTTCGCAGGCTCAAGCGGCTTTACCCGCAGATGACCTTATATGCTTTTCAACTGATTATGCGTTGTCCGCAATATTCTTTGGCTGACGAAGAACCGGATTACTACGCCGATTGGGGGCGCGAGATATTCAGGAAGGGCTTTATTGAGCATCGTCAGGAGCTGGGAATTGCTACCGCAGAGGAGCTTCTTGAATTATCCGACATCAACGAACGTCTGCCTGTAGAGATACTGGAGGATTACCTGGGCCGTCGCCGTGTGAATCTGGAAGCCAATGAAGCCGCACTGGAGCTGGTAGCAGAGGGTATCATTGATTTTATGATCATTCCACAAGATGATTCTGCTCCCTACGGCTATACCGCCAAAGATCAGCAGCGGCTAAGAAATCGTATTTCCGATCTTGGGCTGGATTTGAGTGTGTACATGTATCCGGGGGCAGACGAAGTGGGCTGTACGCTGCTGGCGCGGTGGGTGAACCAGGCGAAGAATGCTGTGCCGCTCGTCTATCCAAGGCTGTCCGCTTTGCAGGGAGCATTCGTGATTCCGCTTTTTGAGGATCGTTATTTTTATGAAACGTTAAAATATCAGATTATGGCGGCAGGCGGATTGATCGCTTCTTCAGCGGCAGAGGCGGATTTGATTTTGTTGGCTAACACGCCCGGAGACACGATGGCAGAAGCATCATCTCAACAGCGTGCAATGGCCGGATATGATGTATACCGAAACGTGGTGGAGCTGGTCGAATACGGCGCCCATATGCTGAGACATACAGGTAAAAACATTGCAGTGGCTGATGTAGGCTATGCCAACGGAGCTGATCTTAAGCTGCTTAGACTTTTGAAGCAAAAAGGGCTGCTTTTTGAGCTGGCAGGTTATGCAGGCTGGAACACCAGCTCCAATACGCTGGGAACCGTCATTGCCCAGTCCATGCTGTATAGCCACTACGGGCCTACAACAGAGCATCTGGATTTTCTGGCGTTGCGTTACGCCGAAGATGCATGTTATTGCGCTGTGGTGCGTACTGCCATGAATAATGGAATTGTGGAACAAATGGGCTTCAACAAGTTTATGCTCGATGGACAGAGAGGCTCGGTTGCTACGGTCATTCGCGGACGACTGGAGCAGGCGCTCGACGAATATGTAAACGGGCCGGAGGGCCACGTGGAAATTACAGATTGCTATATGCCGTGGAACCGCACCTTTGAAGTCGGATTGACCGTACGGCATCATGTCGAAGAGAGAGGGTGATCCCAATGGAAATGGAAGCTGTATTATCAAAAGTTCAGCACGGCCTGATCGTATCCTGCCAGGCGCTACCCGATGAACCGCTGCACGGATCGGATTCCATGGTCAAAATGGCACGCGCCGCTCAGCAGGGCGGAGCCGTGGCCATTCGCGCCAATGGCGCAGCAGATGTGCGTGCGATCAAACAGGCGCTTTCCCTGCCAGTCATCGGTCTGATCAAGCGGGATTATGATGATTCCGATATTTACATTACGCCCACCCTCCGAGAGATGGAGGAACTGGTGGACGCGGGCGCGGATATCATCGCCCTGGATGCTACATCACGTCCGCGCCCAGGGGGATGCAAGCTGAAGCAGCTCATAGATTACGCCCATGGCCATGGAGTGGCTTCCATGGCGGATATATCCACACTGGATGAGGCGCTTCATGCGGCTTCCCTCGGCGTAAGCTGCGTATCCACAACGTTATCTGGTTATACGCCATACTCTGCTCAGATCGATGGACCCGATCTGGAGTTGGTTCGGAGAGCGTCGGAGCTGGTTCCCATGCCTTTAATTGCGGAGGGCAAAATCCATGAGCCTGCGCAGGTGGAGGAAGCATTCCGGCTGGGAGCATATGCAGTAGTTGTAGGCTCGGCGATTACCAGACCCCAATTAATTACGCAGCGGTTTGCCGATG
This sequence comes from Paenibacillus sp. LT-B23, assembly GCF_059417685.1. NCBI lineage: Bacteria > Bacillati > Bacillota > Bacilli > Caryophanales > Paenibacillaceae > Paenibacillus > Paenibacillus sp. LT-B23. Next base: position 3,799 of record NZ_JBSQBM010000027.1, on the reverse strand, counting down.
CAGCAAGGAAGGCAGTGAAATGCATCTATGGAGATGAACGACCGAATTAATACGTACTTTCCTTCATTAACAAAATCGGAACAAAAGGTCGCTTTGTGCGTACTGGAGCGCCCGGCAGATATCATATATTTCTCCGTGACGGAGTTAGCTGATTTTGCAGGTACAGGCGAGACGACCGTCATGCGCTTTTGCCGGAAAATCGGTTTTAAAGGTTATCAGGATTTCCGACTGTCCCTGGCGCAAAACCAGACTTATCGCAAAACCGATGCGGGTGGGGAAAACACCGACCCAGACAACGAACATGATATTACCCGCATGGTGTATCACAATATGCTCGATATTTTGCACTCCAGTATGGGACTGCTGGACCGTTCAGAGCTTGGACGTGCGATAGCGTGTCTCGAACAGGCAGGCTATGTTCAATTTTTTGGTGTAGGTGCTTCGGGAATTTCCGCGCAGGATGCCAAAAACCGTTTCTTACGAATCGGGCGGCGCGCCGAAGCCGTGGCAGACGGACATATCCAGTCGATGATGGCGGTGTCCATGAAGCCCGGAGATGTGGCTATTGGTATCAGTGTATCGGGAAGTACGCTGGATACGAACGACATGCTGCACAAAGCCAAGCAAAACGGCGCGACCATTATCGCGATCACCAATTATGCAAAATCGCCCATCACCTCCATTGCGGATATCGTGCTGCTCACCGCAGGTAAGGAAGCTCCGATGGAGGGCGGTTCGATTGGAGCCAAAATCTCGCAGCTATTTGTCATTGACCTCCTCTGCGAAGGGCTTGCTCGTAAGCACACGAGTCATACCAAAGTGATGAAGGAAAAAACAGCGAGGGCGGTCATTGAACGAAGCTATTGAGGTTTTAAAGCGGAGAACTGGTCTATTAGGCTGTGTCCAATCGTTAGTTATTGTTGTGGTATATGACTTGCTATTATAGAAGCTTTACGTAAAAGAGCGTGTTTGTAGATATCGTTTGGCAACAAGGAGGACGCTGTAGTGGCAGATGCTGTGAACAGAGTCATAGGGATCGATATTGGAGGTACATCAGTGAAGGCAGCCGTAGTGGCACGGGATGGTGCGGTGCTGGATGAAATCCGGCTGGATACGGATGCTTCTCGCGGGCGTGATTGGGTACTCTCACGGGTATCCGAAGCTGTGGAAGGACTCAGCACCATTGGCAATAACGATATCGGCGCTCTGGGGATTGCTACGGCTGGCAGAGTAAACGTGGAGAGCGGTGAAGTCGTGTATGCCACGGATAATCTCCCCGGCTGGCAAGGTACACACTTGGTAACATGGGCGAGGGAGAATCTCGCCTTACGTGCTGTTGCTGACAATGATGCGAACGCCGCTTTGCTAGGAGAAGCATGGCAGGGAGCGGGGAGGGGCAAGCGACGCTTGGTCATGCTCACCTTGGGAACAGGCGTCGGTGGCGCATATATGGAAGATGGTTTGTTGTGCCGAGGGGCTCATTGGAGCGGCGGCGATTGGGGGCATAGTATTTTATTCCCAAGAGGCCTTCCTTGCAATTGTGGAAAAAAGGGCTGCGCCGAGCAATATGTATCAGGTAGCGCACTGTTACGCCGGGGCAGAGAACACACAGGTAAACAGTATCGATCGGGAATCGAGATCATGAAGGAGGCTGTTCGCAGTTACCCGGAGGTGCTTCAGGTACTGGACGATTACACCGCAGATTTAGCCATACTTCTGGCCAATATCTCGGTCACCCTTGATCCCGAGGCTATTATCGTAGGTGGAGGGGTAGCAGACGCGGGAGAAGTCTGGTGGCCCTTGCTAGAAAAGCATCTACAACAGCTGGGAGTCCAAACGGAAGTAAGCCGGGCGTTATTGGGTAATCGCGCTGGAATCATCGGTGCGGGACGGCTTGCTTTTGAACTAGTAGATTCCTAGAACAAGCATGAAAGGGGAACGAACCATGACGCAAAATCGGCTTGATACCGACATTGTAGTGATTGGCGGAGGTCTGGGAGGAACATCGGCAGCTCTTGCGGCAGCGAAGGCTGGCATGAGAGTCATCGTAACGGAGGAGACGGACTGGTTGGGAGGACAGTTGACTTCACAGGCCGTCCCCCCGGATGAGCATCGATGGATCGAACAGTTTGGCTGCACAGCAACATACCGTGAGTTCCGTAATCGTGTGCGTGACTATTACCGTCAGAACTATCCTTTAACGGAAGAAGCCCAAAATGACCCGATTCTTAATCCCGGTAACGGTTGGGTAAGCCGTTTGGCTCATGAACCACGAGTTGCTCTGCGGGTGCTTGAGGATATGCTTGCTCCCTATTTGAATACGGGGCGTGTTCGTGTATATTACCATGCCGTGCCCATTGCTGCTCACACGGATGGGGACTGTATCTCTTCTGTAACTGTTCGTACCTCGGATAGCCTTGTTGATGGATGTGGGGTGATGGTGCTGCACGGAACGTTTTATCTGGATGCCACGGAATGCGGAGATCTTCTTCCGCTGGCGGGGGTGGAGCATACGAGTGGAGCAGAATCGCGGGATGATACAGGTGAACCTCATGCGCTGGAGTGCGCTGACCCTATGGATATGCAATCCATCACACATGTGGCAGCCGTGGATTACATTCCGCATGGAAGCTTCATTATAAAGCGACCGCTACAATATGATTTTTGGAGGAATTATATTCCTTCCTTTTCCCGTTTCCCGATTTTGAGCTGGTTTGCTACGGATGCGGATGATACCAGCAAACTAAAACAGTTCACTTTGTTTCCTAACGATCAGGGCATTGTATCTCTGTGGGATTACCGTCGCATTGTGGACCCTTCTATATGGAGTAAACCGTTAAATGATGGAGAGGTAACTCTTTTAAACTGGGCGCAAAATGATTATTACCTCGGTCCGTTAATCGGTGTTACCGCTCAGGAGCAGGAAAGACATAGAGAAGGCGCACGTGAATTGACCCGTTCTTTAATCTATTGGCTCCAGACCGAAGCACCTCGGTTAGATGGAGGATTCGGTTATCCAGGCATTCGGCCTCGTGGAGATTTCCTTGGTACCTCCGATGGTCTGGCTAAAACCCCTTATATTCGCGAATCGCGCCGAATTCAAGCGAAGTATACGATATCAGAGTTCGATGTAAGTCGTGAGCTTCGCGGAACGGATGGGCCCAAACGATACGCGGACAGCGTAGGTGTAGGCAGCTATCATTTGGACCTCCATCCGACCACTGTATCTCAGCGGACATTTTACATTCCTAATTACCCTTATGAAATTCCGTTAGGCTCCTTTATTCCGGTAAGAGTGCGTAATCTGCTCCCCGCCTGTAAAAATATAGGGATGACCCAAATCGCAAATGGTTGCTATCGGCTGCACCCCACGGAGTGGAATATAGGTGAATCAGCGGGTAGTCTGGCGGCTTATTGTGTCTCCAACGGAGTATTCCCGATAGAAGTCAGCGAATCGGCAGAGCATCTGGGGCGTTTTCAAAGCAGGCTTCTTTGCCAAGGTGTGGAGTTACACTGGCCTGCGGAAGTATTTGAACCCGAAGGAGTCACTAGCTAAAACGTGAGGGGCTATTGCCCCTTGGCTGACTTTGATAAGGCCAAAAGATGATTTTAATAAGTAATAAAAAAAGTACTTGCTAAGTTGCTTAGATATATGATATATTATTTGAGCTGACAACAAAACAGCCGTTTCAAAAATGAAAAGCTTGGGTAAAATAATCTTTATAAAAGAAGAAAAAATAAAGATTGCATTTCTGAAACGAACATGATATGATCTTATAGCTGCTGAAAAAGACAGCGG
>NZ_JBSQBM010000026.1:0-92011 GCF_059417685.1 Paenibacillus sp. LT-B23 | reverse complement strand
CCTTCCTTGTTGATAGGAAGGCTTTTCACTTTATCCCTTAATCGCTCCCTCCGCAATGCCCTCCATGATGAATTTTTGGAAGAACGAATAGATCAGGATTACCGGGATGGAGGTCAGTACAAGTGCGGCCAGAATGAGCGACCAGTCCTTGTTATACTCCCCGAACAGCATGTTTGTCGAAAGAATCAGGGTGTAGTGGTTCACATCCGTCAACATCAACAATGGAAGTAAAAAGTCGTTCCAAATCCACAGGAAATCCAAAATCGCAATCGTGACAGTGATCGGCAGCAGCAAAGGAAATATAATCCGGAAGAACGTTTGAAACTCATTACAGCCATCCATCTGTGCCGATTCCTCCAGCTCACGCGGGATGGATTTGACAAATCCGTGATACAAAAAGATCGCCATATTCACACCCAAACCGATATAGATCAGTGCCAAACCATACGTACTGCCTTGGACGGACAAATCCTTTGCCATCCGTGTAAGCGGTATCATAATGGAGTGAAACGGTACCAGCATGGATGCGACAAACAGGAAGAAGATTGCACTGCTCATTTTTCCTCGTGTACGAGAGAGCTTGTAGCCCGCCAGCGCCGAACAGATCACGATGCCGCCTATTCCAATAAAAGAAATAATCGTGGAATTGAGGGCGCTATTCAGCAAATGGGTCTGGTGAAAAGCCTGACTGTAATTTTCAAAATGAAGCTTCGTCGGCAGCGACGTAAAGGATGCGAACATCTCACCCTGCGTTTTAAAGGAATTAATCACCGCCATGTAGATCGGGAAGAAGGACACCACAGCGCCCACGCAGAGGATCAGCGTAATCAGCAAGGAATTAGCTTTTTTCAGCCTCATGCCTCCACCTCCCTCTTCTTCATCACACGTAACTGGATCAGCGTGAAGATCAGCACGATGGCGAACAAAATAACGGATTTAGCACTTGCGTAACCATAACGGAAGTTGTTGGAAAACGCCTCCTCATAAATGTTCATCGTAATTACCTGCGTACTGCGCCCCGGCCCTCCGCCAGTCAGTCCATAGACGACCTCGTAGACTTTGAAGGCACCGTTCAGGGTCAGGAAGAAACAGATGGTAATCGCATGGGTAATCATCGGCAGCGTCACACTTCTTAACGTCTGGAACGCGTTCGCCCCGTCAATAATAGCGGCCTCCTTCAAGCTTTGCGGTACACCTTGAAGCGCAGCCAGATAAATGATCATCATATAGCCGACACCATTCCAGAGCGATACAATAATAATGGAAAAGAAAGATACCTTCGGATCGCCCAGCCACGATTGGCCCAAAACGGCGATAGCCGTCTTTTCGGCGATCTGTGGCAGCACGGAGGAAAACACGAACGTCCACATAAATGCGCTAATAATGGTACTGATCATATTGGGCATAAAAAATATCGTCCGAAAAAATCCTTTGGTGCGCGTACGTGATTCAATCAGCACCGCCAGCACCAACGCCAGCACATTTTGCAGTACAATCATGACCAGTACATATTTGAGCGTGAACCAGAGGGAATTGAGAAAATCCGGGTCTTCCTTCAGCGCCTCGACAAAGTTTCCCAAGCCGATAAAGCTGTAATTCGGATTCAATCCGTTCCAGTCTGTAAAGCTGTAGTACATGCCGCTGATCGTTGGAATAAGCAGGAAGATGGCGTAAAAGATCAGCGCCGGGGCGGTAAACGCCAGCAGCATCACGTATTTTTTATAGATTTTAAAGGGCATGGAGCCTCCCCCCTCCTGATGTAATTCTATAGGTTTCCGTTACTTGTTTACTTTGTTATACGATTTCCATGCCTTATCCAGCGCCTTAATCACGTCATCCTGCGAGAGCTGGCCTGCATAATAGGATTGCAGCGATTTGCCTGCCTCATCCTTGACCGCTTGCGGGATGGACGGATCTTGATACGACTTGCCTGCTTTCACATATTCGGTAGCGTCATTGACCCAAGGATAGCTTTTGAACGTATGCACTTTAGAGATCGGATTGAATTTCAATGATTCATAGAACGCGCTGGAATCCTTGTCGTCCAATACATAGTTTACAAAATCGAGTGCAACCTCTTTATTTTTGCTTGTAGAGGATACAGCCAGCGAAGTCGAAGTGGACAGATTGATCAATGTCGCATTCGGATCATCATTGATTGGCAGCGGGGCTACTCCAAAATCCATCTTCGGATCAGATTTCAAAATCGTTTCCGCAAACCACGGTCCCTGAATCCACATCGCCGCTTTCCCCGCAGCAAAGGCCGCCGATCCATCATCCCCGCCGATTTCCAGCGCCTTGTCTGTACCGTTGCTGTTCACCAGATCAATAATGTCGAACATACTCTTCATTTCGGAAAAAGAGCCTTTGTCCTGATTCATCCGTTCGATAAAATCCTTGTTCTGTGTGTTCATCATCGCACCCGCTGTCAGCGGCACGAATAACTGTGGAATCCAGGATTCCTTATAGGACAACAGGAACGGCTTCACATTATTAGCTTTGAGCTTCTCGACCACAGCCTTCATTTCGGTCAGCGTTCCCGGTGGCTTCAAGTCCAGGTCCTTAAATATCTTTTTATTGTACAAGTAGCCCCATGAAATCGTTTCCAAAGGAACTGCCACGACCTTGCCGTCTTTCGTCGTCACCGAAGGCTTCACACTATCCATTAATTTGCTGACAAACGGCTGACCGGACAAGTCCTCCAAATATCCCGCTTTATAAAACGGAGGAATTTCATTCACTGCATGCAGGGCGAACACATCCGGCGCATCGTTGGATGCAAGTCTCGTCTTCAAAATTTGTGCTGCATTGTCGGCAGGCGGCATCTCCAGTTGCACCGTAACGTCGAGATTTTTATCTTTCTTTTCCTTCGCTACGAATGCGTTAATATATTTATCGTAATGCTCCTTCAATCGGGGCTGTGCGATAAACATTTTGAGATTAACCGTTTTGCCGTCTCCACCGGAACCGCTGCTGTCACTACCTGAAGAATTCGCTCCACACCCGGCCAACAACGTGCCAACCAGCATTGTGCTCAATACACCTTTCCACATTTTCATGCAAAATGACCTCCCCTAAGTTGAAAATAACTGTGACCCACTGCTAATCAGTTGTTATTCAGTACAGCCATGCTGTCGGTCTTCAACCTCCAATGATGCACCTGTGTGAGCTGCATAGAGGCTAAATCCCTTTGTGCTGCTTGTTTTGTATACGCTTTCATTATAGGGTGGGAGGTCACTTCTGCCATTGGACACCATTAGCCTGTTGGGTTGGATTTTTTTAAACTACGGCTGTTAACAGCGTACATCATTGCTCCTTCCTCATTTCACCGGGAGCCATGCCAAAATGCTTTTTAAACACCCGGTAGAAATACGATACGTCCTCATATCCCGCCATCTCCGCCACCGCTTTAATCGAAATCTGTTTATCTGCCAGCCACTCACGCGCTTTTTCCATTCTCCGCTGCACGATATAGTCCGTTACATTTTGACCATACTCCTGCTTGAATACCTTGCTCATATACTCCTTGCTGACAAAAAAGTTTTTCGCCAGTTGCTCCAGTGTAATCGGCTCGGCAAAGTGGCTGTCCATATAGCGCCGAACCTCCTCCAGATTCAGCTTGTTCTTATACTTCCGCTGTCGAATGAGCTGCTCCAGCTCCTGCACATAACATGCTGACACGAACTCCAGCGCACGATCCGCAGAGGATAGCGTGTCCTGCGAAAGCGGAAATCCAGCCTTGGCGGTGGGCGTATCCAGTCCGTTGGACGTTGCCAGCTCTTTAAGCTGGGAAAGAAGCTCCTGCACCAGCCTGCCCAGCATATGCGGACCAGGTTCCCCGTAGCTCTCCAGCTCCTGCAAGATTTGCTTGCAGGTCATTTGTACGCCTTCCCGGTTCAGCTCATTAAAATAAAGTCGCAGCAGTTGCTTATACCGGGACAGCTTGTGGAAGAACTCATAGTCCAGCTCCGCCACCTCCTGCTGCTGTTCCGCTGCCTTGGCTTCCAGATCGTCTTTGCATTTAAGCAGCACCGCATTCAGCTCGACAGGATTGACGGGCTTCAGCAAGTAATCAACGGCCTTGTACCGAATGGCATGTTTGGCATACGCGAAGTCGTCATAGCCGCTCACGACAATGATTTTCATATCGGGAAAATGGTTATTCAGCGCTTGCAGCAGCTCCACTCCGTCCGCGCCCGGCATACGCATGTCGGTAATCACAATCTGCGGGGATAATTCCCCGGCCAGCCTGAACGCCTCATCCCCGTCCTCAGCCTCACCAACCACCGACATTCCAAGCCTTTCCCATGCGCCGAACGTCTTTAGAATATCCCGGTTCCACGGCTCATCGTCGACAATTAATACCCGGATCATCCTTTTCCCTCCCCTGCTGATGTGAATGGAATGCGGATGGTGACACATGTACCGATTCCCGGCTCACTGTCTATCGTCACCCCGTAATTCACTCCAAAATTCATCCGTATCCGTGAAGCCACATTGCTTAATCCGATATGGCTACCCTGCGCCCAGATCGGCTCCTCCGATGCATGTTCCAGCCGTGCCCGTACTTCTTCCAGTCTGTCGGGTGCCATGCCGCTACCATTATCGCAGACTGTAATGCATATGTCTTCTTTCATAATCTCTACCCGAATTCCCACCCGCCATGCTCCAGCCTTACGATCCAGACCGTGCTGAAACACATTTTCCAGCAACGGCTGAAGCGACAGCTTGGGCAGACGAACATCCAGCGCCTGTTCATCCGTCTCCACCTGAAACACCAGTCGTTGCGGAAACCGCCGCTGCTGGATGCGCATATAGTGGCCTACATGGTCAATTTCCGCGCGTAAAGTGGCCATATCCTGCGGCTCCCGTACCACGTAGCGGAACATCTCACTCAGCGACCGAATCACCTCATACGTGTCCTCCGGCTTTTGGGAAAATACCATGCTTCCGATCATTTGCAGCGTATTTTGCAGAAAATGGGGGTGAATCTGCGCCTGGAGCGCTTTTAGCTCAGCCGTCTTTTTTTGCAAATTCATACTGTATTCCGTCTGGATATGCTCGCGGATTCGTCCTGCCATGCCATGCAGACTTCTTTCCAGCAACCCAATCTCATCCGGGCGTATACTGGGTTCTCCGGCAGGTCCCTTGATCATATCCAGTTCCTGCACCGAACGCGCCAAATGAACAATCGGACGTGCAGTACGCCAGGCAATAAAAACAGCAATGCAGATCGAAACCAATATGGAGATCCCGCCTATAATAATACCGTACAGCATGGTCGAAAAAGCGCTGTGGTTAATGGAGGAAGTAGGTACGATTTTGACCAGCCGCAGCCCTACCACATCCAAATCATTATAAAATACATAATTACCGGCTGTCTTGATCATTCCCGGACCCGGCCGAACATCACGCAGTGCTGTTAGTACCTCCGCAGGAGGCGACTGGTGAACCTGCGACGGATACATCACCTTTCCATCTGAACCTGTAATAAAAACCTGATGCTGGTCTCCCCGCCCCAGCAAACCCAGCGTCTGATCGAATTGGGACCACAGCACATCCAGCGAAATAGCTCCCGTCTGCTTCTGATCCTCAAAACGGCGAATACTGCGGGTCAGTGTAAATCGTTCCGGTGCAGCGTGGCTTGTGCGAATCGAATAATCCTTATTCGCTTTCCACATCTCGGCATACTGAGCGGGTATACCGTTCACTGTCGTAATGGCATTTTGCATTCCATTGAAGGTAAACAGCGTTTGCGGCTGCTTCAAATAGAGCTGGATGCCGATCACATGGCTCCCGGCCGAATAATATACATTCGCCAGCGTATTGAGCATTTTTCGCTGTGCATTAAATTGGCTGGAAAGATTGCCCGGCTCACGCTCATTCAAATAATCACTCAGATCGGGGCTGATCTGAATGCTGTAAATCAGGTGGTTCAGACGATCTAACTGGTCACTGACATAGATTCCCGTCCATTTCATATTGGACATATTCGTCTCCACCACTTCGGTTTCCATCGACGCTCTGCTTTTTTCCGCAGCCAGCGCCGTGACGGCAATAACCGGCAGCACAGAAAGGACGATCATCGTCAAAATCAGCTTGAGTTGAATGCTGCGTCGATACGGGGCCGTCAGTGCCCGAAACCAGCGGACTACTCGGGTTGGCATAGTGATGCTCTCCTCTGTTCAGCCATATGCGAAAACGCCCCGCTATACGCAGGGGCGCTCATTTTCCGGGTATTCCCGGCTGGACACATATATGATTTCATTTATATGTCAATTTCAGCTCATTACTCATCATTTACGCTTCTTCGATAATTATAACACTCCAAGGCTCTAATTGAAGCGTTTGTCCTTGAGTAACTATCTGCTCCCCGATCAGCTCCTTGCCGTCTCCATGCGGATACATAACTGAGCCTGCTTGTTCGGAATAGTTAAAATAATACCGAACCGTCCGTCCCAGCTCATTTGTACCGGATTTAACAATGATCGGATACGACGTTTCCTGGTCCACTCCCCACACTCCCGCCTGCTTCGCGACAGAACGGAATAGCTCACGAATGACCGCCGAGCTTACGACACAGCCGATGTAGGTCGCCGTTCCCTGACCATAGCGATTTTGCGTAATTGCGGCATATTTACCCCAGTGCGGATGGTCGTAATAAGCCAACACCTCGGCAGTTGTCGGTGTAATCAGTTCCATCCACGTATCTACCTGATTGTCCTCCGGTGTCACCTCAAAAGGATTATCTTTAAGCGTTACATTCTTCGGCTCCACGAACAGGCTGTAATGAATGCCGCAGGCTTCACTAATCACGCCCGGCTGCCGGGAGGTTCTCACCTGCACATGCTCATCGGTAAACCCGCTTCGGAACGTGTATACCACATGACCGCCGTTTTCCACATAACGGTTCAGCTTTTCCAGTAACGCATTCGGTGCAGAGTAGAGAACGGGTACGATCAAGAGATCATAGTCGTCAAATGACTCCGTACCCGGATGAACGATATCCGTACCGATATTCAGCTTATACAGCTCGTCATACAAGCGACGTACAATGTCATTGTAATTCAGCGAACTATTCATATTGAACTTGAACCAGTTAATTGATGTCAACGCTTCATTGCTGACCAGGATGGCTGTTTTGTTTTTCTTTTTCAGGTTTACCAGATGAGGGGATAATCTTGCAAAATCCTTCCCAATCGTCTGTGCTTCCTCATAGACAGGATTGGGTTCAAAATCATGACTCAGCAGACCCTTCCAGTAGGTTTCGAAGGAATTATGGATGGAATGCCAATGCCAGTAAGCCACCATATTGGCCCCGGAAGCCAGATGACTGAACGCTTGCAGCCGCAATTGCCCCGGATAAGGAACCCAATGGGTAAAAGCCTGCGCTTCCGTTTCCAGCACCAGATAATTATTATTCTTCGTAGAGCGCGCCACATCACCACCGAAGGAAATTTCAATCCCGGTCAAATCATCCTGTGTTGGATGGTAAATATCCACTCCCGTCACATCAAATGCTTGGGATGCCGCAAAATGATCCACATCCGGCTGAATGCCGAAGGAATGGCCTCTCCACTCAAAATCAAAGTTTTGTGTAACAAATTGGTCGTCCCGCTTGTATTCATTCACGAGCGCAACCTGCCAGGCGAGGAAATCCGTGACCAGCTTGCGCTGGAATTGAGAAAATGCTGCGCCCAGGCTTCCATTAATCGTCCCGACCACCGAAGGGAAGTCCTCCCAGCTATTGATCCGATTGCTCCAGTAATCAAGTCCGAATTTGCGGTTCAGCTCTTCCAGTGATTCAAACTGCTCACGCAAATGCTTAACGAATCGCAATTGTACATTCGGCCCGCTTGTGTTGTAATGCTTCGTTTCGTTATCCGTCTGAAAACCGATGACCGCCGGATGCTGACTCACCCGTCCAATCAGCTTGCGTATAATTCGCTCGGCATGGAACAGGTACACCGGGTTCGTAATGTCCATAATCTGACGGGCCCCGTATTTCCCCGGTCCCTGAGGAGTTGTCGCCAATACGTCAGGATGCTCCTTGACCAGCCATGTCGGTACAGCATAGGTGGGCGTGCCCACGATGACCTCAATGCCCGCCTTATGCATTGCGCCCAGCACCCGATCCACAGAGGTGAAATCAAACACTCCGTTTTGCGGTTCATGCGTACTCCAGGTGGATTCGGCAATTCGAACCACGTTGATGCCCGCATCCTTCATCATTTGAATATCCTGGTCCAGACGGTCATAAGGCATATATTCATCATAATAAGCAACGCCATACAGTAGCTTTTTCATCAAGTCGTCCTCCAATATGTTCGTAATAGGGTGTCATGCTAAGCGCATTATTTTTAAACGCCGTGGCTGTTGTGCGGTTTAGACAGAGATGGAACGGTTATGGGTTTATCGGTAACACCCTGCTTCGCAGAATCAGCCTGTTGCTGATTTTTTTTCGCAATCGCCAGCCAGCCTTCTACATCCTTTTCTTTAATCTTGTACAGCCACGCGAACAGTCCTGCCGTAATCAAGGCCCCTACACCGGGAACCACCGCATAGAGCGCGAATATCCACGTCAGGACCTGTCCGGTCTGCGATACATTCGGGATATAGCCTGCAAAAGCCAGCGCATACGCGACGATTCCACTAGCTGCTGCTCCCCCCAATTTACCCGCAAAGGTTTGGGTAGCAAAAGCGGTTCCGCTGGCACGTACGCCTTTTTTGAACGCGCCATATTCGACGCAATCAGCGGTAAACATCGGTACCATGAGCTGTGGTGCGGAACTGAACAAACCAAACAGAACGGCGAATACACACACCACAATGGGATTGCTGTAACCGATTGCAAACAAGGACAAGCCCGTGGTAAACAATCCAATCAAGCTGACGACATTCACTTTCCACTTGCCGAATCTTTTAATAATCGGTGGTAAAATCAACGCGGTGAGCAGTTGCACACCCAACGAAATGAACATGAGCACTGAAATGTAAATGGGATTCTTCAAGTTGTAGATGGCAAAATAGCTGACGACAATCCCTTGCAGATTGGTCATGGACAGCATCATAAATGACATCAGGTAGAACAGAAGCTGTTTATTTTGTAATGGATACGTCACAACTTGCTTAAGTGTAACCTTCTCCGCCTTATTAGAATAACGCTCTTTGACATTAAAGCGAGTAAAGTTCATTAATATCAAGCCCGCGATGGCAACGATAAGCGCCAAAATCGGCCAAGATATCTGATTGGCCACAGCGACCGAAGACGAGGAGATCACCATAAAAGCCAGAAAGACCATCGTCCGCCCTCTGGACATCAGCAGGTCACGTTCGTGCGTGTTTTTCGTCATCAGTGTAGCCAAACCGAAACCGGGCGCATCACTGATCGTATAACACATTTCCCATGCCAGATAAGTGACGGCGATGTAGATCACCTTAACGGTAAGAGACGCATCACTGGGAACGAGAAAAATAAGTACCGTAAGTATTGGCAAAATGATGGAGGCCAGATTCGTCCACGGCTTGAACAAACCGCCCTTGAGATTGGCCCGGTCGATAATCACGCCAAAGATTGGAGCGCTAAGTGCATCCCATATGCGGGCTAACACGAATAAAGTACCGATAATCGAAACAGAAATGCCGACATAATCCGTATAAAATAGCATCGCAAATGAGGCGACCAGACAGAGAATTGCGTTGCTTCCCAGAAAATAAACATAATAGGATACACGTTCTTTTGATGTTGTCTCCATAGCTCCTCCTGATTACAATATGGTATCGCTTTCAAATCATCTTTATATAAGCGCTTTCTCTTTATGTAAAAGCTTATATTAGAGCATTTGTAAACGCTCTTTTATTATAGTTAAATGTTAGGTACAATGAGATTGTCTAAGCGGTGTAAAATTTGCCCTAATCGAAGGTGATCTTATGATATTGAATCCTGAAGTTGATCCAGCTCTATTCGAAAATTGCCATTGGCTTCCTATCATTGACTGGAATGTGAAATTTTTTGGCGCTCATATTCACCGGGTCAAAGCAGACTGGTGTATGCCGGAAGAGTCACATATCGGTTTTGAAATTGTACTGATTTTGGAGGGTCGTCAGGAGACGATCATGGAAAATAACGTGTATTCGGTTGGTGTCGGCGATATTCTGATCATTCCGCCGGGATTCAAGCATGTGAGTCAATGCGCTTCCCCAGACGGGATGTATTATTTCAGTACTCATTTTAATGTGGATGATCCGTTGTTCCGTCAGGAGATGATTAAGAGCAATCAGCTCTTTTTCCCGGCGGGTACTGAAACGAACATGAAGTTGCAAAAGGTCGTGCACAGCTGGATTGGCATGATGCAGGAGAACGGAGAATATACGACAGCGGATCGTTTTCGCATGCAAATAGCCTTGTTTGAGCTGTTCGGAATATTCTCGCAAATGATATCTACCGGGATGGAGCCTACGCTTTCGCCCTCATCCGTTCAGTATGCCAAGGCGATTATGGAGGCCATTCAATCAAGGTTCAAGCCTTATCGGGATGATGAATCTGCTGAGCCGACGTTCCGTATTGAGGATGTGGCAGCCTCCCTCGGGATCAGTCCTGGATACGCACAGGAGGTATTCCGCAAGGTATACGGCTATTCGCCGCGTCACTACCTGTCGGAGACAAAGCTGCACGAGGCGAAGGTGCTGATTCAGCAGCCCAATCTGCCGCTGAACAAGATAGCTTCCCTGCTCGGCTACTCCAGCTTGGCCCATTTCAGCAGACAGTTCAAGCGCTGGACCGGCACCAGTCCGCTCAAATACCGCCAAACGCTGAGTCCAGTTACTGAGCAGGATTAAGGTTGGAATCATTCAAAATCACAAAAATAACAGGTGGTTCCTAATTAAAGGAAAGGTACCCGTAGAGGCATCTGATTTTAAATAATAAAAATATAAGATACTGCTCATTCAATATAATTGCAAAAAGGCGCGGGTTAAAAATAGCAGAATGCCGCGCCTTTTTACATCACAACCTTACATCCCCTATATGCTGGTGTACCACATACATCATTCCCATCAAAAACAAGGCCAGCCCCAAATAACCGATCCCGAATTTCCAGCGTGATGACGTGGGTACCTCATAATATTTATCATTTTCAAACGGAATGTAATCCATCTCACACAACAATTTAAGCTGATACGCATCCGGTGTCGGGATATGCTCCACACCATTCAGCCTTACATCCTGGACAAGACACTGCTGTGGCAGCAAAAGCGTCTGCTCCACATCAAGACTTTCCATATACACCGTCACATATTGCTGCCCTTCCAGATCCGAGTAGGTATTAAAGGATAGTCTACGAGTATGCTCCGGTCCGGGCAGTGGGTATCCTTGCTCATAAAGATGCTGTACATTAACCAGCGGCTTTTGCAATAAAGATTGGACCTTGACCTCTCCTTTATTGCGTTTCACATATTTTTTGTACAAATCGTAGGCAAAGAGCGCCCATATCAGGAAAAATAAAAAGGATTTTAAATACACAATGACGACGATTCCACCCAACAAGCCTACTAGCCATAACCACCGTGTTACTGCCGTGGAAATCCGTCCTCCGTCAAGCGGATGAATAGGCAGCAGATTGATCAGATTCAGAAAAAAACCGATATACGCCAACGCATACAGTAATGGACTATCTGTTGCATAGGCTCCTGCGTATACCGCCATAGCACCAACCGTGCCCAGTAACGGGCCACCCATCGCCACGTATGCCTCTGTTTGCGCATCCAACGGATGCCGTTTCATCGTAATCAGCGCACCCAGAAAGGGAATAAACAACGGTGCCGACACCGGAAGCCCTTTGCGCTTGGCAGCCCATACATGCCCCAGCTCATGCACAAACAATAGCAACACGAATCCGACCGCAAATCCCCACGGGTACAGAAGCGCATAGAAGCCAATCGTCGTCGCCATAGATATCAGCGCACCGCCGAATTTACCGAATTTCAAAAGAGCCAGCAACGACTTCCCTTTCAAAAGAAGCAGCGCCGCCGCACTGCCTAGATACCATTTGGATGAGCCGGATTTGGACTTAGCCTCTTTATCTTCTTTTTGCAACAGCATCCGCCCCCTTTCTCTACACCTCCATTGTATCCTGCTCTGCACAGCTTGTAAAAACTTCCTTGCTTCAATTAATGTACTGCGTCCGTTCGCTTCATCAATTCAACGTACTGGATTAACTCTGCCTTTTGCTGCTCCAGGACATGAATCCTGTTCGTTAACCCGGCAAAAAAGGCTTCGATTTGGTCCCTGATCACATTAGCCGAATGCCCTCTCCATTCATGCAGACGACCATACAACACCCGCGCCGCTTGTTCATCTGTGCGAAGCTGAGCGAGCAGCCACGTCAGCTCTTTTTCCGCAAGTAATAACTCTTCCAGTTCGACCCGTATTTGCCCGTTCAAATCACTGTCCGCCTCCTATGTATCCTACTGACTATAAAATAATTAAACATTATCAGTACCTTGTTACTAGCTGTTGTCAGCTTGGATAAATTGCTCTATCTTGTGCTGAAGGTAATACAGAAATTCATTCGTATGTTGCAAATACCATTGGCTGAATTCTGCCATGGAGGAATCAAGCTGCGTTACAATCGGTTGTAATCGGCGGCTTTGACTTGTATGCATATAGCGGGAAAGTCTTACCCTCACACGCTGAAAATCCGCATCGCATTGTTGCGCGTTTGCCTTCCATTTCTCGGCTACAGCAAGTAAATGCTCCGGCATGACCTGAATCGTACCGGCAGAAGCAGATGTAGCTGCTGTTACCAGCGCTGCCTTTTGAAATTGAGTTAAGGTCTGTCCTAATTGATGTATCCAGCCGTCCACCGTATCCATTAGGTTGAAGTCAGATGGAATGCGCGGAGATTCCGTGATTCGTTCGCCTGTTACGGGATCGTACAGCGGATTAGAGATATAACCGTTCTCATCAAACTTATAATACTCAAGGGAATGATAGTAAGGTCCGCCCAACGTGTTGTCAATTTGCTCTTTTAACCCTATGCCGTCATTAGCCGTTTGATAATTACTGTTGATATGGTAAGAAGATCCTACGTGAAGATCGTATCCTCCCCCAATAAAGCTGGCTATCATATCACCTGGATGAAGGAAATTCGTAATTTGATGGTCAAATTCGCCTTTTTCTGCTTTATCTCTGTATTCTGGCGTCAAGCTGGAAATAACCGAAGGCGCACTGAATGTAACAGCACTCAACCCCGTGTAAGCTGCTGCATATTGTGCATTTCCTCCTCCCAGCGAATGTCCAGTTAGCGAGAAGTTATAGTTCTTGTATTTGCTTTGTAAATCCTTCGCATAGTCCTCTGCCTGATAGAACTGGTTTGAGCTACCGAACAAAGCCTTATCTACACTCTTTTCTTTTTCCCCCATCCAGTTGTTAAACGCCGTGAACCCTAACTCGTCGTCCATTTTCTTCATATTCTCGTTGTAAGCATCCGAATGAATATTTAAACTACCATGAATTTTTCGGTTAATTTCAGGAAGTGCGAGGGTCGCATCGTTATACAAATCCTGTGGATCATCCGTTTCCGTCCCACGATAGGCAATGACAGCCTGTTTCGTTTCATCGTTGTAAAATGTAGTGGCTGCTAATCCTGAGTCTTCACGATTAACGGAGTCCAGCACCCTCCAGCCGGGGAGTTCATCTACGTCTGTATCTGATTCCCATTCATCATAAGACAATTCGGACATTATTCTATAGGTCTCGTCATCAACAAGAGGTGTAACAGCCATTGAAAGTAGTCCCCTTTCTTGTATTAAAGAATACAGCTATTTATTTCCTTCACTTTTTCCTGGTAAGACCTTCTTTAGTTCAGGACTTATCATAAAATTGGAAGTTTCCTGTGTTTTATAATCTACGGAAATTCCAAAGGTCTGTTCCTCATGGCCCACAACATTGCCCTTAAAATTCACTTTAAATACTACATAAGTTGGCATTTTTTTTGCGTAAGTGATTTCTACATCGAGACCATACTTGTCTTTCATATGTTCAATTGCCGTAGCTTTCGCTTTACTAATCAGTTCAGCATCTTCATCTTTACTCACCTTTTGGCATCCTCCCAGTATTAAAATAAGGGTTATCAACACCATCATTCCTTTTACATATCGGTGACTGATTATCAGCACCCCTTTTCATAAGCATCATATCTTATATCCACAAAATCCCTTTTATAATTGTACCTTTTATCTCAGAGGACAAACAATACGCCTTTAGACATAAGATATCATTAAGTCTTCGGTATCAAAATATTCCAAATAGCGCCCATTTCTAGCTGATTAGTTTCATTTAACTAATTAAACAATCCATATATTTCAATAACCATCCGCATGTGTCCACGATCACGCCTGTTCTGTTATCATAAAAGAAAACGGAATGACTCAGGAGAGGATTGCGAACCATGAGCTTTGAACTTACCCGGCGGGTCATTAGACAGCTATGCAGTCAAGCCGCTTATGACAACGGGGATGCCTATTATCGGGCCAAAAGAGTGGCCTTTACGCAAATAGATCATGATGATGGTGTGTATGAGGCCACGGTCAAAGGCAGTCGCTTTTATGCCGTTGCTGCTATGATCCGCCCCAACGGCAGTATCCGCGCGGAATGCACCTGTAACACATTTCAGACCACCGGACAGTATTGTAAGCATATTGCTGCCGTTCTCATTAACGCCCATGAAATGCTGCACGGAAAAAGCCTGTCTGTACGTTCTTATGCTTCCAGACTCCATTCGGGCATGACCCCGGATTCAGTAAAAGAAACTGAGAAAGACGGAACCTATACCGCTACTGATGCTCAGCATGATCACGCCCGGACCACACGCTTCTCTGGCATCACACAAAGTGATCTCCAACTGACCGACAGTATGCTACAGCTATTCAGCAGCAAGAAGCCGCTTCGCAGCACTCCTACGCTGCTGGATACCCGTGCTATTCTGGATTTTCAGTTTGTGATCCGTCCCTTTGCCTATGGTTACCAGAAGTACATGTTTGGCATAGAGATGAAAGCCGGACCCAAACGGTTGTATATTGTCCAGAAAATCCGTTCGTTTCTCGACAGCATTGATCGTGGCGACAGCTACATGTTTACGAGAAACTTTTCATACGAGCCTCAGTTATACCGATTCCGGCTTGAACATGATGCCATTCTCCAGCAGTTGGTTCAAGTTCGCCGCAATGAGCGGATGATCCGGGAAACCTCGGGCACATATTCGTCCTCTAGCAGCCACATGAGTGGAGAACGGATGCTGCTCATTCCACCTACGGCCTGGGAAAAGCTGCTCCCCTTGCTGGCAGCAGCACAGGGCGTCCAGTTTGAGATTCATGGAAACACAACCGAGGGTATTCCTCAGTCAGGCAACATGCTGCCGCTGCAATTTGAATTCGACAAGGCCGAGGCTGAAACCGAAGGCTACCAGCTAAGCATTCAGGGACTGGCTGATCTAACCGTTATGGAGGACTACGGCATCGTCATTGCCAATGGCAAGCTCGTAAAGCAGAAGGACGATCCGCTGCGACGTCTGTCCGAGCTAAAACGGATGTTGGAAGTCCACCACAAGCGGAAAATTCAGATTGCACCGGAACAGATGGAGTCTTTTATGGACAAGGTTGTCCCCGGGTTGACGAAGCTTGGACGTGTCCATATGACACGGTCTGTCTCTGAGCGGGTCACACAGCAGCCATTGAAGGCGAAGCTATATCTGGATCGGGTAAGAGACAAGCTGCTGGCAGGACTGGAGTTCCAATACGGGGAAATCATCGTGAACCCACTGGAAACCGACGAGCGGAAGCCTGACAACGAGCGTATTCTGATACGGGATGGGGAGCAGGAACAACAAATTTTGGATCTGATGGAGCATAGCTCCTTCGCCAAGACAGACAGTGGATATGTTATGGAAGATGAGGATGCGGAATATGATTTTCTATATCATACGGTGCCACAGCTGGAAAAACTGGTAGAGGTGTATGCCACGGGTGCTGTTAAATCGAAAGTAAACAACACCCTGCCCACCCCGAAGGTACGAGTAGAGCTAGACGAACGTACCGATTGGCTTGAATTTAAATTTGATATCGAAGGCATTCCGGAATCCGAAATCCGCCTGCTGCTAAAATCATTAGAGGAAAAGCGAAGATATCACCGCTTGCCGAATGGTGCTTTGCTGCCGCTGGAAACAGAGGAATACAAGGATCTGATCCGGTTCATGAATGAAACAGGAATTCGCAAAAGCGACCTGGATGCCGCACAAATTCGCATACCCGTTACGCAAGGACTGTATTTAATAGATCCCCATGATCAAGGGAAGAATCTGACGCTGGGCAAAACGTTTCGCCAACTGCTGGAGAATATTCGTAATCCCGATCATCTCGACTTTCCAGTACCCGATACACTCGCTCCGATCCTGAGAGATTATCAGGTCTACGGCTTTCAATGGCTCAAGACGCTGGCGCATTACCGTTTCGGGGGCATTTTGGCAGATGATATGGGACTGGGCAAAACGCTGCAAAGTATCGCCTTCCTCGTCTCTGTGCTGCCGGAAATCCGCAATCAGCAGCTTCCAGCCATGATCGTGTCCCCTGCGTCACTGGTGTACAATTGGCGGAATGAGCTGGAGAAGTTTGCACCCCATATCTGCGTCGCCATTGCAGACGGTAACACGGATGAGCGCAGTCGAATCATCAGGGACGCAGCCCGGTATGATGTCATCATCACCTCCTATCCTCTGCTGCGTCGGGATACGGACTTGTACGGCAAGCTATCGTTCCACACGCTGATTCTGGACGAGGCGCAGGCATTCAAGAACCATGCCACCCAAACGGCACAGAGCGTGAAGGATGTAAAAGCCCGTTATCGTTTTGCCCTTACTGGAACGCCGGTGGAAAATACACTGGAAGAGCTATGGTCCATCTTCGATGTTGTATTTCCCGAGCTATTTCCCGGTGGCAAAAGAGCATTTCACAATCTCACCCGGGATGTGATCGCCAAGCGGGTACGTCCATTTCTGCTGCGCCGCCTCAAGAGCGACGTCCTGAAGGAGCTGCCGGAAAAAATCGAATCCGTTCAGGTATCGCGGCTCCTGCCGGATCAGAAGAAGCTGTATACGGCCTATCTGGCCAAGCTCCAGCATGAGACATTAAAGCATCTGAATGAGGAGGGCTTCCAGAAAAACAGGATCAAGATCCTTGCGGGTCTGACCAGGCTTCGCCAGCTCTGTTGTCATCCGGGCTTGTTTATCGAGGGCTACACCGGAAGCTCAGCCAAATTTGAGCAGCTGCTTGAGATCGTTACGGAATGCCTTAGTTCGGGCAAGCGGATGCTCATCTTTTCACAATTCACGACGATGCTTCAAATGATCGGACGTGAGCTTGCTCAGGAAGGAGTGCCCTACTTTTATCTGGACGGGCAGACTCCCGCTTCGGAACGTGTGGAGCTGTGCAGCCGTTTTAATGAAGGAGAACGCGATCTGTTCCTGATATCTCTGAAAGCAGGAGGAACCGGCCTGAATCTTACCGGAGCAGATACCGTCATTTTGTACGATCTGTGGTGGAATCCCGCTGTAGAGGAACAGGCTACCAATCGCGCCCACCGGATGGGCCAGAAAAAAGTCGTGCAGGTGATTCGTCTCGTCGCGCAAGGTACGGTAGAGGACAAGATGTATGAATTACAGCAAAAAAAGAAAAATCTCATCGACCAGGTCATCCAACCGGGACAAGAAACCCTTTCGGCACTGACCGAGCTGGAGATTCGTGAACTGTTAATGATCTAGGCAGGTTTAACCGCTATGAATCCGATTTAAAATAAACCTGCACATCGCCGTGTGGCTCATACGGCTGTGCAGGTTATTTTTTGTGATCAGACAAACCACCCGGCCAGTAATGACCGTCCCTCTTTCTTCACAATCCCTCCAACCTGAAATGACTGGGGATGTTTTCAATGTTCAAACCATAACCATAGCCCGTGAAATGGTACATTCCACGGACCTTGCATAGTTGAGTATAGTGGATTAATTTGAATGATGCTGTACATTAACAACGTGGGTTTGCAAATGTTCTTGTTGTTGAAGCTCTCAAAACCTCTTATTATATAAGAATTTAGATAATCCATAATTACTTGTTCGATGCAACCATATTTAATTGTATTGCACAACTATAAAACTTCATATCAATCATTTATTTAAAATTATAACTATTCCAATATTCTGATGAACCACCACATTAAGGAGGAACTTCCAATGAACCATCCTCTTCATGATTCTCACAGGAATACAGCAGTGGAGCTTATTGAGTATGAGTTAACAACATTTATACGCCGCGCAGTATACATCGATCAGTCTGAGCACAAAATCGGCACTTTGGAGCGCGCCACGTATCTGCTATTGAGGCAGCTCATGGAGTATGGCCCCACTCGTGTAAAAACGCTCGCAGATATGTTTCTGCTCGATATTTCTACCGTCAGCAGACAAACGGCCGCATTGGAAACCAAGGGACTGATTCGCCGTCTATCCGACCCGTCGGACGGGCGCGTCAGCCTGTTTGAAATTTCGGAGCTGGGTAAGAAACTGTTGCTGGAAGACAAGAAAATGAGAGTAGCCCGGTATTGCGAAATGCTGGAGAACTGGACAGATGAGGAACAGGAAAAATTCGGGGAGCTGTTAGTAAGGCTGAACAAAACCTACATTGAGGGATAACCCCATACAGATGTCATAAAGCAAGATGCACTGAAAAAATCCAAAACAAAAGGTCCAATTGCGGTAGAAACACCCTGCAATTGGACCTTTTGTTTACTTATCCTGATGTGTCGTGATCTATCCTGATTAATCCTGCTTCAATACTCTAACTTCAATGGGAACCAGATTAGACTCAATCACGGAACGCTGAGGCTCAAACCATTCTGGCAGCATCAGCTTGTGCCCCAATTCGTTCAGCTCCTCATCCACGGTAAAGCCGGGTGGATCGGTCGCAATCTCGAACAAAATACCACCTTGCTCCCGGAAGTATACAGCATTGAAGTATTGCCGATCCACAATGCCGCTTGTCCCAAAGCCATGCTGGCGAACCGTTTCGTTCCACACCTGATGTTCTGCATCATCCTGCGCACGCCAGGCAATATGGTGAACTGTACCCGCGCCGCCGTTGCCCCACGGTACATCTTTGACCGGAATGTCGATCAGATTGCCCAAATCGCCAGTCGCCTGATAGCGGATGTAGCCTGCATCTGCATCTTCTCCGATGGGAGTCATTCCCAGAATGTTCTCCAGCACGCCTTGCGTATGCTTGGAATTAGCACTGAACAGCACTGCGCCGCCAAAGCCCTTGATCGCTTTATCCGCTGGCACGCCGCCTGCCGTCCACGTGTTGGCCGGGCCTTCTTCCCGCTCCACCAGTTCAAGATGCAAGCCTTCATTATCCTGAAACTGAATAAATGATTCGCCGAAACGAGCTGATTTTGTGAAGGATACCTTCAAGCTGTGCAGGCGATTTTCCCAGTAATCCAGAGTCCCCGGCGGCACTACATACGTTGTAATTCCTACCTGCCCGCCTCCGAGCTTACCCTTGCGTGTACCCGGAGCCGGAAAAAAGGTAATGATCGTTCCCGGGCTGCCTTCTTCGTTACCAAAATACAAATGATATACTTCTGGAGCATCAAAATTAATCGTCTTTTTAATCAATCTCAACCCAAGCACGCCTGCGTAAAAATCTACATTACCCTGCGGGTCTGCTGCAAAGGACGTGATATGATGAATTCCTGCGGTCTTCAATGACATCTCAGTCACTCCTTTTCTTCATCTAATCTGATTTTATTTTATTTATACATTTCAAAATCCGTTGTAGCTGACAAATTGCCCAACTGGCTTACGGTATCCACGTGCACGCTGACCAGATACATCTTCTTTACCCAAGGTAATCAGCATAACTGGCACGAAATTTTCTGGAATATTCAATACTTCCTGTACCTTCTCCGGGTCAAAACCGATCATCGGGCAAGTGTCCCATCCTTTGTCCTTGGCAATCAACATGAACTGCATGGCAGACAGGCTGGCATTGCGAATCGCTTCTTCCCTTTGGAAGACAGGTCCCCGCTCGCGATAAAACTGGGTCACCGATTCCACCTCTCTGTCATATTCCTGCTTGCTCAGAACGCCCAGGTTTAGAAAGCCTTCATTATATTCAGCTACTTTCGTATACGCCTCGGTATCCCCGAGCACCACAATTGCGGCCGAAGACGTTAATATTTTATACTGCTTACTTGCCTCGTCATGCAGTCTTTGTTTCGTATCTGTATCCTGTATCACGATATAATGCGCATGCTGTAAATTAAAAGCCGATGGAGCAAACTTCACTAGCTGAAATATCTCTTCCAGTTCTTTTTTATCTATTGTAACATCAGGAATAAATTTAGAAGCCGATCTTCTCTCTTGAATAATATTTACCAGTTCGCTCATGTTCAGTTCCACTCCTCGATATTATTTTTAAATGAATTATCTTTAAATTAAGAATATATCTTTACGTGTTTTCTGTCAAGTAAAAATGTTTGATCTTCAAGCCTCTTATTGATCCCACACTTTAACCTCAAACATCCGGTCTCCCCGCTTGAGTGCTTCGACATGCTCCATTCCATCGGTTACCTCGCCAAAGACGGTATGCTGGTGATCAAGGATTACTTCTTGAGCCTTCATCATATAACACACCTTTCACAGATCTGTTGCCCGTATCCTCATCGTAATCGCTTCACGCTGCGCTTTGGTCAAGCTTTTGAACACTAGCTCATACGAATGGTCAATCATGCTATACAAATCCTCCAGCGGGAAAGTAGCATCAACCTCTATCGTATTCCAATGCTTTTTATTCAAATGATAGCCTGGCTTAATCGCCTTGTTTTGCTCACGCAGGTTTTCCGCAATAACCGGATCACATTTCAGAGATACTTGGCAAATACCGTTCGCTTGTCTCAGGAGAGCAAATACTTTGCCTCCCACCTTCAGCACCAGTGGCTCAGGACCAAAAGGGTAATCCTCTATCGCTTCTTTTTTGCTTAGACCATACGTTACAATTTGCTCGTACATTAGCCTTCTCTCCTCTGCTCAGTCATCGCTCTACGAACCTATTTGTGCCCTATTATATCACCTTCATGCTCTTCAAATACATCACGTCCATGCTACAATTAGGGTATCTGTATCAAAAGGAGAATCATTATGGATACCATTACACATACATTGTTCGGCTTGGCCTTATACGGCGCAGTCAAGAATCCGGACATGACGCGCAAGCAAAAGGGCGCACTGCTATTCACTACTGTTATTGGCTCGCAAATTCCTGATATAGATGTGATTTCTACGTTGTGGGATGTGTCGGGGCAATACCAGATGTGGCACAGGGGCCTTACCCATTCACTGTTCCTCGTTCCCGTATGGGCGGCATGTATTGCCTTGCTGGTGCGCTTGCTCTTCCGACAATCCGGCTGGCGGTGGTTTGGAATAGCCCTGCTAGCTGTGTTCATTCACGATACGAGCGACCTGTTTAACGCTTGGGGCACAGGGTATTTTGAGCCTTTCTCGCAGATGAGAGTGACCTTCGGAACGATTCCGATTGTGGACCTTGTTCTATGGGCGTTGATGCTGGCGGGATTTCTCTATGTCCGCTTCCGGCGTTCTGCCCGAATATCCTCCATGGCTGTCTACCGGATCGTCTGGGTGCTGATGGCGCTGCATTTCGCCGTCCAGACTGCCCAAGGTATGCTGATTCTGCACCAGCAAAAGACACAGGTATCTTATGAGCAGGCAGCGCTATCTGCCGATTTTGTCCCAGGTGTGTTCACTGTGATTAGCAAAAAGGACTCTGTAGTCACCTTGAGTAAAGGCTCCCTGTGGACAGGCTTTCATACAGTAGCAGAATTGCCATCCCAGGATCAGGCTAATCTGGATTCGCTGTTTGCCAGCAATCCAAAGGCACAAACACTTGTGCAATGGTCGCCCTTCGTGGTCGTTGTAGACGACGGACAGCGTCTGGGCGTATACGACCCACGTTTCTATCGGGAGGGTCAATCCTTTCTGTACGAATTTATCGACCGTCCGTGACGCTGTACTTGTCCTGAAGACTTAGCGATATTTCATAAGCTGTATCGGCAAGCTGAACAGCCCTTTCACTTCCCATCAGGAAGCTGGAAGGGCTTATTTTGTTCGTATTGCAGCGAAGGTTAGGCAAAGAACCCTTTATTTTGATATACTTCCGTGAGAGGCTGTATCGACAAATTCGAACGGTACTCTGGTTTAGTGTAATTCAATACGTAGATGTGTGAGCCTATGGAGGTGAACTCGTTGGATTTTGCTCTGATCCGCAAGGACCGAGACAAAAGAACGGTCGCAAATTGACTCTTTTTTTGCCTTTCGGACCTTTTTGGCCATGTGCTGAAAGGTTTTTTTTGTGATCTAAAACAAAAGTAGGGAAAGGATTGAATGTAACCATGGAAAACCCAAAAGCGCTTAATATTTTGCAATTGAAGAAAATGAAACGAGAAGGTTTACCTATAAGCATGATTACGGTGTATGACTATCCGTCTGCTCGTTTGGCTGAGGAAGCTGGTATAGTCCACCATGACATGCTGCAATACTCCTCTCCTTACCGGGAGAAGAGGTTTGTAAAAACGTATTCGGATATAGGTACTTTAATTGCAAAAGGAAAGGCAGGGACTATATGATGCGATTTATGATTGTAGGTGCAGGGGCCATTGGAGGCTACTTCGGGGGACGTCTTGTTCAAAAAGGAGAAGACGTGACCTTCCTTGTACGTCCTTCCAAAAAATCTCAGTTGAGAGAGAATGGTCTGATTGTTAAAAGTGTTCATGGGGATTTCCAGACGCCAATCCGCGCTATTACATATGGTGAAGCTGCCGAGCCGTTCGACTGTATTATCGTTGCGGTCAAAGCGTATCATCTGCCCCAATTGCAATTCGATCTTGAGCCCTATATCGGTGATCATACCATGATTCTTCCGTTACTTAACGGTTACGAACATTTTGACTCTTTACGCAAGCAATTCGGTCCGGAAAAAGTGCTGGGCGGACTTTGTTATATCGAAACTACGCTAGATCATGATGGTTCTGTCGTTCAAACAAGTCCGTTCCACCGTATTGTCTTCGGTGAATGGGATGGAGTGCAATCAGAGCGTACACAACTGCTGCTGAATCATCTTGATCATGCAGGCTTCACAGTGGCAATAAGTCAGGATATTCAACGTGAAGTTTGGCAGAAATATATATTTGTTGCCAGCTTGAGTGGAATTACAACACTGATGGATGCCTCGGTTGGGACTATACTTGCCACGGCAGAGTCACGTGCTATATACGAAAAGCTGCTTCATGAGATTGTCACACTTGCTCGCAATGCAGGGATGCCGATTGATTCAGAGATGGAAGCTCATACATTGAAAACGATGGAGTCCTTACGACCAGAGATGATGTCATCCATGCAACGTGATATGCATAAAAGGCTTCCGATTGAAGCGAGTCACCTGCATGGTTCACTTCTTGGATTGGCTTCTGCTAGTAATGCCGTTTATCCCATACTTGAAACGGTATATGCCCGATTAAAGGTATATGAGAGCTTATTGAATACCGTCTAAAATTTAAACTTTAAAGTCATTTAAAAGGACAGCAGCAGCTTCGGAGATGAAAATAAAATCTCGGACTGCCGCTGCTTTTCTTTTAACAGCTTTTACACCTGTCTCGAACAGGCTTGCTCAAGCCCTTGAAGCGATGCTAACAGTTCCTGCCTCGTTTCAAGGTTTGTAATTTCACCTTCCTGATTTAACTTCAATGTGATATGCGGAATAATGACCTTTCCATTTTCCACAATCTCGGCATTGATCATTTGCAATGTGAGCAACAGAGAGGCATGTGCCAGATTCCCACCCATAGGAGAAGGCGACGCGCTGATTACTGCTGTAGGCTTATTTACAAATTCGCCCGAGGATACGAGCCAATCCAATGCATTTTTCAAAGTACCTGGAACACCATTCCCATATTCCGGCGTACAGATCAATACCCCATCCGCTTGTTTCAGTTGTTCCCGCAGCTCCTTGACGGAAGCCGGCCCGTCATTTACATCCAGGTCAGGGTTAAAATGAGGAATCTCACCTAATCCGTTATAGATCGTGAACATCATATTTTCCGGCGCTAACCCGATGGTAGCCTTCAATAATGCTGAATTGGATGACTTTTGGCGGAGACTCCCCGATATAGCCAATATCTTTATCTTCTGTTCCACCCTACATCATCTCGTTTCTTTTCAATTTGAGCATATCTTTTATACTCAGTGTACTACAGATCACAAGGAGATAAAAAAGGTTGTGAGGGTATGTTACATTACGGGTATAAAAGAATAGGCAAGCAAATGAGGAGATCATACACATGACCCAAAAACAGCATCCTGTGCGCGGAATCGATCATATTGGCATCACGGTGCCAGACGTGGAACTGCAGGAAGGAAAAAGGCTGAACAGGAATTAGGGCTGGAAGCAGGGGCACGTAATCAGCTCGTGTACGGAAAATCGCCCTGGGAAACGATCATTGAACTGATTAGCTACCCTGACGGGATTCGCTATCCGCAAGAAAGTAAAGCGGCCCGTTAGACACCTCCTGCATGATGCTGACCGCGACCCTTCCTGTAAATACATTGGATAATAAAAAAATGCCTGCGGCTTCGCAGGCATTCGTTATTTATGGATCGTAACTATACAAGGTTAGAATCTGTGGCGCTAAGTTAGGTATCTTTCTCTTGCTTGCGTTTTACCCCAATTAGATCAAGGAAGAAAACAAACAGCGGAATACCTACAATCAAGCCCCAAATTCCAATCAGATGTTCAGAGAAAATCAATACGACAAAGGTAAAGAAGATCGGTAAATTGGTTTTGGAAGACATCAGCTTCGGATTCAGGAAATAGGCTTCAATGGCATGTATCACCACAATCAGAATAACCAGATAAATGACATATTGAATGCCGCCGACACTGAAAGCAATCAGACCGAGCGGCGCCAGCGAGATAAACACACCTGCCACCGGGACCAATCCCAGCACGAATATGATGAGCGCAAGACCCAGCAGATTAGGAAAGCCCATAATCCAGAGCGCAATCGTGGTCAAGATACAGTTAATCAGTGAAATCAGCAGTTGAGCCTCCAGCACCTTCCCGAACGTGTCCAGGAACATACGACCAAAATGACCCACTTCCTTGAAAAACCAGCCCAGCTTGCTATCCACAAACGTTGCTGTAAAGCGTGTAATATAGGATTTTTCCATCAGGAAGAATAAGCTCAAAATAATCGAAACCAGCAGTTGT
This sequence comes from Paenibacillus sp. LT-B23, assembly GCF_059417685.1. Lineage (NCBI taxonomy): Bacteria > Bacillati > Bacillota > Bacilli > Caryophanales > Paenibacillaceae > Paenibacillus > Paenibacillus sp. LT-B23. Next base: position 66,631 of record NZ_JBSQBM010000026.1, on the reverse strand, counting down.
GTTCCCAATTGACTGACCTTCATCACTGCATTCAAGCCCGGCTCAAATAGCCGCTGGACATTCAACGTATCCATAAACTCAATGATGGTTTCGTTCCATTGATTACGATCAGGATACATATACGCTTGCTGAATCATGAGATACACCTGCTTGACCTGTACAATGATTAGCGGCACCATTCGGTAAACGCCCCACACCATAATCAGAATTAGCAGCCCATACACCAGTAGCAGCACGACCATTGACGGCACATTGACGAACCGCTTGACCAGCTTATTCACTCCGTTATATATACTACCAATCAAGATCGTAAGCAGCAGTGTTAACAACATAATATTCATCATGCTTCTTAACATAAACAACAGCAAAACGATTATCGCAAGGACGGCTACCCGCCTGACGCCCGCATGATTCATCCAGTTTCTTACCATTCGTCTTTATTCCCTCTTTCCCACTTGACTGTCAACCTTGTAATCTGTCCTAACGAATCAGCTTTCTCTTTTTAACAATTTACTGTTAGCGATCAATAGAGAACCTACCATGACCAGGATGGCAATGGACCACCAAAATGTGTTCTTGGCATCATCGTGATCTACAATAATGAGCCTGATGACGGCCGTGATACCGATATAGATAAAATAACGCAAGGGAAAATGGAGATTGGTTTTAAAGTACTTAACAATTAATGCAATGAACTCAAAATACAAGAAAAATACAAGCAGTTCCTCAGTGAATTCATAGTAATTCTTATCCGACTCTGTAGACAAAAAAACATAGGAAAAGATGGACCATGTTTCTTTCAGCAGCAAGAAGCTTAAAATCAGTCCGACCAGAAACAACGAGATATTCAGGATCATTTGCAGAAAACCAGGTAATTTTTCAACATGCTTCATAAAAGCGTTCACTACAGATCCCCTCACTGGTTGTACAGTTTCTTTATTCAGGATTTTGCAAAATTCGATTCCAGTCGCTCCGAAGTTCAATATATAGACGAACTAGACCATTTCGATCTATATATTGTTCATTGGAAGTCGCTTATTGGATTTTTGCAAAATCCTCTATTATATTATCGGTGGAATGCATGAAAAATGCTACATTACTTTTGGTGTAACCTTATTGAAAGTGTATATTTGCTCCGGTAATATAACCAATCGAAATAAAAACAAGGGTCCATACGAGTGAGCCTGCGCTTGCCACCAGCATATATTTTCGAACAGGCATTGCGCTTATTCCAGACAAGTAACTTGTCGCATGCCTGACGCCCGGAATGAAATAACCGACCAGAATGGTCCACAGCCCGAAGCGTGCAAACCACCCCTTCACCCTTGCAAACCGCTTCGGTGTCAGCCCGACCCACTTGCCGTGCTTATCCACTAACGGCTGTCCCAGCTTTTTGCCGAGCGTGTAGCTGATCATCATACCTGTCATCGCCCCTATAAAGCTGACCAGCACAGACATTGAATAATTCAGTACCATGATGGAGGACAGATAGCCGACAAAGATCATAATAATTTCATCTGGAACCGGAAGGCCGATAATCCCGAGAGCAAGAAGTGCAAAAATAGCAATGTACCCGTAATGTGTAATCATGCTCATGGCCCATTCCATAGGGGCGCCACCTCCTGATCGGTTATTTTTTGAAGGACGGGAACGGAATACGGCTAACCATCAGGAAAGACAGCACTACCATGAGCCCTAGCAATAATTCGGGTCGTAAATGCTCACTCCATAAGAACATAAAGGACAAAATCACACCCGCAGCCGTAATTGGCATGCCTACGAAGCCTGTACTAAAAGCCATCAAGTTGAATCTTGCCAGCCTCACTGCACCGCATATCACAAACAAAACAGCCACAAGCGGCCCCATCCAATGTGTACCTCCCAGTTGGTAGAACAAGGTCAAGAAAGCAGGCGCAACGCCAAATGAGACCACATCCGCCAGCGAATCGAGCTGCTTGCCAAAGTCACTGGAGCAATGCAGCAGCCTTGCCAGCAAACCGTCCAGCACATCCCACAAAGCAGCCACCATAATCAGAATAAAAGCGGTCGCATATTGTTCATGAATCGTGTAAAACAGGGATAGTACCCCTGCCCCCAGATTTGCAATTGTGCATAGTGAGGGCAACCAATTCCATTTCATACTGCTTGACTCCTTTGCTATAGCTTAACCTCCGAATATGACGACAAAACGAACGCCATCCTTGGTATTCTCCGCCATATAGCGAAAATCGTGCAAATCCAAAATCCGTTTGACGATCGACAGTCCCAGTCCGGTTCCCCCTGTCTGACGACTGCGTGAAAGCTCGGCCCGGTAAAACCGTTCCCAAATTTGCTCCAGCTGATCGTCGGGAATCGTTTCCCCTTTATTTTCAATGGAAAAGGTATTGATTTCCCCGGAGCCTTCGATACGGATCGTAATCGAGCTTCCTTCCTCGGCATGTCGGATGGCATTGATGACGAAGTTGAAAATCACCTGCTCCAGCCATCCGGCATCGGCGTGAATCGGCAGCTCATTAGCAGGGATAATGACCGCTTCCAGATGCTTTTCTTTTAGCAGATGGAACAGCTTGTCCACGACTTCCTCCACCAGTTCGCTCAGTATAAAAGTCGTTTTGCGAAGCTTGAGGGTGCCGGATTCCAGCTTGGCGAGGTCCAGCATATCCTTGACCAGCCGCTCCATTTTGTCCGCTTCCTCCACAATCACCTTGATATAGTGGTCCTGCTTCCCGGCACTAACGCCATCCTGTAGCCCTTCGGCGAAGCCTTTAACAATACTAAGCGGGGTCTTCAGCTCATGAGAGGCGCTGGCAAAAAAGTCCTGATGCACAGCCTCCATCCTCTGTTTCTGCTCCATGTCCTCAACCAGTTGCTGGTTAGCCTCCTGAAGCTCGCGCAAAGCGGTGTCTAGGTTCTGGGACAGGGTATACATGCTGTAGGACAGGCTGCCCAGCTCATCATTTTGCCGGATCGGTGTATGGGCTGTAAAATCGAGCTTTGCCATCCGCTTGGCGGTTTTGTTCAAGGCAATGAGCGGACGGGTCACCATTCGGGAATAGAACAAGGACAAAATAAGGATCAGCGCAAAACCCCCGATGCCCAGGTACAGATAGAACCAGCGCAGAGCTTCATTCGTCTCGCTGATTTCCTGCAACGATGTCACTGTGAACAGCAGGTCGATCTCTCCGGTGCTTTGTCGCACAGGATGGACAATGACCGCATTACGCACACCCGTCCAAGGCTCCTTCCACTCTTCCTCCAGCACTTCAAAATTCTTGAGCTTCTCCAAATGGGTCTGCGACAAAGGAAACCATTCCTCCAGCGCACTAAACAGCATTCCTTGCCGCTGGCTCCAGGTTTTCAGATCCGGCAGCACAATTTCTGTCACCGTACCGGACAACCTTACACTCCCCTCTGTGCTCGACTCTTCCGAGGTCGTTCCTATATGTTTGGAGCCAGGCTTCTGAATGCCTGTCGGATAAATTAAATTGGCAGAAGAGATGCCGTCGGTTTCCAACACTTCACCTTCAACGGTTAATGAGTCGCCCGACTGAATCCGGGCTGCCCTCAGTTCATCTCCAAATTGGCTCATAAACAGAGACAGCGATATTTTAACGATCTGCCCGTCTGCTTTTCGGAGATTGATATGGAACGGGTCATCCAGCTTTACTTTGCCGTCTAGCGTGACAATCGCCAACTGGTTCTTATTCTGAAACATAAAACGGGCTGCTTCTCGTGAAACCCTATCGGAGCCCCAGGCTTCCTTGACATAGCTTTGACCGAAGCTTTGCAAACGGCTTTCCACACGCCCGATCTTCTGTTGCTGATAAAAATTTTCAAAGAACAGCAGTTGGCACAAAATCACCATGCCGTAAAAACAAAGAAAAAATACAACGGTCATAATGAACAACTTAAAGGTAACTCCCCGTTTGTTCATTCTTCCTCCTCAAACCTGTAGCCTGTACCAAAAACGGTCCGGATATGGCGTGATTCAAGGCCCAGCTTGCTTCTCAGCTTTTTGATATGCGTATCCACGACCCGCGTATCTCCTTCAAAGTCGATCCCCCACACTCGGCTAAGTATCGCATCCCGTGAAATGACCATACCTTTGTTATGTATAAGCAGCCGCAGCAGCTCATACTCCTTGGGCGTCAGCTCGACTTCCGCCTGATCTACCTCAAGCCGATGAGCCATCGTATTGAGAATGGCCGTGCCGAACCGCAGGACATGCGACTCAGGCAGCACATGGCCCTCCACTCGTTTCATCAGCGCGTTCGCGCGGGCGATCAGCACCTTGGGGCTAAAAGGCTTGGTAACGTAGTCATCTGCTCCCAGCTCAAAGCCCAGTATTTTATCATCATCACCGGATTTGGCGGTCAGCAAAATGATCAGCACACCGGAACGGCTGCGAACCTGACGGCATACCTCCCAACCATCCAGCTCCGGCATCATAATATCGAGTATGATCAGATCGGGCTGTACCGAATCAAACCAGATTAGCGCATCTTTTCCATTGCCTGCTTCATAGACTTCCCAATTATTCTGTTTAAAATAATCCGCAATGACTTCACGGATACGAATTTCATCCTCCACGAGAAGAACCCTTTTATTCAATCGACTTCCCTCTTTCGGTCATTCTAGGACATCAGCATACCAAAGACATGTGTTCTTTATGTGTTCTTGGCACCTCTTATCAGCAGAATCCACCTTGGATTAGGGCAAATTTGTCTTGGCTTAGACCATCTCATCTCTTATGATCCTACCCTATAATAAGAAGAGATACAAAAAGCGTTAACAGGAGGGTAATATATGAGCAACCAGACCATTCAGTGGTTTTCCACTTCCAAAGCTAAAGCCTGGCAATCCAGATCTCTTCATCCTAGTGAAACCCCAGAGCATGCCAACCTGACCATTACGGGCGAATCGTATCAGCTCGTCGAAGGCTTTGGCGGCTGTTTTAATGAACTGGGCTATGTAGCCTTGAACCATTTGGAGAACGACGAACGGGAGCAGGTGCTTCACTCTCTCTTCCACCCGGAGGGCGAACACAAATTCACGATTTGCCGACTCCCTATTGGAGCCAGTGACTACGCGCTGGAATGGTACAGCCACAATGAAACGGACGGCGACTTGGAGATGAAGCACTTTTCCATTGAGCGTGATCAGCAGTATCTCATTCCTTTCATTCGGGAAGCGTTGCAACTTAACCCGGACTTGAAGCTGTTCGCTTCACCCTGGAGCCCACCGACATGGATGAAATCGCCCAAGTCTTACAATTACGGCACACTGCGCTGGGAAAAGGATATTTTGAAAGCGTATGCATTATACTTCGTCAAATTTGTGCAGGCTTACCGCGAGGCAGGCATTACGATTCATCAGGTCCATGTTCAAAATGAAGTCATTGCCGATCAAAAATTTCCTTCCTGTGTATGGACTGGTGAACAACTTCGCGAATTTATTCGCGACTATTTAGGCCCTGCCTTCGAGGAACACGGACTAGATACGGAAATTTGGCTGGGTACCATTAACGCCCCCGATCCGTGGGAAGAATTAATGAAGAAGACTTCGACCGGATTCGATGAATATGCCCATACCGTACTGAGTGACCCGGAGGCCTACAAATATATTAAAGGCGTGGGCTATCAGTGGGCAGGCAAAAATGCCATCCAACGCACCGTAGCCAGCTATCCCGAGCTTCGTTATATGCAGACAGAAAATGAATGCGGGAACGGAGAAAATTCGTGGGACTACGCCAAATATGTATATAACCTGTACCAGCACTACTTCACCAATGGCGTGAATGCTTATATTTACTGGAACATGGTTTTGGAGCCGAAAGGCAAGAGCACATGGGGATGGGAGCAAAATTCGATGATCACCGTTGACCCGGCAGATCGTAAGCGTGCCCTGAACCCGGAATATTACGTGATGAAGCACTTTTCTCATTTTGTATTGCCGGGTGCGAGACGCATTGGACTCCGTGGATCATGGACGGGGAATGCCGTCGCTTTCCGCAATGCTGACGGACAAACGATAGTGGTCATTGCCAATCCATTCCACGAATCGCGTGTGCTGAATCTGTCCGCTGGAGACGATACGCATCATTTCGAGTTGGAGCCGGAATCATTTAATACCATCGTCATTCCTTCTTAACCGTCGTAGCTTTCCCAAACGCTCACAAATCATTACTCGTCACTGTCCGGTTCATCCGTATCCAAAAGTATGGTTAGTTTCCAAAATGGATGTATCCCCTTTTGCGTATAGTAGCCATAAATAGTATACTTGGAGTAACTACGGACAGGAGGTCGATGAACATCACTACTGTAAAAGACCGGATTGATTTGAAGCTGATTAATTGTGATAAGGAATTGACCCTCGCCGTCATTGGCGGGAAATGGAAGCTGATTATTTTATGGCATCTCGGCTTGGAAGGCACCAAACGGTTCGGTGAACTGAAGAAGCTGATCCCCCACATTACGCAAAAAATGCTGACCAACCAACTGCGCGAGCTGGAGGAGGATAAACTCATTCTTCGTAAGGTCTATCCTGTTGTTCCTCCGCATGTGGAATACTCTCTGACCGAGCATGGCGAAAGCCTGATTCCGGTACTGAGAGCGATGTACGATTGGGGATCAAACTATCGCGAGAATGTGATTTGGAAAGATGAAGCGATTCAGGACGTAACGCCCGTTTAATCAGCTTAACTATATATTTTCATGATGAAGACAATCCTGGGATAGGATATCCGGGGTTGTCTTTTTTCATTCTTAATCTTTTTCTGAATGAGCAGTTCCACTTGCTTCTTCCAGAGAATGAATGAGAAGTCTATGCTCGATCGGTGACGACATGACAAGCAGGCTCGTGTAGGTTCCATACTTATCGCACTGGTTACTAAACTCTTCTAGGGTGCGCGTCGAGTTGGTCACTACTTTTAATAAATAACTGTGATCTCCGCTTATACGATGGCACTCGGCAACATGTGGAGATGTATGGACAAAATCAAGAAATGCATGGCAATCTCTAGTCCGAAACAATATATAGGCTGCCGTATCCTTTCCTATTTTTTCAGGAGAGATGATAGTGCGATACTCCTTGATAACCCCCTTTTCTTCCATTCGTTTAACTCGTTCTGTTACAGCAGGTTGGGACAAACCCACGCATTTTCCTAGTTCCGTCATTGAAATTCTTGCCTGACTTTGAAGATAAAAGAGGATTTGTTTGTCTACATGATCCACTTTGAATGCTCTCCTTTAAATTTAACGTTTTTATGAGAAATTCATTAAATTACTTTGTATAATCATCATAATGGATTGATTGCGTTATGTAAAATGAATGATTTAGATTATATAATAAAACTCACATCGATAAGGTGAAACATGAAAAGATAGAGAGGATGGCTGCCCTTGAGCAAATACGTTTTAAATAAGGTAGGAACAGTAGCAGATGAACAAAAGTCTGGGGGGACCTCTCAGTGAGCCTATCCTTCTCCCGCAAAAATATAATTGCATTGGCCGCTATATGTTTGTCCGCATTGATGTTCGGCCTCGAAATTTCCAGTGTGCCAGTGATACTGCCAACTCTGGAAAAAGTATTGCATGGCGATCTTAAGGATATGCAATGGATTATGAACGCTTACACCATTGCATGTGCCACAGTTCTGATGGCTGTTGGAACGCTGGCTGACCGGTATGGAAGGAGGCGTATTTTCATTATCAGCCTCGTCTTGTTCGGTATTACATCCTTGATTTGCGGCTTGGCGCAAAGCACATCGGTTCTGATCATCAGCCGGTTTCTTCAAGGGGTAGGTGCTGGTGCGATGCAGATTTGCCAGATAGCAATTCTTTCACATCGGTTTCAGGAAGGACAAGAACGCAGCAAAGCCTTTGGCATATGGGGGATCGTGTTCGGTATCGGCCTCGGTTTTGGACCTATCATCGGCGGCATGATCGTGGCCGTGTTGAACTGGCATTGGGTTTTCCTGGTCCACGTTCCGTTGACCATCCTCACTTTGATTCTTGTTTTCGGTGGCATAGAGGAGTCCAGAGATCCGCAGGTGAAAAAGCTGGACATTATTGGCATCATCACGCTTTCGTTGACAGTTTTTGGCCTTGCATACTTTATCACGCAAGGGCCGGAACTCGGCTTTACCAGCAGAGCATCCATCAGCATCCTTGTTGCAGTAGCAATAAGTTTCATTGTTTTTCTATTTGCGGAAAAGCTCAGCGCCCATCCGATGTTTGACTTTTCCGTATTCAAGATACGTAATTTCTCTGGCGCTCTCCTTGGCTCCATCGGCATGAACTTCAGTTTCTGGCCGTTCATGATCTATCTGCCGATCTATTTCCAGAGTGGTCTGGGTTACGGCATCGTAGCCGCCGGGCTGTCTCTCTTGGCTTATGCGCTGCCCACCTTGGTAATTCCGCCTCTGGCAGAGCGTTTTTCGCTCCGCTATCAGCCGCGTATAGTCATTCCATCAGGTATGTTCATCCTCGGTATGGGCTTCATTTTGATGAAATATGGCAGCGGCAGCGATCACGCCAGTTGGTTGACCATGCTCCCTGGCTCCTTGTTGGCTGGTATTGGGCTTGGCTTAACCAACACGCCTGTGACCAACACGACCACCGGCTCTGTTCCGAGTGCCCGTGCAGGCATGGCTTCCGGTATAGATATGAGTGCCAGATTGATCAGTCTAGCCATCAACATCGCTGTGATGGGATTCATCTTGCAGGAAGGTATTCTGTCTTATTTGAAGGGTGCCCTTTCCGGGACTTTCAATGCAGTACAATTGAGGTCTGTAGCCGAAAAAATAGCCGCCGGAAATACTGTATCTCTCAAGCAGAGTTTGCCAGAACTCTCCTCTCTGGATGCGTCTGGAGCCGTCGTCCATGCAGCGCTTGTGCACGGCTTTGGCTTGATAATGCTCTACGGCGGTATTGGTGTCTGGGTTCTAGCAGCAATCAGTTTTATGATTTTTAGACCTAAGAGAGCATAAAGACAATCCCGGGGATATCCGGGGTTCTCTTTTTTTCAATATAAAGGACTATCGGCAAGATAATAAAAGAAACGGATGCAAGTATCCGCTTTCATGAGTATTAAAAGTCGGTTTTCGTTACTCATCCTCATTTTAAGCCCTTGTTTGTGATTTACATTACATCCGCTGTGACGTATGATTCTCCCATCCCTATTTACGGTGAATCGAAGGAGGCCATTCTAGCATGAGCATGATGCTCGCCCAGCCCAAAACGTCCAAAGCAACCCAATTACGCATTGGTTCCATGGCAATCATTCAGTACGATTATCGGCAGTTTCCAGACTCTAAACATGATCAACACCGCTGCTGTGGCTTGCTCACCATGTCGTGTAACGATGCTCAAGGCCGGGCAGAATATGAGCTGCCTGAAATCAAAGGAAGCTTCGACCTCGTCCGATGGGCTTCCGTGTTCACCTTGCTCAAGGATCTATCCTTTACCGAGGCTCACCAATATATTCAGCACCACGCTGACAACTGGGGACATGTCAAAGCAGAGCTGGCTCTGTCCGCCTTATCCGACCTGACCACCCACGTGAACCTGCAAAGTCTCTCTCCTGCAACGCCCATCGTAAAACCACGGATTAGCCGTTCTTATCTGATCGAGCATGGTCTGGTCTACTATTCATTCTAAATCCCGCTCACAGTTTAATCCCTACCCTCTCTCCAATCAGCACAAAAAAGCCTGAGACTGCTTATCACAGACCCAGGCTTTACAACCATCAGCAAATGTTTGATTATGCTTGCAGCTTACCTGCACGAATATCGTCTGTCATACCTGCGTATGGCGCTTGAGAAATCAATTTTTCGTTGTTTACACCCGCATTTTCAATGAATGTAATATCTGCAAATTCAGGGACAACATATTTAGGATAGGTTTCATATTTTTCACGTGATTCTTCCATCAGCGGAATAAAATCGTTCTGATAGCGTACAGTGATTTCGGGATGCTCATGAACCCATTTAGGGAAGAAAATAATGCCGTGCATCCGTTTTTCCTCTGGCATAAAGTTCAGGGAAACGTCCGTACCTGTCGGTTCAGTCCACGATACTTTGTACACATTCTGCACCAGCTTCACCAGGTTAACCTTCTGGTCACGAACCCAACGTCCGCCTACCATGCCGCTATGAATGCGATAGTCGATGGTATCTTTATTTTTAATATATATTTCGTATTCCCAACCATTCTCGTAGGTGTAGATCATGTGACTGCCGATAAACTTGTCCATCTTGCATCCTTCTTTCTGTATTATGAGTTTTCATGAATTTGAACATCATGCTGAAAATAATAAGTATTGAATTTTAAACATGTAAACTTAAACATGTTTTTGATTACATATAAATTGTAGCACTGTGGTATACTAATGTCAAATACCGCATTGCGAGGAGAGCTACGTTGAAACGTACATTAAAATATGCCATTCTGGGCCTAATTCACAAAGAAGAAATGAGCGGCTACGACATTACGAGTCAATTCAAGAAGGAGATCGGGCAATTTTGGAGCGCCAAGCACAGTCAGATTTATCCTGAGCTCAAAAGGCTGACCGAAGAGGAGCTAATCGAATATCGCACCTCCATTACAGGAGCCAAGCTGGAAAAGAAGCTGTACTGCATCACGCCCAAGGGTACCCGGGAGCTGACCGAATGGCTACTGAGTCCCAAAGATTTACCAGAAACGGAAAAGGATGAGTTTATGCTTATGCTGTATTTTTCAGCAGCCATCTCCAAGGAAGAGAACAAGCGATTGTTCGAGGATCAGATTGCCAAACGTAAAGAAAAGCTGGAGTATTTATACGAAAGTAAGACCGCACTCCGACTGCTGGACGAAAACCTTCAATCTCCCGGCTCTGAACAATTCGGACATTATCTGGTGCTGAGTCGTGCTATCAATCGGGAGGAAAGCTATGTTTCGTGGCTGGAATATACGCTGTTGCTGTTTGATTAGGCTTCAATATGAAAAAGTGATATGAAATATAAAAAAACCTTCAACACCACGTAGATGGTGTTGAAGGTTTTTTGGTAACCATTCCAAATGATGCTTTTAGTCTGCCGTAGTATTGGAAGACGCGTAATCCTCAATTTCGATATCTGTGCTGAAGCGTACTGGAATGGCACTAAAGGTCTTGTCCCAATCTTTTTTGATCTTGCGCCACGCTTCGGGATGCTGAATCCGCAGTGCTTCTCCGAAGTTTCCAACATCCACCTGTAACTTTTGCATTTTCGCCAACGTTTTTTCGGCTATTGTATTGGCTTCTTCCTGCAAGATGTTCTCTTCTCGTGAGAGTAGATTTTTTTTTGAAAAATCCTGACCCGGATTGAGGTTTTCCGAAATACGCCCTGTCGCTCTCATGTGAACGTGAAAAGAGATGTCGTTGCCATGAACCGTAGCCTTGGTATGGCTTTTGACAGAATCGATCTCATACACGATACTTTTCCCGGTTTTAGGGTCCTTGCTTTTCAGGGTACCTCCATCCACTTCACCTTTCAACCACATCAGACCTTCTACCTCAGACTCGTTTAGAAGACCGATGTATTTTTGCGTCTTCCCCTGAATGACTCCCGCACCTGCAAGCTTGACTTCTTTCTCCCCGGTAATCACATTGGGCAATAAAAAACTGCTGTGGGCTTTCATCGGCCCAATGACTTTAACCAGAGACACGGGCTTGATCATACGTGCATTCCGTTTACGGTTGACAAAGACATCTTTCAATATAAAGGCGGGTGTCTCTCCGGGGACTTTTTCCTCAAGCGCATCACCTGCTTTTTCTGTACTAATTAGCAGTTGAACGCTCGGCCTAATATCATTATCCCCCGCAAAAAAGTCCAGCAGCTCGTACATAGGAAGCTTTTGTAGCAGACTGGAACTGATAATGATCGTCTTCAAGTGAAACCCGATGGCAGGACGATTGGAACGTAATGAAACTTCACGCAGCATTTCAAGCAGAGAATCCCCCGTTTCAGTCATGTTGTAAAAGGTTTTATTTTGTGCAGGGGCACCTCCAGAGCCTTTACCTCTTTCAGGGAGCAGAAATTGAAAGGTTGCTTTAATGGAATTTTTCTTCGGATAGTATCCTCCTTTCCGTTCAATATACGTTTCCTGCGGAGATATTTGTCCTACATCCAGTGCAATGCCCGTCTCCAGATTCAGATCCTCCACAGGTCTACTGCTCCAACACCCCGTCAGCATACAGCATGTCAGAAGGATTGCTATTCCGAAAAAAACGATGCGGAAATTCTTCATCATCGGAGTCTCCTCCAGCGTGAAATAAGCAGTAGCAGCAAGGGTAACAATCCATATAAAAGGATAGCCGCGTCACCGATCATCGTGCCTAACGAAAACACCTCGTTAATATTTTTGGGAATTCGGGAGATGACGTAAACAATCGGGAGTACAATAAACAGTATTTTGGTATACGATGTATTAAAAATTTGTGAGAGGCCAAGCGCACCACAGTACAAGCCAATGCTGAACGTAGCAAAAATCTGCATGATCCAGATGGACAGTAACAGGGACTCAAAGCGTTCAAATACGAGATAATCCACTTCAAAGCTGCGAGCCAAGTCCAGAAATGGCCACGTCCGAGTTACCACACCTTCCACCGAAAAAGCACCGATACACATGACCACAGCCGTCGTATAAAACAGCACCGTGATCCCGAATCCCCAACCAATCACCTTGATTGCTTTCTTAGGCTTTTCCATACAACAAATAATGATGAGCAGGCACTCACTACCTGTAAACGTCAGACTTGTAGACTTTATGGCTTTGATGACAGGCATGACCCCCTCCGACAATACGGGGCGCAAATTGTTCAGTTCAAAAATATTTAAGCTCAGCAGGCAGATGATCAAAAAGATAAACGCTGTAATGGGTAAAATAATCTGGCACACTTTACCTATCGCTCCTATACGGCCCATGCACAGATATAGCGACACCCACATAAACGGTGCTGAAATAGCCCATGCGGGCGTTCCCTCAAGCAGAAAAAACGATGTTACTTCTTCCACAGAGCGAATTTCAAATGCACACAAGGCTACAAAATAAATCACGACTAGCATACCGATAGTTTTGCCGATCGCTTTCCCCGTAATCTGCTGTACATACTGGTAAAAGGTTTTTTGGGGAAAGGTCTGACTTAACTTCACGATAATCCAGCCAGCCAGAAAAGCTATGCATCCTCCCAAGATCACGGAGATCCATGCATCAGGAGTCTTGGAAGCCTTAACTGCCACCCGAGGAAGCGTAAGCAGACCTGCTGCCATGGTAAAGCCGACAAGAATCCCTGTCGTCTGTAACGTTGTAAGTTTATCCTCCCCCAGTTTTTTCATATCGTTGTGGCTCCCTCCTTTCCTACATAACTAGCCTTTCCGCTTGGGTTGTTTGGGATTTAGCAGACGGGGTCTGCGTTTCATAAAATGTAACGGCGCCCGAATCATGTAATCCTTCCAGTCCCTCAACGAACGCGGAGATGTCAAACTAAGATAAGACAATCCAAAGCTTTTTAACTTAGCCATATGGATAACCAACAGCAGGAAAAACAGAATTACGCCATACAAACCGAAAATGGCTGCAACAAACATCCCCGCAAAGCGAAGCATACGCATCGAAATCCCGGAACTGTACACAGGTGTGGCAAACGAAGAAATCGCCGTAACTGCCACAACAATGACTAAAATGGGACTTACAATTCCGGCATTAACCGCAGCCTGTCCAATAATCAAACCGCCGACAATACCCATAGCAGGCCCAATAGGTTTGGGCAGACGCAATCCTGCTTCACGCAGAATTTCAATGGAGGTTTCCATAATCAGCGCCTCGATCAATGTAGAGAAGGGTACACCTTGTCTTGCGCTGACGATAGAAATGACCAGCATGGTGGGAATAAGCCCGGGATGAAACGAGATAAAGGAAATATAGAGAGCAGGCGCGAACAGGGAGATAGCAGTTGCCATAAAACGCAGCAACCGAATCAGGGAACCCGATAGCCATCGCTCATAGTAATCCTCAGGCGACTGGAGCATCATATCGTAGGTTACAGGCATTAGAAGGGCGAAAGGAGTACCATCCAGCAGCACAGCTACACGTCCCTCCAACAGAGCAGCCATCACCCTGTCAGGTCTCTCCGTATTTTGAATTTGCATAAAAGGACTGAGAAAATTGTCCTCAATGAGCTGCTCTACATAGCCTGACTCCATGACTTCATCCACATCAATGGTTTTGATCCGTCGTTTGACCTCCTCTACCAGCTCAGAATTAGCAATGTCCCTGAAATAGACAACCATGAGCTGCTTTTGCACCCTCTTGCCGACTTTGAAGGAATGCATGGCCAGTTCGGTACTTTCTCCGTGTCTGCGCAATAAGGCTGTATTATCGCTGAGTACCTCTGTGAAGCCAATCCGTGGACCTCGCAATACCGATTCTGATAATGGTTCCTCCACTCCGCGAGTTTTACCCTTGGATGAACCCAGAATAAGTACACCTGAAGTACCCTCGATCAAGAGTACGATAGAGCCGAACAAAACCTTCTGCAAAGAATATTTCACATCCTGCGTATGCTCTGTCTCTACTACAAGCATAACTTGACGGATAACCATATCCCGGAATGCATCGCCTTGCGGTATTTCTTCCTCTTGGTCTGAGCTTCCCCAATCCAGCAGTGGCTTGATTATATTTTGGTCCATGCTGGTCTTGTCCGTTAAGCCATCTACACAAAACAGACTTACCCTGGCCTGTAAATGATCCAGAAAAATAGACTTTTCATTAACATCCGCCATATCCGTTATGGCTTGTCTCATCTTCGTTACATTCGCCTCATAATCCTCAGAATAGCTTTCGTCCTCATTCTTACTAACATTCGGACCTTTGCTTTCAGAAGGATCGCGAGCATCTTCCTCTGTACGGTCGCGTTCTTCAAGCAGCTCTATTCGTTCCTTGCGTCTGCTTTCTCTGCCGTCGACCGTTTTAATTTGTCGAACCGCCAACAAGATGAGTAAAGGTACAAGGGACAAAAAGAAAGCCTGTACTAACACTGTCCATTTGGGCATATGAGTTACAATTGCCTGCCACATGTCCCTTCCCCCTTCGCCTACATACGATTTATATATATATTTACCGGGATTAGAAAAAAAATGCATGGGCATTGATCCGCTTTCCCACCATCAGATGCACATTCGAGACATAACAAGGGATATTCCCTTCAAGGAATACTTACTTGGTGGAATAAAATTCTTGCCTAATAAAAGGAATAAAATGGTATGTTTGATAGATGTCTAGCGATGTAAAAAGCCCAAATTCATGATAATATCATTTCATTCCATGACTAATGTCACGAATTTGTTGAATTCGTTGTCTATTATTCGAATTTGAAAAGGGGTTGTAGGTATGAAGAATCATCTTTGGAAGAAAACCGCTGTATTGAGTTTGTTAGCGGTCATTTTGGTAGGAGGAACGGCGGTAAGTCCCAAGCAGGCACAAGCAGCAGATATGCCTTACCTCGGAGAAATTACGATGTATCCTTACACTTTCGCTCCCAGGGGATGGTTAAAATGCGAAGGTCAGATTTTGAGTATTCAGCAGAATACAGCGTTATTCTCTCTGCTAGGCACTAATTTCGGTGGCGATGGAGTAAGCACCTTTGCTTTACCTGACCTGCGCGGGGCTTCTCCAATGCCGAACGTGAACTACTACATGGCAACTCAGGGTATATACCCAGCTCGCGAATAATAAGTGCGCAAAACGCTATGCTATTTTTCCGAAGAAGAGGTGATGGCGTGCTCGAAGGCAATAACTTCACACGCAACAAAATAAAACCCTATCGTTTGCTGATTCCACTGCTGCCCATTATCGGCGGTGCGGTTCTGCTTATAGGGACGGATGAAGCCCGTGCTGCTGGTACGGAAAATGTAGTGCTTAACAAACCCGTAACATCAAGCGGCTACAGCCAGCCCTATGAACCCGCCAGAGCAGTGGACGGCTCCTATGAGCCGACAAGCCGCTGGTATCAAGCCAGCAACGGTGAAAAATGGATTCAGGTAAATCTGGGAGACTGGTATATCGTGGATCGCTACGGTGTAGCAGGTATGGGGATCATGAATGGATGGCAGGATCAGCGCGACCCTTACAGTTTCCGACTGCAAACGAGCAGTGATGGAACAAATTGGGTTACTTCCGATACTGTTCAAAATAACGCTAACGCTCATTTTAGCCGAAGTATTTCCCCGGTGACTGCACGATACTTGCGTCTGTATATTGATCAAGGAAATGCGAGAAACAACCAATGGGCTTCAGTCATGGAATTTGAAGCTTATGGGGAGCGCTTACCCGTTCCACAGGCTCCGAGTCATTTTACAGGAACCCAAAAAGGAAATGCGGTGGAATTGAGCTGGGACGCCGTTCCTTACGCAACTTCATACAAGATCATCCGAAATGGTGTCACCCTGTATACAGGACCCTTAACCCAATTCACAGATTCTTCGCCATTACCTCCCGGTGCAGCTCTTTACAGCCTTCAGGCTGTGAATGTTAAGGGCGAAAGTGCTCCCGTAGAGGTCACGGTGAATATTCTGACCGATGCCGATTATGTTGCACAGGCTAAAACTGCACTGGCTCCTGGCTTTGCATCAGGAGATTCGGCTGCTACGGTATCCCAACGGCTGACACTGCCGCTGACCGGATTGAACGATACAACGGTAAGCTGGAGTTCGGATACCCCTGATGTCATCACCAATGAGGGGGCTGTCACACGCCCGCGCTACGATTCGGGTGATCGGAAAGTAAAGCTGACCGCGACGATTACAAAGGGAACCGCTTCGGATACCCAAACTTTTGAGGTTACCGTATTGAAGGTAGCTGCACAAGATACACTGGATCAGGCAGCAGATAGCCTGTCACTGGGCGATTTGTCTGCGGTGAAAGAAAATTTGTCTCTTCCTCTGTCCGGCTATGGTGGTGTCCAGATCGAATGGTCCTCTGCCAATCCACTTGTTATCGCACCAGATGGAACACTTAGCAGACCCTCCTATATTGATGGAAATACAGATGTTACCCTGACGGCTGTCCTGCATCTCGAAGGCTTAACGAAAACAAAGAATTTCACTGCACATGTGCTCAGTCTGCCGATGAACGATATTGAAGCCGTAAACGCAGCTTACGCGGCACTTGATGTACCTGTAACCACCGTAACCGGGGACGTATATTTGCCGAAAGAAGGCTTGAACGGCGTTCAGGTATCGTGGACCTCAAATCACCCCGAGTTCCTGGATCACAACGGTCAGGTCACGTTCCCGAGCTATGTACAGGGCGATCAAACCATTACACTGGAAGCTGTTCTGACAAGAGGCGGAGTTGAACTTCGAAAAACATTCAGCCTGCTCGTGCCCGCACTGCCCGTAAGTGCTGATGAAGCAGTGAATTGGGCAGCAAATACCCTGAAACTGGATTACCCGCAGGGGATTAAGGATTCCATCACTCTGCCGGATGCAGGAGCATTTGACACACGTATTGATTGGTCCTCGGATCAACCGGACGTTCTCAGCAGTACGGGTCAAGTAAATCGGCCGAAGTTTATAGACGGTGATGTGAATGTACAATTAAAGGCCACTATATCCAAAGGTTCAGCCTCCGTACAAAGATCATTCATGATCACGGTATTAAAGGCGTTGCCGAATACACCCTATGTACGTTTGAACGGCAACAACCCGATCATTCTGGAAGCTGGCAGCAGCTTCACCGATCCGGGAGCCAGCGTGCTGGACAGCGTGTACGGTAATGTTCTGGTACCTGAACTAACAGGTATCGGCAACGTGGATACGAATACGCCCGGTGTATACGTATTGAACTATGCTTATAGTGATAATTCAAGTTGGTCTGCTGAGCCAGCCGAACGCCACATAAACGTGCTGCCCCGTGCTATTGAAGCCGCAGCAGGCAATGACGCTACCGCCTCGGTGATCGTTACAGGCGCTTGGCCGGGCGCACGGCTTGAGCTGTACAATGCCCAGCAGGAGCTGATTGCGCAAGGAACCGCTTCTGGAGAAGGGAAATATGTATTTACACCTGTTCCTGAAGGAGTCGGCTACTACGTGCTACAGATCGTGAATGGTATGGAAAGTGCTCCCTCCAGATTAGTGTATGCACAGGGAATAACCGCCCAACGTGTAGCCGATTCCATCACAAGCCTGGCAGCACCTGCCGCCAGTGATACCCTGCTCAAGCTGCCTGCTGTGCCCGAGGGCTTCCGCCTGACCATCAGCAGCACTAGCCAGCCGGATATAATTCGCACAGATGGAGCTATCTTCCCGGCAGCAACCCAAACGGCGGTTACTGTGATACTGGAGGTCACCAAGGTAAGCGATGGTTCTCATGCCTTGACACAGCAAATCGAAGTAACCGTTCCCGCAAAGGTCATTGTGGACACAGGCAATTCTAATAAAAAAGACGAGAACCATAACAACGCTGTTATACAAAAGGAGCCTGGATTTTCTGAACAAGGAAAAGCAGTCATCATCCATATTCCTTCTACTGCATTTCTGGACGGACAAATCAGTCAGGCCCGTTTGGAAGGCAAGGCTTACGCGGATATTCATCTGGAGCAGGAAAAGAATATTAGTCAGGTTATTCTTCCCCTTTCTTCGCTGAATAAATGGGATACCATCGGAGCCTCGGTCATATCCCAATACGGAACACTGATGCTATCCAGTCATACCTTAACCGGCATGGCCTCGGGTCAGCAGGACGTTACGTTGTCATTCCAGCAGGCAGATGCACAACATGCACAGCAAATACGCGATTGGGCCGGACAACAATCCAATCTGAAGCTGATCGGTGCGTCTGTGGAAATCAAGGCTAACGTTACAGGCACATCGCATATCGTTCTGCCACTGGATGCCGAATCCATCCGTGAATTGCAGGGCAAGGAACCCCAGTTTTCTATTCTCGTTATTCATGACAATGGAGAGCATGAGATTCTGAAAGGTACGGCAGTGAGGGATTCCAAAGGAAATCTGTCGGCTGTGGGTTTCGATACGACCCGGTTTAGTACCTTTGCGATTGCTGTCTCTACTGATACAAAATCTCCATCCGATAATACAAACGCGCAGGACAGCACAACAAATTCAGCGGATTCGCAAGGCACAGCTCCGGTATGGCCGGATGTCCAAGGCCATTGGGCGGCGAAGTCCCTGCAATCGCTGGCAGCCAAAGGCTGGATACAAGGCTACAAAGATGGCAACATGCGTCCAGAGCGTGCGGTAAGCCGCGCAGAATTTGTGTCCATACTGACCAGAGCGTTGGGAACCACTGTACATGAGAGTGTGTCTACCTCATTTACAGATATGAATGGGCACTGGGCTGCATCAGCCGTGGATGCCGCTCATCGTCAGGGATGGATCGAAGGGTTAAATGCTCAGACGTTCGGCCCCGATGAACGTCTTACCCGTGAACAGGCGATGGTGATCCTGTCACATGCGATAGCGGATAAGGCATCGGCTTCAGGCACGGCCAAATTGCAATCCTATAAGGATGAACAGCAGATTGCTACATGGGCTTCCTCAGCCTTCGAAAAGGCTGTTTCCTCCGGTTGGATCAGCGGATACCCTGATGGAACGCTCAAACCAAAGGCAGCCATTAGCAGAGGCGAGATGGCTGAACTACTGGTACGTATTTTCAAATAAGACTGATTAAGTACCCAATGGATTTAGATATATTAGTGGAGTATAAGCAAAACAGCGCGGTTTCCGAGTTATTCGGAGACCGCGCTTTGTTTATGAATGATATGGACTAACCTTGCGTATCAATTAGATTTTAGATTGACGCTTGTCTGAAATTAAAAGCTCCAAACCATCCTCTACGATACGATTCAGCGTTATTTTTTGAGTAATGACCTTCTTAATATCCAGTCTGCCTGCCGCAATCATAGCAATGACTTCAGGGAAGATATGCCGATAGGCGGGCCCCAGCACCAGTGGAAGCCCGGTTTGGAAATACAGAAAATCGATATTAAAGCTTATGTACAAGCCTCCAATAATAATTTTTGTGTGGTGATTCACCCTTTTCGCTTCAGTAAATATATTGTTAATATCTGCGAAACGGGGGCGATGATCCACTTGTCACCTCTACAGTAGGGAGAAATGTGAGGAGGAGATATTTGAACATGAAACACAGAAAACCGTTCAGGTTCAGTGGTGCTTCAAAAAAAGAAGAGGATTGCAAACCACCTAAAGTTAGCAGAGAAACGGAAGAACTTCTCAAGCTGATTCAGGAATTAATCGCGATCATCCCGCTTGTTTTCGCTAATCCCTCTGCGGCTAATGTATCTTCATTGCAACAGATTTTACGCCGGTTATTAGCTCTGGCGAATACCTTAAAACTTAAAGGCCCCGTTAAAGCAGATTTACTGGCGGCGTTGGAACTGGCTATCGTAGCGTCGGAAGCCACCCCTTTCTCTCCGATCGGCGTTGGAACCACATTGCAACAACTACTGGATATCTTGTTGTCTATTATTTTGCAGGAAACCATTGACCCTGCCCTTAAAGACAGTTTGATCAGTGCTATCAGAAGTGCCGGGACGGCTATCAGTATTGCATTGGGAGGCACGTCAGGCACACCCGGGCCACGAGGGCCTGCCGGACCTGTTGGACCGGGCGGTGCACCAGGTCCTGTCGGTGGACCAGGACCTGTGGGTGCGGCAGGACCACAAGGTCCAGTTGGCCCTGCTGGTCCTGTTGGGGCTGCCGGGCCTGTTGGGGCTGCCGGACCTGTTGGAGCCGCCGGGCCTATCGGCGCCGCTGGGCCAGTAGGAGCCGCCGGGGCTGCTGGAGCCACCGGGGCTACAGGGGCTACAGGAGCTACAGGAGCTACAGGCGCGGCAGGACCTGCCGGGGGTGCTACCGGGGCCACGGGCGCTGTTGGAGCCACAGGCGCCACTGGAGCCACGGGTTCGGGAGCGATCATTCCGTTTGCTTCTGGCGGACCTGCGATTTTGACAACCATTGCTGGCGGCTTGGTGGGTACTACCAGTCTAATCGGCTTCGGAAGCTCGGCAACAGGCATTAGCCTTGTGGGTGGAACCATAGACCTGACAGGTACGCTTGTCGGTCCACTGATCAACTTTGCTTTCTCCGTTCCACGGGATGGCGTCATAACATCGATTGCCGGTTATTTTAGTACAACGGCTGCGCTTACTCTAATAGGTTCATCCTCAACGATTACTGCCCAGTTGTTCAGTTCGCCTACACCTAACAATACCTTTACAGCGGTTCCCGGAGCTATCGTTACGTTAGCACCACCACTCACAGGTATCGTTACCCTGGGTACAATTTCCAGTGGTATCACAACAGGATTAGCAATACCGGTAACTGCACAAACTCGTCTGCTCCTGGTCTTCTCCGCGACTGCTACGGGGGTTTCTCTTGTGAATACCGTTGTGGGTTATGCAAGCGCAGGCATTACCATTACCTGATCCAAGACGAAAAGGGCTCAGCAGGACTTGTTCCTGCCGAGCCTTTTTTTATTTGCATTAAAGTGATATTTTCACTTCTTCTCCATCTTCCCGAATAGTGAATGTTTTAATTTGTCCGTGATCAGGCTCTTGAACGATCCCTGTCTCCAAATCAATCTTCCAATCACATAGCGGATCATAAATGTAATGACCGGATACCATCGCTTCGGTAAGCGGCCCTCCTTTGGGATGCGGGCTGGAATTTTCAACAGCATAAAGCTTGTTCTCTGAAGTGCGAAAAACTGCAATTTCGTTATCATCCAACCGGATCGTCCGCCCAATTCTATTTGGAAAATCCTTACTGTGACCGACGATAAGCCACTCAGCATGCTTGATCATTCGCTTGATTGCTCCCTTCTTAAGGCATATTTAAAAAGCATTCACACAACAGACGGTGTAACTACTTCAAATAAATTTTTGCGTGAATCGGCATCGTTGATGATCTTTTTCCAGGGATCTTCAACCTGCTGCAGTGCAAATTCGATCCGTTCTATTAAAGCTTTGCGGTGATCTACATCGTGAACGACAGCCTTCCGTATCTCTTCAAGGCCGGTCCGTTCGACCCATTCCGAAGTACGTTCCAGATATTGGCCTGTTTCCCGGTACAGTTGCATCACGCTTCCCACAATATCAATCAATTCATCGTCCGTCTTCACTTTACAGAGCGAATCAGCCAACCGCGCTTTTATACCGCCGTTTCCACCGATAAAGATCTCCCAGCCTCCATCATTGCCTACAATCCCGATATCCTTCGTACACGATTCCGCACAGTTGCGGGGACACCCGTTGACCGCTAATTTAAATTTTGCCGGAAAATCCAATCTTTCAAATTTCCGTTCCAGCAACTCTCCCATTCCCATGGAATCCTGTGTGCCAAAACGGCAAAATTGCGATCCAACACAGGTTTTAACTGTACGAAGAGATTTCGCGTAGGCATATCCCGACGGCATATCGAGTTCTTCCCATACTTTAGGCAAATCCTCTTTACGGACACCAATCAAATCTAGCCGCTGTCCTCCTGTTACTTTAACAACTTTAACGTTGTATTTAAGAGAAACATCAGCTATTTTCTTCAAATCCTCTGGAGTTGTTACACCGCCGTACATTCTTGGAACAACTGTAAACGTTCCATCTTTTTGAATGTTAGCGTGCAACCGCTCGTTGACGAAACGGGAATCTTCCTCATTTTCATAGGTATCCGGGTTCATCATACCCAAGTAATAATTCAGCGCCGGGCGGCATTTAGAGCATCCTTCATCATTATGCCAACCAAGCACATTCATGACTTCACGCGTCGTTGTAAGACCCTTGGTTTTAATAGCCGTTACAATCTCGTCCCGGTTCAATGTTGTGCAGCCACATATTCCTTGCTTGGCTGTCGTCTTGAAGCTGTCTCCAAGAACATACTGGAGAATTTGTTCAACGACCGGCTTACATCCTCCACAGGAACGTGTGGCACCGGTACATGCCTTAATTTCGTCGACTGTGGTCAGTCCATTTTCATTGATCGCATCGACAATTGCCTTTTTGGTCACACCGTTGCAGCCGCAGACAATTTCATCATCTGCCATGGTTTCGGCAGATAAGGTCTTAGCCCCGTCTTTACTGCATCCGGTACCCATGATCTGTCCATATATCTCATCCGTCATCAACGTTTGCTGCCGCACATATTTCTGAAGACTAGCAGATTCGCTCACATCTCCGAACAGTACAGTTCCGACAATCCTGTTTTCACGAAGCAGCACTTTTTTGTATGTGCGCTTCCACTCATCCTTTGCTACAATCACCGTATGTTCAGGGTGAGTTATGAATTCGCCAGCCGAGAAAACATCAACTCCTGAAATTTTGAGCTTGGTAGAAACCACCGATCCCGTATAACCTTCGGTATCCGCACCTGCCAAATGTTTTGCAATTACACTTCCCTGTTCAAAAAGCGGCGCAACCAGACCGTAACAGATCCCGCGGTGTTCGACACACTCCCCTACAGCATAAACATCCGGCATTGAAGTCCTCATCATATCATCGACCACAATTCCACGGTTCGTTTCCATACCACTTTGTACAGCAACCTGAATATTAGGCTTGATCCCGACGGCCATAACGACCAAATCCGCTTCCAGTTCGCTTCCGTCCGAAAACCGCAGCCCCTGTACCCGATCTTGACCATACACCTCTGCAGTTTGCATTTGCATAGCAAATTTGATTTCCTGACGTTCCAATTCTGCCCTCAGCATTGTAGAGGCTTCCCGGTCCAACTGACGTTCCATCAGATCCTCCATTAAATGAACGACAGTAACGTCCATGCCGAGATTGACCAAACCTTTAGCCGCTTCCAGCCCCAATAGTCCTCCGCCAATGACAGCTGCCTTTTTATAGGTTTTCGCCGCGTCAAGCATTGCCGAGCAATCGGCGATATCGCGAAAACCAACGACCCCCGGTAGATCTTTTCCCGGAATAGGCAAAATAAACGATTGTGAGCCGGTGGCTACCAAAGCTACATCGTAATCCATTTCAAGTCCGTCTTCAGTGTGAATCGTCTTTCTTTCCCCGTCGATGCTCCGCACCGTTTTCCCTGTATATAAAGAAATCCCTTGATCCTCGTACCATTGTAAATCGTTCAATATGATATCCTCAATGGTTTTACTACCTTCCAGAACATAAGAAAGCATGATCCTGTTATAGTTCGGATGTGGCTCATTTCCAAGAACCGTAATTTCATATTTATCCGTTAATTTTAAAATTTGCTCGACCGTATTGATGCCGGCCATACCGTTTCCAATAACAACAAGCTTTTGTTTACCGTTTGTCATGTACCGGTCCTCCATTCATTCGACAAGATTTCCTACGTTCTTATGAACATTGCTTATGCTTCTATTCTAATGCAGCAGGTTGAGCTATATGTGATTACAGTCACAATACAGTTCAAATTATAAATGTTTAGGGATTTCCCTATTCAAATTCAAGGGATAAAAGTAAGAGCCTGAAATCAAATTTCATAAATGATAATTCCTTAACCTTTTTACGAAAGCGTTTGCCAATATCCATCTACACCGTTCTCCAAGCTGGTCCTCAGTGCTACGATATCTCTAAGATAAGAACAGGAGTGAACCTTTATGATATCCGCTGCAATGATTGGATTTGGAAACAGTGTAGTTAATTATCACTTGCCTTATCTGGAAAGACAGAGCCATGTCAAGGTCAAAACGATTTACCGCAGGGAAGAAGACCGGATAGGAGATACCGAGAGAGAAGGCTATTATCCTGCCATAGGCTTTACAACGAATCTTCAAGAGATTTGGGAGGATAATGAAATTGAATTAGTCGTTATATGCACCCACGTAGACAGTCATTATGATTATGCCAAGCTTGCGCTTGAACACAACAAGCATGTGCTTGTCGAGAAGCCTTTCGCTTCAAGCCCTGAGGAAGCGCAAGAAATATTCAATCTGGCAAAAGATAAAAATCTTATTGCTATGGCTAATCAGAACAGAAGATACGACGGTGATTTTCTCACTTTAAAAAAAGTTATTGAAAGCGGAAAACTAGGAAATATTATCGAAATTCAGTCCCACTATGATTATTTTCGCCCGCAAGCCATACAAAAAGGATTTGGGTTATTACACGGTTTAGCCGTTCATACCATTGACCAGCTTATCTCCTTGTACGGCAAAGCAGATCAAGTACACTATGATGTGAGGAGCATTTATTATCCTGGGGAAAATGAGCAAGGACCCACCCTTGTATCCTTCGAACCGGAGGCCGAGGACAATTGGGGCGTGCTTTCTTACGTGGACGAGGAGGGTACAGAACATACGGAACGCGTGCCTTCGGAGGTGACTGATTACGGCATTTTATATGAAGAGTTGTATCAAGCGATTAAATATAACAAAGAAAAGCCTATTAAAGACGAGGAAGTGCTGTACGTGCTCGGCGTTCTAAATCTTGGAGTAGCTACTGCCAAAAGTACAAAATAAAAACAAAGAGGTGTATTCATATGAAGATTGCAACCATAGGCACTGGCTCAATTGTCGATGCTTTCTTATCAGCGGTAAATCAGATTGAGGACGTTACATGTGTTGCCATGTATTCCCGTAAAGAAGAAACGGCTAAGCCCTTGGCCGAAAAACACAATATTCCTTCCATTTATACGGACCTTGAAGCTTTATTCGCTGACCCGAATGTTGTTTTTGTATATGTCGCCTCCCCTAACAGCTTACATTTCGATCATGCTTATCGTGCGCTTCAGCATGGCAAGCATGTGATCTGTGAGAAACCATTTACTTCAACGCTGCACGAGGCAGAATCTCTGATTGCACTTGCACAGCAAAACAAATTGATGTTATTCGAAGCCATTACGACAATCCATCTGCCAAATTATCAATTGCTTAAAGATCAATTGTCCAAGCTGGGAACCATCAAATT
Source organism: Paenibacillus sp. LT-B23 (assembly GCF_059417685.1). Classification (NCBI taxonomy): domain Bacteria; kingdom Bacillati; phylum Bacillota; class Bacilli; order Caryophanales; family Paenibacillaceae; genus Paenibacillus; species Paenibacillus sp. LT-B23. Next base: position 40,687 of record NZ_JBSQBM010000026.1, on the reverse strand, counting down.
CATCCAATGCAATTACAGCCAGTACTCCAGAAAGTACAATCAGTTATTGAGCGGTGAAACGCCCAATGTGTTCAATCCTGAATTTTCAGGCGGCGCACTGACGGACATTAATATTTATAACCTGCATTTTGTGATGAATATATTTGGCTCGCCTCAATCCGTAAGCTATACAGCCAACAAGCATGCTAACGGAATCGATACTTCAGGAATTCTAGTACTGAAATATCCCGGATTTATTGCCGAATGCGTGGGATGCAAAGACACGAACAGCATGAATTTTGTACTGATTCAAGGAGAGAAGGGCTACCTGCATGTCGTCAATGGGGCTAACGGCTGCCGCCAGATTCTACTGTATACTGGAGAGACAGAGCAAGAGCTGAACCTCCAGACCAACCGCAATCTTCTTTATTATGAGCTTGAGGCCTTTAATATCCTGTATAAAAATAACGATTTTAAACGCTGCTACGAGCTGCTTGACTACAGTCGCTCCGTGATCCAGACCGTGGTAGAGGCACGGAAAGACGCCAATATTGTATTTGGAGCAGATCTTTCGTAGTCTATCGCCTATCTCTCTTCAGGAATCGTACTCATATACAACACGTCAAAAATGTACAGCACCGAAACCATCGTGGCCAGCTTGGACAGACGCATTCGTTCATCGTAACCGTAGGTGAGAATCGTTTCATCACAGAACTTCGTTAGGGCAGAATTGTTGTTGCTGGTAACAGCCACAATTCTCATGTGCTTGTTCCTCAATATTTTGGCTACTTCTATCATGGTTCGGTTTTGCCCTGTATGGGAGATGACAAAGGACATAGGCGGCACATTGGGACTGATGCTATTTAAGTAATGAAAATTGGCACTGTTATGCGCTACCGCATTGATACCTATTTCGTTCCATTTGGCACTGGCCTGCTGTGCCAGATAATAATTATTATCACTTCCGTAAATATCAATTCTCTCAGAGCTTTTCAACCACTGTACTATCTTTATCAGGCTATCTTCTCGCAACATTTGGCGTGTCTTGCTCAGTGCTTGTTCATACAGATATGGTAAAGCTTCAATTGCAGCTGGCAGATTACCTTGCTCAATCGCCGATTCTCCTTCCGGCTCGTTTCTCTGAGGATTCGGCTGGTATTCAAGTGCCAGTTGCAACTGAAAGTCTGGATATCCTTTGGTGCCAAGCTTTTTGCATAAACGAACAATAGTAGAAGAACTGGTAAAGGTCATTCTGGCCAGCTCATGGGCCGTCGCTTTGAATACAATTTCGGGATGATCCAAAATGTACTCCATAATATGTCTTTCTTGCGTGGTCAGGTTTTGTGCATATTTTAATTTCTGAATGAGCATGATCATCTGATTCCTTTCTGCAAAACAACCTAATTGCTATGCTCTTCCTCATTATAAATTTTATAGATTATTTCCTAAAAAAGAAACCGTCCTCTGGAAGAATGGAAATACCATTCAACATACTCCAGAAGCGGTTTCTTTGTTTTATGAATTATTGCGTTAGACTCAAACAGGTAAAATATTCATCAGCTTGCCGTGCAGTCCGGGGTGAACCCCGGCTGCAATTTTTTCCGTCTGTGTACTATGAACCATAAGAAATTTATTTTTCTTTGTAAGCAATGGGTTTCCCCTGCTACCTTCTCCCGTTTCAAGCGGCATATTTGTTCCTGCCGGGAGGATCACTATCGTCAAATACCCTTCACTGTCAACCTTGCAAGGAGCATAATGAAGTGTCGTTGAATATAGCTCAACTACTGTGTTTTTAGGCTGGAAAAAAGCCTGAACATTTTCGCTATCATAGGTATTATTTTCAATGTTCTGTACTTTGCCGACAAGGTGGATACAGTCCGTCGCGGCAATCACCACCTCGCTGCCCTGATGATATTCCAGCCCTGTTAGTCCTGTATTCTGCCCTGCACAAAAGCCAGCCTGAATCGGAAGTTGCCCATACACCTCATCTTGAATCCGATGAATTACACCAAAGGCTTCGAGTTCTGCAACTGAGGGTACATAATGATTTCCCTGATTGGGGACGCTAGTGGTTTCTTTTGCATACTTGATAAGCTCTGTCGTATTGAAATGAGTCAGCAGCCTCCCATACGGGCGGAACGCTTCACTCATTACCTCATGAATGACCAGAGGTCCATTGACTTGATTTAGTCTTTTCATAGTATTCATAGCTTGACCTCCAGCAATGAATCTCCCGTGTGCACTCGGTTGTTTCCCAGCACCTTAACATCAGAGTATTCGGCTGTATTGGTCACAATAATCGGTGTAGTCATGTCATAGCCCAGCGCTTTAATCTCCTCAATATCGAACTCGACTAGCAGTTGACCTTTGGTAACCCGATCCCCTTCTGAGATATGCGTTTTAAAATGCTGTCCTTTCAATTTGACGGTGTCCATACCGATGTGGACCAGGATCTCCGTTCCTCTATCCGATACAATGCCAATCGCATGGCCTGTACGGAAGGCATTAGCTATTGTTCCGTTGAATGGCGAGAGCAGCTTGCCGTCCTCAGGCACAATAGCAACGCCTTTACCCATGGCTCCAGTAGAGAACACTTCATCAGATATCTTGGATAACGGTTTGACAACACCCGTCAGCGGGCTGGAAATGTTCTCGTTCGTCAGAGCAGGAACCGGGGTATCGGCTTCTTTCTTCTCTTCATGGACTGCAATCATCTCTTTTTCCATGGAATCATTAAATCCAAAGAAATACGTGGTAATAGCTGTGAATACATAAGCTACTGTAATGGCAATTACGAATCCGGCGAATCCTGTGCCGAAGAAAATCGGCAGGGATGCCAAGCCCGGTATACCTGGAGCAATGGCCACGGAACCCGAAGCACCCGTGATCGCCCCGGCGATAGCACCCCCGATAATAGCCCATACGAACGGTTTTTTGTAGCGGATACTAATCCCGTAGATGATCGGTTCCGTGATGCCAAACAAACCAGTTATCGCCGCAGGCCCTGCAATCGCTCTCACTTTTGGATTTTTAGTTTTAAGGAATACACCCAGTGCCGCACCTGCTTGTGCAAAGTTAGAAGGTGCCATTAATGGTTTCATGGTATCATAACCGTATACCGCGATGTTATTGTACATAATAGGAATAAACGCCCAGTGCAGCCCCATAACTACCAGCAGCTGCCACCCAGCACCCAAAATGACCCCTGCTACAATCGGACTCAAATTATATAAGAAAGTGTAGCCCTTAGCCATTCCCAAGCTCGCATATATTCCAATCGGTCCAACCGCAATCAGAGTCAAGGGAACAATGACCATAAGACAGATAAGTGGCGTTATAAAGTTTTTCACGCTATCATGAATGACTCTGTTCAGGAATTTCTCCAGAATCGATAGCAACCAAACCGCGATAATCACTGGAATAACCGAAGAAGTATAACTCATAAGAACAACAGGAATATTGAAGAACGTAATATCCGCTTTATCGTTATACAAAGTAATAATATTCGGGTATACCAGAGCTCCCGCTACTGCAAGCGCTACAAACGTATTCGCTCCAAACTTTCTCGAAGAAGTGACTGCAATCGCCAGCGGCAGGAAATAAAAGATACTGTCTGCGGCAGCGAACCAGATCGAATAGACACCACCTGTTTTGGTGAGCCATCCTAACGAGACAAGCATTAATAAAAGCCCTTTCAAAATCCCGGAAGCTGCCAGTGCACCCAAAAATGGTGTGAAGATACCTGAAATAATGTCCACCGTTTTGTTGAACCAGTTGCCATCAGAAGCAGCGGATGCATTCAATTTGTCGTCATCTCCAAGGCTACTGATCTTTAAAATGTCTTTATATACGTCCCCTACCTTATTTCCAATGACCACTTGATATTGTCCGCCGTTTTCAACAACTGTAATAACTCCGGGAATATTTTGTGTTTGGTTCTTGTCGGCCTGATCCCTGTTTTTTAATTTAAATCTCAACCGAGTGGCACAATGCACCAAGCTAGAGACATTTCCTTCTCCGCCAACGGACGCCAATATATCTTTTGCCAGCTGTTCATTTGACATGCTGCTCGCTCCTTTAATCTCTTTTGGCATATTTCTACGAAAGTAAACGTTTACATGAATGGTAGTAATCCAAAGACTCTACACGCACTCCAAGGAGTACAAAAAGAATATAGAGTCTTTAAATTACACGGGTCAATCGTTACCGGCTTCTGCCTACCATTCTTTTAATCGTATGTCTGCGTCCCTTAATGGATAGTGCAAGCTGGTAAACGTTCTCAGGAAGAGGTGTTCCGGCATAGCCACCATCTCCAATAGCATGAATATCCGCCCCCGTCTGCTTCATCATGAGTGCGATCCAGGCAATCGTTTGAATATCAGCACCTTCAACCGAGCTGTTCAGGAAAGAAAGAGCAAGAGTTCCGGGCTTATACGAATGGACAAATTCTACACATTGTCTGACATGCTCTACGGTAATGCCATGTCTGGAGCCAGGTGCGGGCAACGTAATAACGTCAGCACCAGAATCGATCAGGTCCTTAATAATTTCATTGGAAGGTCTCTCGCTCAGCGGATCACCCAGCACCTTCTCAATCGTTCCGTCTTCCCATTTTCCGGCACAGATCAGGATTTTGTTTCCCAGTGTTTCTTTTGCCAGCTTGGTTGCTTCAATGATCCGTTCAAAGGTTGTACCTGCGGAGGGATTTCCTCCAAGTACGATAAAGTCAGCTCCAATCTCCAAGGCACGCAGGAAGTTCTCTCTGGAAGCTACTCTTCCTTCTTTGGCCTCCACGTACTGCTCTCCCGCTACCTGAGCATCAGGGCTTGGACATTCAAAATAAATGCCGAGCGGAACTCCAGCCCATTCTTTGACTTGCTTGAGACTATACGGCTTCTCGGCCATCTTGCCGTGCTTCATTTCACGCAATCCAATATTGGATTCTTCCTTGATCATATCAAAGCCGTTCAGCATAACCATATCTGCGCCGTAGGCAGCCTGGATTTCCGCATTGGTAACACCATCCACCAAACCGGTGTTTATCATTACAAGATGTTGTCCCATAATGACGCGTCCTTCAGAAGCCAGGATAGACTCTTTCAAATCTGCTGCGCTAAATTTCAAAATATCGCTTTTGGTGCTGGCGATTAATCTTTTTACCAATGTAATCTCCCCCATATTCATTAATGTTTTATAAGTGGCTGGTTATCAGCACAAATGTTGTTCCTCGATGTCGGATATCATCTTGATGCGGTCGCCATGACGACCTCCTTTAAACTCAGCCTCCAGCCACGCTTTCACAATCATTTTTGCCAATTCGCTTCCAACGACACGCGCACCAAACGCGAGAATATTCGTGTTGTTATGCTGCTTGGACAACTGCGCCGAATAAGGCTCACTGCATACTACCGCGCGAATTCCCTTTACTTTGTTGGCCGAGATGGATATGCCCACGCCTGTGCCGCAAATGAGAATACCTGCATCAGCCTGCTGCCCGGCAACAGCCTCTGCAACGATTTTTCCATACTTCGGATAATCGGTTCTTTCTGAACTTTCCGGTCCATAGTCTATGACCTCATGACCCAACTCACGAACGTAAGCTGAAATAATCGCTTTCAGTTCTACAGCCACATGGTCACTCCCGATGGCAATTTTCATGGCTCTATTCCTCCCCAAATTAGATATTTTTTAATCTGTTAATGATGGTTCTGTAGGATTCTCCTTTACCAAACAAAGTGGATGTCCCCAAAACGAATCCTTCAACGCCGTAGTGTGTCAATTCGTTGATCTTCTCTTCGGAGATAGCTCCATCTACCACGATTGTATAATTCAATCCCTTTTCATGTTTAAATGCTTGCAGTGCTTGAATCTTGTCATTCACAAAAGGTAAATATTTCTGACCTGCAAAACCCGGATTTACAGTCATGACCAGCACATAGTCGACCATGCCAAGCAAAGGTTCCACCGCAGCAATAGCCGTTCCCGGATTAAGGGCAATTCCTGCTTTTACCCCTCTTCCAACAATTTGACCAATTGTGCGCGTCGGATGCATATCGGACTCCGGATGGAAGTAAACGATATCTGCACCCTTATCGGCAAATAAATCAATATAGACAGAAGGGTTGTCAATCATCAGATGGACATCCACTGTTTTTTGGGTTTGTTTGCGGATGTACTCCAAATCCTGAAGCCCCATTCCAAAGTTGGGGACAAATTTACCGTCCATAATATCGATATGATAAATATCCACATTTGCTTCATCCAGAGCGTTTACTTCATGCTCCAAGGATCTGAAATTGGCGCACATCATAGAAGGACATAATAGCATACTCATTAAAAATCACCCTTTCCCAAAATCAAGGTAAACGATTACTCAAATGACGTAATTAATGTTTGAGATAACGATTACTCACTTAAAAAATAAGAATGAATTCGTGATTTGAATTTCATCAGATTAACTATTCATCTCGTTAATCATTAATATCGAGAATTAGTTGGGTAAACGTTTACCTTTTCGCTATTAAATTATCATTTTCCGATACCTTTGTCAAACGTTTTTTAGTCACATCGCCACTTCATTGGCCTTTGAATCCCCGTTTCATATTTAATGTGTAAATAGAACCACAATAAGGAATACTTTATGGACAACTTGTAATCTCACAGGGAAATGAATTTAAACGTTAGGAGGGTCCTCATCATGTGGTCTAAAATAATTCCTTATATTCCGAATTGGAGCACACTCTTTCAAGCAGGCGTCGCGTTGATTGTTCCGTTAGGGATTTACTATATAAATACCTCAATTTATTCGTTAGTTGGCAGTAAAGGAGCGAAATCCAAACAATCTTCTGATCGTCCGTTTTCTGATGAGAACAATGAAGACCACGCTAAACAGGAGCATGAACCAAGCTCCAAAATCACAGGGAATTATGATTCCGATTTAAAGTCGATCCAAGAGGCTATAGGCGAGAATAGTGATGTGCATTTTCGTGAGTTTATGGTGAAGAAATTTCAGGCGCGGTCCGTGCTAATCTTCATAGAAGGTATGCAGGATGAAGAGCTTATAAACAAGCAGGTACTGCAGGTCTTGATGTTTGACGACCAACATGAACAGCCGGATCATATAAAAAGTTCCTTTATCAAAGAGAGCTTGATGCCACTTACGCAAATCAGTGAAGCTGTAGATATGGAACATCTGCACGAATTCATCCTTTTAGGTTATACAGCATTATTAATTGATGGAATGAATGAAGCCCTGTTAGTGGGATCCCCTAACGGCTCCATCCGGGCTGTGACTGAACCAACTTCTGAAGCACTACTTCGGGGTCCTAGAATCGGTTTTACGGAGGTATTAAGTGAAAATACTTCGATGCTTCGACGCCAAGGATTAAACAAAAGTCTGGAAATGAAGAAATTCCAGGTTGGAAGCAGAATCAAAAAAGATCTGGTTATCGCGTACATCAAGGACATTGTAAATCCGGATCTTCTTCAGGAAGTGAAGAACAGAATTTCAAAAATAGACTTGGATTTTTTACCTGAATCGGGTTATGTGGAGCAACTTATTGAAGACAATTATTTAAGTCCGTTCCAGCAGGCTCACAACACTGAGCGCCCCGACCGTGTCATGAGTGCTTTATTGGAAGGAAGAGTAGCGATTCTGCTGGATGGTACTCCCTTTGCACTTATTGTTCCGGTGACCTTCAGTATGCTGCTCCAATCTCCCGAGGACTATTATGAACGCTGGATTCCAGGGACACTTTTACGTGTGTTGCGGTTTTGCGGAGCTTTTATAGCGCTTATGGGTCCTGCTTTATATATCTCTTTTATATCGTTTCATCCCGGCTTGATTCCAACCAAGCTGATCGTTAGCATCATCGAGACCCGTCAAGGCGTCCCTTTTCCATCTGTCATCGAAGTTATGATTCTGGAAATCTCTATCGAAATCCTGCGGGAAGCCGGCATACGATTGCCCAAACCTATTGGTCCTGCCATGGGCATTGTGGGAGGCTTGGTCATCGGCGACGCTGCTGTCAATGCGGGCATTGTTAGCCCTTTCCTTGTGATTGTTGTTTCGGTTACTGCCATTTCATCGTTTTCGATACCGTCATACAGCGCGGGCATTACCCTGCGTCTCTTGCGTTTCGCCGGAATGCTCTTTGCAGCCCTTCTGGGCATGTTCGGTACTGTTTTGTTCTTTCTGATCATTTGTATCCATCTGACGAAGTTGAAGAGCTTTGGCGTACCGTATGTGACTCCCTTCTCCCCTATGCGCCCAAGCGACTGGAAGGATACGTATATCCGTGCTCCTTTGTCTCTGATGAAACGAAGACCCGTTATGATGAAAACTCAGCAAAGCAAGCGCAAATCATAACACCCGGAGGAAGGAGGAATGATTGTGTTTAGACGTTCTGATGATAAGATCACATCCAAACAGGCAGCAGTATTCCTGACCAATACTGTATTGGGCGCAGGGATTTTGACACTCCCGAGAAGTGTAAGTGAGACGGTAAAGACTCCTGATGCGTGGCTTTCTGTCCTTCTCGGCGGATGTATTGTCATATTCGTGGTCTTGCTCATGGTAAAATTAAGCCAACAATTTCCCGGAAACACTGTGTATCAATACTCCAGAAGAATCGTGGGCATCATTCCGGGAGGATTTTTAAGTCTGTTATTAATCATATACTTTATCATCATCGCTGGCTTTGAGATTCGCGTTTTAGCTGAAGTGACGATATATTTTTTGCTTGAAGGGACACCCATCTGGGCGATTGTGATTCCATTTATTTGGGTGGGAAGTTATCTGGTTTTTGGAGGCATTAATCCCATCGCGCGGTTATACCAAATTGTACTCCCGATCAGTCTCTTCTTTCTGCTCATCTGTTTTGTCCTTAGCCTAAGGGTCTTTGAAATTGACCATCTTCGTCCTGTATTGAGTAGCGGTATTCTTCCAGTAGTTAAGGGGCTAAAGTCGACTGTCCTTGTTTTCACTGGATTTGAAGTGATCATGACACTGGTCGCTTTCTTGCAGTACCCTGAAAAAGCCGTTAAGGCCATGGTAGTAGGAATCAGCATCCCTTGGGTATTATACTTTTTGACAGTAGTTATGGTAGTTGGCGGGTTATCGGTGGACTCCACTGTGACAAGTACCTGGCCCACCATTAATTTAATGCGCAGCTTTGAAATCCCGGGGTTTCTTTTTGAACGTCTTGAGTTTCCGCTGCTGGTAATCTGGATGATGCAAATGTTTTGTAATTTCTGCAGTTTTTTCTTCAATGCATCCTTAGGTGTCTCACAGGTGTTTGGCCTTCAATATCGCTATGCTGTATTTGGCTTAATCCCGCTTATTTTCATCTCCACTATGGTTCCTGTACGTATGACTGAGGTGTTTAGTTTGGGCGATGCGATCGGATACATGGGAATCATTTTATTTTTTCTGGTCCCGGTACTTCTTTCCATCATTTTTATAATCAGGAGGAAGGGAATGAAGCAAAATGTATAGGCGACAAATCCTATCTTTGCTGCTTGCCTTCATTCTTCTGGTAACTCAAGCCGGTTGCTGGAGCAGCAGAGAAATAGAGGAGCTAAGCATGTATACAGGACTGTCACTGGATAAGGGTGAGCCCAGCACAGTGGAACAGGACCTGGAAAAGGAAGGTAGCCGTTACTTCAAGAAAAATAAAATTACTGCCACTGTGCAAATCGTCCCCAAAAAGTCTCTTGGAAACGTGGCGAAACAAGCCGGTGGACAAGGGCCAAACTATATCAATATAGCTGGCACCGGGGATTCTTTACTTGAAATCTTCCGGCAATTATCCCTCCGTTTGGATCGCCCGATTATTGGTCACCATCTAAAGGTCATCGTGGTTTCTACCGAACTGGCGAAACAACAGACGATGCAGCAATTGATGGATTTTGTGCTTCGTGATAATGATATTCGTCCTAGTTGTTTTGTTTTCTTAAGTAAGGAACGAGCAGCTGACACCTTAGTTACCAAATATAAGGACGAGGTCCCTTCCTTCCATATATTGTATATGATTCGTAACCATTTCAGAACCAGCAAGTTAATGAGAGGGATCAATTTGTCTGAATTGGATGGGTTGATGCATTCCAAAAAAAGCTATATCCTGCAAAACATTATTGAAGCCGAAGGAGAATTTGAATTTTCAGGTGCCAGCATTATTAAGGGAGACACCGGTCACTGGATCGGTAGCTTGGAACAACAAGACGTGGAAAGTATTAGTTGGATTAAAGATGATGTTGAGGGCGGAGCTATCAAAACATATGATGATCGGAATCAGCCTATAACCTATGAGATCAAATCGGTAAAAAGCAAAATAACGACTACGGTGACTAAGGGAAACGACATCTCCTTTCATGTCAAGATTGAATCCAAAGGACGTTTAATCGAAAACTGGGATGAGAAAGTGAACCCGACTGAGACACGAAACATGAAAGAGGCTGAGAAAAAATTTGAAAAAGAAGTGACAAAAAGGCTTAAAACTCTTATGCACAAGCTACAATCGCAATATAAAGTCGATGTTGCCGGTTTTGGCGAACACTTATATATTGAAAAACCTCAAGCGTGGAAAAAAGTAAAGGATGATTGGGATTATAAATTCAGTCAAATACCCGTTACTTTCGATGTCAAGCTATCCATTACGGATTTAGGTTCATCTGCTGAATGAAGTCCTCCCTTGATGAGTCTGTAAAATAAATTGTGTAAACAGTTACCATCAGGAAGCGGATGTCGATGAGACAGATCATGAGATACAGCCAATCCAAAGGAATAGGTTGGTTAGCCATCCTGGTATGGTAACAATTCCGACCTTTCCTATCTTGATCTTGTAACAGGACCTAATGGCAGTCTGACTGATTGGGGTAAAGCTGTAGTTAACGGAGCCAATGGGATCAAAGAAGCCTCGAAAAAAGCGGGTATCTTCTAAAATAATAATAGCCGCTCCTGAATTTTTTCAGAAGCGGCTACACTGCCATCACTGTTATTGAATTGTCATTTGTTTTCATGTTCAATTTTCAGTCTGGTTGCTCCCTGCAACCCTCCATCTGCTGATACTTGAAGCAACAGCTCACCCGTCAGATACCCGGATTGTACAATAACGAGACACCTTCCTCTGTGTGTTCGTCTCCGGTTCCCCTTGAAGGGTTCATCACTGGTGAGGTCGCCGTTGTCTATTCCAAGGATACGACCATCTCCATGTAGTTTAAAGCTTAAATCAAATTCCTGATTAGGTACAATGATTCCATCTTGGTCTATGACGGTTACTTCCACATGGGATATCTCATGCCCATCGGCAGGTAGAACCGTCCGATCGGCCTCCAACTTTAGAGCATAAGGAAGCCCGGCAGAGGTTAATTCATGCTCACAAACTTTTTGATTTCCATTGCTGCCAATAGCCCGGATTTTGCCAGGTGTATAGGGAAGCTCCCATATGATTAAATGATCAGGGTAATCGGCCAGCTTCCTCACACCGTATGATTCATCGTTCACGATCAATTCCACGCTCTCACAATTGGTGAAGGTAACCAACCGTATCAATTTCCCACCGTATTCAGGAAATGTCCAATGATCTTCCATGGGCGGGGATTTCCAGTGCATCGTCCATGACGGATTGTATTCCGGCTTCATATGTTCGTGAAATACGGCTATGTGCACAACAGGCTGATCTGACCATAAACTTTGTTGGAGATAGGACACAGGTTTGCGGAACCCGCAAGTATCGATCAGGCCCGAGGACCACCCTTTGGAGGGATAGCTTGTTTCTCCCAGATAGTCAATTCCACTCCAAACAAATTGACCGATCACATAATCGTGATTAGCGACATCAAACCAAGGATTCAGGGGCAAATAACCTTTAACCCGATTATCTTTACCACGGTAGTATGGAAAAGTCTCCGTTCCAAGGATAAGAGTATCTGGCATGGCCCCCCTATAGTGCTCATACCACTGCTCCTGATAGTTCAACCCCAGAACATCCACTCGTTGTGCCAGCAGCTTGGTATGCTCTACCTTGGCTTGAATCGAACCATCACGCAGGCTGATCGGTGTATTATGCGGCTCAAGCGCACAGGTAACAGGCCGGGTGGGGTCTTTTACATGGCAAAAGGCAACAAGCTGCTCCAGCATCCTGAGCATGGACGGCTGCCCCTGGTTCTCTACTTCATTCCCCACACTCCACATGAAAACGCTGGGATGGTTCCTGTCTCTTACAAGCATCGCTTCCAGGTCCTTTTCCCACCATTCATCATATAAATGCTCATAAGAAAGAGATTTCCATTTGTCAAAAGCTTCATTAATTACCAAAAAACCCATCTGATCACAAAGATCCAACAATTCAGGCGCCATCGGATTATGGGCAAAACGAATCGAGTTACACCCCATTTCCTTCAGCTTCTGTAACCTTCTCTTCATGGCCGTATCATGGTAAGCAGCTCCTAGACAGCCTAAATCATGGTGAATGCAAACTCCCTTCAACTTCAAGCTGCTTCCATTCAGAAATAAACCCTTTTGGGCATCAAGGATCACTTCTCTTATACCAAAAGGGGTACGATAACGATCCACCTCTTTATTTTCACAATAGATAGTCGTTTGGGCTTCATAAAGCACCGGGTTGTCCGGTGACCATAATTCCGGTTCTAAAACACGCGTTTTTTGCTCCATTTCGCCCGTCTCGAAGCCCGAAAGAGTCACTCGATTTTCAATTTTCCCTTTTATTTGTCCCTGTGAGTCCAGAATTTCAGTCACCATATTACACTCTACGGCATGCTCATGATGATTAGTAACCTGAATTTTGGCACTCACCTTGGCCTCATCTGGCGAAATTTCAGGTGTGGTGATGTAAGTCCCCCATTCGGTTATGTGAATATAATCCGTGCAAATCAGCCAGACATGACGATAAATACCGGCCCCTGAATACCATCTGTCAGGCGGAAGAGTCGTATTGTCCACTTTGACGGCAATCACGTTATCCTCATCCCACCGAATATATGGAGTCAAATCATATTGAAAGCTAACATATCCATAAGGCCGCTTGCCCACAAAATGCCCATTAATCCAAACCTCACTGTTATTGTGAATACCACCAAATTGTATGTATACGTACTGTGTTGGAGAGGAGGGCTTCATATTAAAATGCTTTCTGTACCATCCGACAGACCATCTGGGCAAATAAGCTTGATTGCCACCATACAGCATATGTGGATCAAAGGACTTTTCAATGCTCCAGTCATGAGGGATATGAAGGTCCCGCCAATGCTCATCGTTATAATCCATCTTCTCGGCACCTGTGTAATTTCCTTCTATAAATTTCCAGTCTGTGTTGAGTGGCATAATCACTCTGCTTCCCATCATCTTGCCTCCATTTCATAAAACTGATGGACGGATATAACAACAGTGCGGGATGATCATCACAATAGATGTGTTCTCAATTACAATATTTGAAACACCGGGCGATCTTCAACAAAGTGTACGGGGATCATTGGAAATTGGGCGGAAAGTACATCAGCAAGATATTTCATACCAGGCGCTTCACTTTCCGCATGTCCGAGCATGATAAGTGCTTTACTTTGGCCTTGATAGACAGCGTCTTTCACATATTCTGGCGTTTCCCATTCTGGTCCTTCACCAGCAATGACCAAATCCACATTTTCATTTTGAAATAATGGAATGGCTAGTTCACCCCCCCCCCTGTATCCTACTAAGATTCCCACTCGTTCACATGGCATGGAAAGCTCGCCAGCTCCCCGTACATAACGAATATGAAGTTTGGCTTTGATATATTCAGCGACCTCCTTAACTTCCATAGCTGGAATAGTCAAAATGGCGGCCGTCGCCTGCTGTTTCACAACGTAGGTGTGCCAATCAAGTGCCTGAAGAAGCCCAATCATCACTCCATCCGGTTGATAATGGTGTATGGTGTCATGAAAACGATAAATGCCTACACCTGAATCAGCAATCAGACGGGATTTTTGCAAAAAAACGGAATCATGTAGTAAACAATCCTGCATCCCCCGATGGCTATAAAAAATGCCTTCATGCGTTATGATAAAATTTGCGCCTAGAGAAATAGCTTGTTCTATCACATACTGCGACGCACAGAAAGCGGTTACAATTGCTTGTACCTCAGTATCCCCAAGCTCTGGGTTAAGCAAATCCACGGTCGTGTTGGGTGTGCTTATTCCCTTTGTCAGATGCTTCACAATCTGACCCATAGTTATGGTCATACACGTATTCCTCCTCATGGAAAATGTATATAAATTATACCATTTTATCTCAATCATGAGTGCTATCATTTCTAGCAAAACAGCCAGCTCCAAGGGGGCCAGCTATTTTACGAATGTATCTATTATTTATTTCAGAACTCCTAAAATGGAGTCGATTCGTTCTTTTGCTCCTTGCCAAGATGTCATGACCGGGAACTCATATTGCTCTCTTGCTCTTAGATTCCATGGATGAGGAATACAAAGCACCTTTTTCCCCTCCTCTAGCGCAGGCACTAAATTATGAGGACCATCATCAATCAGGAGATCATAGTTAATCAGGTTCTTTCGTTTACATGGGAAAAAGTTCTCGATCGGAATGAATGGCATATGCCTTTGAAGCCAGTTCCATTTCTCCACGACGGTCTTGGGTTCTGCCGCTGTCACAATAATGACATCAAAAGCATTGCAAAGTTTCTCCATTTCTTCTACAACATACTCGTCAAACAGTTCAAGCTCCTCAAACAAACCCGGTCGCCCATAAAATACATCAAGCGTGCTTTTCGGATGACGTAGATGATCGGTGTTCCAATCTAACATTTCTTCATAACGAAGCGGATGAGTGGGAAATTCACTATTGTTATGGTATATGGCTCGTTTGACGAGATGACAGATAGTATCGTCCATATCGACTGCAATGATTGGTTTTCTCATCAGCTTGCCCCTATCCATTCTGGTAAAAGTTTTCACAAGAGTATCATACTATAATTTAATATCTTGGTGAAGCTTAGGTATGAGTTGTCCCATTGGACTCTCACATTTTTCAAGATAATCAGCCAAGTAGAACGTTAGGTTTCTCTACATAAAGTAGGTACATGAAGCAAAACTAGTTAGGTTAATTTTATTATAATAAACAAACTTTAAAACAAATTCCTAAGGTAAACCACCTTATCAGGAGCAATAAAGCAATAAAAACATAGAAAAAACAAATTGAATAACAAAAACACAAGTGATAGAATAACAAAAAAATAACTTCACCAAATTGAAAGCGCTTAATTTTGTGTTTAGCTTACTGCTATTTACACACTTACATACATAATCCACCTCTATATAGCAGGAAGTTGAATAATATATTTAGGGAGGAATAAAAATGAAGGTGTTGTTAAGAAAAACATTATTATCTGCATTAGCCGGCCTACTCATCATGATAGGCTTAGGAGGGTTTTTCTCAAAGGCACAAGCTGCTTCGGGATTTTATGTAAGCGGAACCAAATTGTACGATTCTACTGGTAAGCCATTTGTTATGAGAGGCGTCAATCATGCCCACACTTGGTACAAAGACGATCTTTATACAGCAATCCCGGCAATTGCCCAGACAGGTGCTAACACAGTCCGGGTTGTCCTTTCTGACGGAAACCAATACACCAAGGATGACATTAATTCCGTGAAAAATATGATCTCCCTAGTCACAAGTTATAAAATGATTCCTGTACTTGAAGTTCATGACGCTACAGGCAAAGACGACTACGCATCTTTGGATGCAGCTGTGAATTACTGGATTAGCATAAAAGATGCTCTGATCGGCAAGGAAGACCGGGTTATCGTAAACATTGCGAACGAATGGTATGGATCCTGGAATGGAAACGGTTGGGCTGATGGATACAAACAAGCGATTCCCAAGCTCAGAAATGCGGGAATCAAAAATACGCTCATCGTCGATTGTGCCGGTTGGGGACAATATCCTCAGTCTATCAATGATTTTGGAAAATCTGTATTTGAAGCGGATCAATTGAGAAATACGGTTTTCTCCATCCATATGTATGAATATGCTGGTAAAGATGCTCAAACTGTTCGAACCAATATCGATAACGTTCTGAATCAAGGACTTCCATTGATTATTGGTGAATTCGGTGGTTACCATCAGGGAGCAGATGTCGACGAGACAGAAATCATGAGATACGGCCAATCCAAAGGTGTTGGTTGGTTAGCCTGGTCCTGGTATGGTAATAGCTCCCATCTTTCCTATCTTGATCTTGCAACAAAAGCTAATGGTAATCTGACTGATTGGGGCCGAACTGTAGTTGAGGGAAGTAATGGGATCAAAGAAACATCGCAAAAAGCTGGTATCTACTAAAAGCACAATAAGAAAATAAAAAAGGCTCATGGAGAATCACACCATGAGCTATTGATATTTTAATACCCCTAAAAGTGTTCACTGGGCTCCACTGCTTTTACCCTTCCTGTAAGTTATATGGTGATTTTGATTTCATACACAGGTACAATGCTGACCGAGCCGATGTCCACGATTCGTTCCTCTGTCGTCTCTTTCCAGCCAGCCATGGTCGTATTGCTGTTGAGAACCTTACCTTTTCGAATGGGGGAAACATACACATACATTCCTTGCTCGATAAGCCGATGTTCAAATGGTTTCAAACCCATTTCCCAGGTCGTATGGTTGCAGAAGTTATCGTGAATCAACTCGCCATCAATGAAAGCATAACCGATGTCTCCAGTATAATGAATACGCAGTAGAGCTTCCTTGATCCCGTTAAAGGCATTTATTTCGAAATCAAGCGCAAATTTATCGTTATTAACCCTTTTCAAATTGAAGTGTATTTCTTTCTTGGGAGCCTTTAAACGATACGTTTTAAATAATTCACTTTCTGCTATTTCAAGTAGCTCTCCGCCGGAAATGGATGTGATTGAGGCGTCAAAATCCGGGAATACACTCAGGCTTACCATTTCCTGGTCCGTTAACTCCAGCCTGAACTCAGCCCCTGATACAAGTACATTGGCACTTGTCAAAATGACCCTGTCCCGGCCTTGCAGGCTTACCTTCCAAAATGTAAGACTTTGTTCATCAGTCATCGTGTAGATGGTAACTTTTTTGCCACTTTTAGATACCAGGTGGATGAGACTATCTTCCTCTTCAGCAACCTTAATGATCGTGTTCCCGTCCAATTGCTCTATCGAACCTTTGTCGATGGTGGCACTGATCATATCTTTTGACTCCATTGCATAGGTTCCTTTCATGCCCTCCGGTACAAAGAAAAAATAATATACTTCTCCAGCCTCTTCTATCCTTGTTACCAGCTGTGCCGTTGCATATTTGAGCTTTATTCCATCCAGATTGAAATTAAATGGCAATATGGCGGAGCTATCACGTCCTAACGTCAGCTCCCCTTGACTAGGGATTACAATCGTTTCCTCGGGTAGCTCAATGCTTACGTTAAAATCCTGCAGGTCAACATTTTCGACATGGTCTTGAAAATTATTTAGAAACAGGTACCCCGATCCGGCACTGGAGCGCACTGCATATCGCAAGGTATCCACATCGTAAGGATCCATCTGGGACGTATCCCTTGGCAGAATAGTCTTCGTCAGGGAGAATTGCTTTTGGAACGTTGAAAAAAAATAATGCTGCAGCTTTGTTCTTTTGTATGATTCCCTTACTTGGCCGAATTCGCCGATCATGGCATTGAAATCATAAGATATTTTAGGTGTCGCTAAATCGTTTGTGAACGGGTTAACCTCACCACGAGGATTCGAACCCCCATGATACATGTAGTATCCGATCAGATTACAGCCTTCTGCAACCTTCATGACAGTCATCGCTGGAACACTACGATAGGGAAAGGCAAACCGGTATTTATAAAACTGAACCATGCCGCCACCCATCTCGCAGCAAGCGTACGGATAATCTTCCGGGGCGTATAGGGGCTCGAAATTGTAGCTCTTTGGAATCTTGTTATTATGCTTGTCTCGGAAAATGTATTCCGGTGTCGCAGGATGCTCGTCCATCCCCTCCATCCGTCCCTCTTCGTAGTAAATCCATGGCCAGTAGGCATATCCGCCCCATAGGGGCAGCATATCAGGTACAGGAGTTGTTGCTCCTCCCCATCCTGTGCACGTATAGATCGGAGTATCAATTCCTGCTTCCAGAGCTATTTCTTTAAGTTTTAACATATGCGAGTTACCGTCACTTCCGCTGTTTAACCACATATCATTAATTCCTACAGTCAAGGCCCACTGGGCAGATGAATGATTATGCTCGTTTTCGATTTGGGTACCGATGATCGGTCCCCCCTCCTTATATAACAACCCTTTAACCTGGGTACCGATTTCGTTATACATTCTTCTCGTATAGGACAGATACCCCTCATCATTAGAACGAACCTCAAATGGCCGACCGAATAACCAATCCGGCATACCGCCGTTTCGTATTTCACCATGATTGAAGGGTCCGATCCGAATCATGACGTATAGCTGATGTTTCCCGCACAACTCTATGAAACGGCGAAGATTTTTGTTCCCACTCCAATTAAAAACACCTTCAACTTCTTCATGTAGGTTCCAAAAAATATAAGTTGCAATGATGTTTACGCCGCCCATTTTTATTTTAATAATTTCATCTTCCCAATAGCGTTCATCATAACGGGCATAATGGAATTCACCACAAATGCCGAAAAAGGGCTCTCCGTCCTTTTCCATAAAATAGTTGGTGAATCCAATCTCCTCTCCTATTGGATGGGTGCCGCCGAGTTTGATATGTCCTTTAACAATATGCTTTTGATCGTCTTTGACCGTAATTTTATAGTTTCTCATGAAGTTCACTCCCCTCGCGCGTTAATCTGAATTCAGGATAAATTGATTCCACTTGCGCTGCCAAGCTACATCATTCCAGAACGGATGATGCGGAGCACAGTTGGAGCAGAGGGTCATGCCCCAGAATCCAAGTGCCATTCCTTTTCGCAGCACATATTCAGCGATAAATTTACCGACTGGGCCTTCTTCAAATTGGGCATACAGCGGCGTGTAGCCTACATAGCCTTCTCCTATAACAATTGGAATGCCGGAATGACGGGTCCATTCATGAATTTCTTCCAATCGGGAGTCCGCCTTCTGCAACATGGCCATTTTATGGTCTCCATACCGATCGTACAAAAACAAATCCCATTGATCGGGATCTACCCAGTCGTACAAATAAATAAGCCTCATGCCAACTGGATTGCCTTCCATCCGCCAATTCTGCTCCGGAGGCAGGGTCCACTCTGCAAATGGAGGAGCGTCTTCTCTTAATAGGGATTGTACAAATGGATTGGGGAACGGCGACAACTCATCATCAAGCCCGGCCGCTTCCATAAGCTCATTGAGCACCCCTTTAATATAAAGATGAAAATGGGCAACCTGCATATTGCGCGCAACGTAAGCTTTAGGGTAGGCTTCATTTAACGTATAGCTGGCCGTCATCATAATATCGGGATGACATTGGCGAAGATATCCAACAGCTTCCTCTACGTAGGGCTGCATGGCTTCAATAAGCGCTGGTACATTCGTTTCTGCTATACCTTCAGACGTTCCAACAGCGTTTAACTGCCCAAACTCCACTTCGTTATGCAACTCTGTATAGATAATCTGGTTCCTATAGCCTTCCGCTGTAGCGAAACGAATCAACTGATCCATCGACCTTGCGATGGCCATAAATCTTTCCTTTGGAGGAATTGCAGCTAATTCATCTCTAAGCTCAGCATGAGCCAGGAAGCTGGGACTCTGCTGATATTCCCAAGAGGATAACATAATGTAACAGTTATGAGCCTTTGCTTGTCTAAACAGTTCAAGTAAATGAGCATGCCCATCCAGCACTGCACCACCGCGACAGTTATACCAGCGCGTACGCTGACCTACTTCCCCAAGGTTCGCAAACTTCAAGGGTCCGGGGCGTTTGCCATCCGCCGTAAACAACATGAACGGCATAGCACATATTCGGATCGTATTGTAGCCTCTTTCGACCGCTTCTTTAAAACGGGCTTCAAGATCGCTGTAGGGCTCACCTTCCTGTGTCATTGTATACCAAGAGAAGTCCCACATGGTGATCGTCAATTTGCGCGGTACATTTCTCAAGAAATTACTCATTTGAGCTCCCCTCCCAGTCCATATGATTCAATGCTCCTTGGTGGTTAGCTTCCAGCTTAAGCACAGATTCAAAATGCAGGATAGCTTCGTCCTGTCGCCCTAATCCAAGCAAGCCAAGTGCTTTCATATAAGTACAATGGATCTGATTACGAATATTCAAATCATCTTCAAAAATGAGAAAGTCGGGTAATGAAACCGCGAAGTAATCCATTTTCACGGGTTCGAACAAGTTTCTTTCAGCGTAATCAATTAGCTTGTTGAATCGACGAGTGCCTTCCTTCACATGACCAAGTTTCTTCCAGGCTAATCCTTGGTAAAATATCATATCTGGCTGTTGATCGTTGTAATACATGGCGTTGATGGGTTCCTCCAGTCCTTGAGAGGCCGTGGAAAAGGCCAGCGTTGCCTCATCTGTTAATTTCAATAGCTCATACGCGCAGCCCAAATAATAATAGATATCGTTATCCTGGGAACCCTTTAGCTTACCTTCCCCAAGATTCTCTGGATAAACTAAAGCCTCCCGCAGCCCTTTTACAGCCTGTTCAATCCGTCCAGACCTCAGGTCGGACTTGGCAAGCTCTACTTTGGCCAGCCTATACTGTCCGGTTACCTTCCCCTCTCCGCCTTCCCATGGGTGAAATGTTCTCCCCGCCAGCAAGGACAACGCTATCTTATGCTGCTTCATCGTATTGTGAACGGTTACATATTCCAAAAACAGATCATCGCGAAGCTTTATGATTCCCGGATAATTCTCCATTAGGTTCAATCTGTCGTTGGGCTTGATGTTCAGCTTCTTATAAAGCTGGTCAAGCTCATAAAGAACACGCGCGTCTGATGTATTGCATGCATAGGCCTGCTCTAACGAATGGCGAGCCTTCTCTACTTGGCCTTGTTTGTTAAAATATCCAAGAGCAAGATTACGGTGAACGACGGGGAAGGTATCATCAATGGAACGAGATATTTCCCAGCTAACAATGGCATCCAAATGCCGTTTCTTATCATAGAGTAAATTGCCTAAGTAATAATGGGCCTTTCCATCCCCCGGTTTCGTTCGAATTGCAAATTGCAACACGTCTAACTCAAACAAACTGTTAGGAAAGCAGTAATCGGGTACTGCATCGGCTGCCTGCGCGAGAGTCCTGCTCGCCTGCTCAAGCTTGCCGATTTTAGCATAGCAGAAGGCCTGAACGTAATGCAGCATAGGGTAGGTTTGCGCCTGCTCTGGAGCTCCTTCCAGCACGAGTGCCGCATCCTCATAGAGTCCTGCTGCCGCATAGTCCGATGCTATGGCTATATAGTTGTGTACATTTCCACGCATCCATTTTTTCAACTCTTCGAAGACCGTTTTAGCATCAGATCGTAAACCGAGAGCCTCTAATGATAATGCTTGCTCACGGTAAGCTCCAAAATCGGCGATATCGAGCATGATCGTTTCCTTGGAAAAAGCTATTGCCGCTTCGTAGTTGCCCAGCTTACGAATAATAGCCGACTTAAGGTCGCGTGCTTTGTAGTTGCGAGCATTTCGGATGATCGAACGCTCCACCAGCTCCAGTGCTTCTTCATAGTTCCCTTTTTCTGTCGCAATCTGCGCAAGTGAGAAATACCCGCTGTCTTGCCATGCCGCACTCCATACGGATTTATAAAATGCAGAGAACGCTTCATCCATCCGTCCTTGGTGTTTTAGTGACAAACCAAGCTGATAGTAGGCCTCACCGTCATATGGGTTAGCGTTGCGCCAGGTTACCCGCGAAACGGCTTTACGGAAGCACTCTTCGCTTGCTGAATACAAGCCTCTACGAAGAAGCAACGTACCATACGCCACATTTATGCGGCTGTCTTTCTCATCTCTTTTCAGACCCTCAAGATAATACGCCTCGGGTTCGAAGGTGGCATGACGGTATTGCTCCAAGTGTTGTCCTGCTAAATACAACTCTTCGTTCGTTCTTAATTCCTCCGGTTCCGGCAGGGGGGCTGCCGCAGCAGGCATCTGTTCAACTTCCTTTTTCTTCGGCTGGTAGCTAATCAGCTTCCTCCCTGTCGCGTCTTTGACGGTTAAGCATAGTTCATCATCATCATCCTCAGCCAAGAGATCGATTTTCTGTACAAAGGCCATACTAGGTTCCAGATCTACAGATTCTTTAATATAGATTCTCCGACGGCTGCTTAATTCCACGACGGCTTTACGAAATAGAGAAGTCACATAGACTCCAATCTGTGCTATCCCTTCGCTGCGATCAGTGTCCAAACTTACAGCTGCATCAATTGAAGCATTTTGGACCATACCAATATGTTTATAAGGCATAAAATACTGCGAGAATGATTTTTCTTCGTACGGCTGAAGCCAAGTAAAATCTGGTTGGTTATCGGTATATACACCCGTCATCAACTCGATGTAGGGCCCGTCTTCATCAGTTAGATTCCGATCCCATGCCTGGCCGAATTCGCCATTTCCCCATGTCCATTGCTTTTTTCCGGGAGAGATATGATGGTTGGCCACATGCAAAAGCCCGGCTTGCTTCCTATGGTCGTAACCACCTATGAAATTGTAGTCCGATTTATAGGCCATATATGAAGTGGGGACAGGAATATTTTTGTATCGGGAGATATCTACGCCTTCAGAATAATCCATTTTATAATAAGTGCCTGTAGCGATCGGGAAACAGGATACATCTCGCTTTCCATGGTCGAACACAGCCGATACGTCCGGAGGAAAAACAGATTGAGTGTGATCATGTACCGCTACGGCTGGATTTGCCCACCACAGAAACGTTTGTGGCTCGGCAGTCCGATTGTATAGCTGGACCCCAATTTTAAGGTATGCTTTATCCGGTTGAAGTGTAAAACCAGCGGTTACTTTAGTGCCGAACATGCGGTCAATTTCGCTCACCCATACCGTTGCACTTCCGTCCTCATGTTCTTCCAACTTGTATTCAACAGGTCCGTAAGTGTTGGGACGGTGATGCTGGGGCCAGTTGAACTCAATGCCTCCAGATATCCACGGCCCCAACAAGCCAACAAGCGCTGGTTTGATGACCCTGTTATAATAAACAAAATCGTAACCGTTGGTCTTGTCGACCGCACGATAAATGCGGCCTCCAAGCTCTGGCATGATCTCAATACGCAAGTATTTATTTTCCAGAAAAACCAACTGATAATTTTCGAGCTTTTTATCATCCTCAATTTTATCAATTACCGGATGCGGATACACTCGACCGGAACTTCCTTGGTAGACACGTTTCTCCAGAAACATTGGATTTTTGTCGGGTTTGCCAATGCCGTACGTAGGGATCTGCACGGTTTCCTCCCACACGCCCGCCTTAGCGTCGAAGATGCTCAAATCCATCACTCCTTTGTAGTCGCTCTTATATTCAGAGCTTACAAGTAAGCAACATTACAGACAATTGACAATCCACTGTTTATGATGGACTATATACGTATTTCATCATTAGAGCCGCCTAAGGCTAGGAGATGGATAGATTATGAATAAGAAAGCTGATGGATTTGAGGGTGAAAGGTTATATGTCCTTCCACCCTATATATTGAATAAATTAAAATTGAATCCGCTTACAAACAATCTATATATTACGGATATAGGCTGCTTTAGCTATGCCCGCCATCATTTTCGTGAAAGAACGCATGGCTGTGACTCTTATATATTCATTTACTGTGCCCGCGGAAAAGGTTGGGTACGAACGGAGGATAACATAACCATTTGCATGACGGAGCGAAGCTTTGCTTACATTCCCAGGGACATACCGCATGCTTATGGGGCTGACGATGAAGATCCTTGGACGATTTACTGGTTTCATCTTCAAGGGGACCAAATTGACGATTTTATGGTATTGTTTGAGCCTTTTAAAACGTATGTTTCGATGGCCGCCAGTGATGAAGTCAAACTACTGGAGCTATTTCATCAGTGTTACGACCTTTTATTGAACAAATCATACTCCATTATACATTTAGTTCAAGTGTCGCAAACTATCCGTTATCTGCTGAGTTTTGTTTTATCCGTTGCATTTCGTAAGGAAGACAATACTCACCAGAGCTATGTTGATAAGGCAACACGTTATATGAGCGAACAATTGGAATCCACCGTTTCATTGGAGGAGCTTAGCCGGCATGTTCAGGTATCCAAGCAGCATTTGAACCTGATATTCAAGCAATCAACCGGCTACTCTCCTGTCGATTACTATTTAAGAATGAAGATACAGAGGGCCGGTCAGCTTTTGGACTTAACGAATGCTTCTATTAAAGAAATTAGCATACAACTCGGTTTTAGGGACCCTTATTACTTCTCCAGACTGTTCAAAAAAATAATGGGCTGCTCACCTTTGGAATACCGAAATAATCTGAAGGGTTGACCCATAGATGAGCCCCCCGTTCACTGCATGCACCATTCTCATGGATGATCCCTTAACGACCGGCAGCATACCTAATTAAAAGATGGTAATTGGTTGGTCCACCAACCAATTAATTTATTATCAATAAAATTATAACAAGAAGAAGCGGCGGCTGAGAGGTCAGAAATAGATTACAGTCCATTCCCCGCAAATTTGCTGGTTGTAAGCATTTTGAGGAGTTACTTTAACCCTCAGAGACTATCGTTCTGTTTCTCCCTCTGCTCTTGGCCAGGTACAATGCCTGATCCGCCTTCTCTATCAGCTCCTCCCGCTCTGACGCATGCAAAGGATAATGGGCGATGCCCAGAGAGACCGTAACTCGTGTCGGAATGGGAGCCCTACTTTGTTCCAAAGCCCGACGGACTCTTTCCGCTACGTTGAAGGCTTCCTCAGGTCGGTTCAGCAGAATGACGAACTCTTCGCCGCCGTAGCGATAGCAGACATCATCCGGGCGAAGCGAGGTAACTATAACTTCGGCAACATGTTTCAGAACTTCGTCACCGATGAGATGGCCGTAGGTGTCGTTTACGAATTTAAATTTGTCTACATCCAGCATAATGAGCGAAAACGGCAGACCAGAGGCCATCCATTGACTCATCGCATATTCAAGCGATCTTCGGTTCATTAATCCGGTCAGAACATCCGTCACAGCTTCCTGCGTCAATTGATCCGTCTGCTTCTGAATATTCAACATGGCAAGCAATACGGCCTTGGTGAGCAAATCAGCCTCCTGGCTCCAATGTGGCTTCGCTTCCGGCATAACAATCTTTTCCTTGCCCATCTTGCTCACCAGATTTGCCAAATGGACAAAAGGCCGGGCCAACCTGTACGCTACAAGCATGACTCCTATCAGCAGTATGATGAACGGAAACAACGAATACCAAAGAATTGTCCGAATGTGGCCCATCAGTTGATGATGGATTAGACCAATCGGCGAAACGACCACAATTCCCCATCCGTTGGCCGGGACACTGGAGTACCCGGCAAGCATCTCGACGCCACTGGTGTTGCGAACTTGCTGTTCCCCGCTTTCCCCCTTCATCAACTTCTGCACTACCTTGTTGCTGCTGACATCCTCCCCGAGGAGCTGCTTGTCCGGGTGATACAGCAGGCGTCCGTTGGAATCCACAATATAATAATAAGAACCCGAATCGTCCACATTACTGTTGCCAAAAATATCAGACAGGATATTGTTCTCCTGAAGATAAAGCGTGCCGCTCAAAATACCGAGATATTTATCGGAGCTGCTGAAAATCGGTTGACTCATAAATACGATGAGT
Source organism: Paenibacillus sp. LT-B23 (assembly GCF_059417685.1). NCBI lineage: Bacteria > Bacillati > Bacillota > Bacilli > Caryophanales > Paenibacillaceae > Paenibacillus > Paenibacillus sp. LT-B23. Next base: position 14,904 of record NZ_JBSQBM010000026.1, on the reverse strand, counting down.
CTCTTAGTGTTTGGAGTCATGTAAGGGGAAGAAATATACGGTTTTTGGAGTGCCAAAGCTTCCAGACTGGCCTTAGACGTGATATGCTGACCTGCCGTTCCCACTCTAGCCGGCGCTACATTGCGAATCAGACCGTTGGCTTCGACCACTGTGATGGAATTGAAGAAATTGCTGCTGTTGCGCATCAGATCTAAATAATCGTCCACTTGCTTCGAAGTCATGGCATCAACATCGGAAAGTTTATCGGCACTGTATTCCAAGCTGCCGCGCATGGATCTAAATAAAGAATCCATCGTCTTGGAAATGCGATCAGCGTTGGAGTAATTCAGATGGAGCGTCGTCTCCGTCAATGATTTCTTTTGGGACTCATAAGAACCAACCAGAAGAATGCTTGAGGTTAGCAGAACCACCAGCGTCACCAAGCCCGTAAGCAACGATATGAGACTTAGCTTTTTACTTTGACGATGTTCGGCTCTTCTCGGTGTAGACAAACTATGACCCTCCCTGGTTCCTGAAAACTTGTTAAATCCATAATACATCAAATTCTGAGGTTATTCGACAATTAGTCGGTGAACTCCATCTTCTCATAATATAAATGAGGAAGACTGGCAAAATGCAAGTGCTTCGGGAACTCGAACATGTTTCACTCGGGCACTTCAGGCAACATGATATCTAGCAAGTCATTTCCATCAACTTGGCAATGAAAAGGTCATCTTGGGCATCTCCGCGAACACGCTGTATCGTTGTAGCCGAACACAACCAAGATGGAAAACAGGCCTTTCTCATGAGAACCTTTTAAAACCAGCAGTTTGTTGCGGGGCCCCAAACGAGGTTCTGTTTATTCTCCTTTTGCAGCTAGCCATAAAAATTGTTGTCTGAACACCCCCTATAGAGAAAACAAAAAAAACCGCAATTATCACGGTTTCTTAAGCATGCTATTCTTGTGCTTGGGCAAAAACAAATTTGGCTACAGTTCTTCGCCATTGGATTCAATGACTTTTTTGTACCAGTAGAAGCTCTTCTTCGGCGTTCTGCTCAGATCACCATTGCCATCGTTGTTTTTGTTGACATGGATGAAGCCGTAGCGTTTTTTCATTTCGCCTGTTGAAGCACTAACCAGGTCGATACAACCCCACATCGTATAAGCAATGAGCTCCACGCCGTCTGCTACCGCTTCCTTCATTTGTTCAATGTGACCTCTCAAATATTGAATGCGATAATCATCCTGAATTGAACCATCTTCCTCCACCACATCTACAGCACCCAGGCCGTTCTCTACCACCATCAGTGGAATCTGGTAACGGTCATACAGGTGATTCAGCGTGTAACGCAAACCTTTTGGATCGATCTGCCATCCCCAATCGGACGACTCCAGATATGGATTTTTGATGCCGCCCAGCAGATTACCGCCTGTTTTCTCCAGCGAATCATCCGCACTTTCGACCATGGACATGTAATAGCTGAAGGAGTAGAAATCCACGCATCCTTCCCGCAATGTCTGTTCATCTTCCGGTTGCATCTCGATACGGATTCCCTGCTCGGCAAAGAAACGTTTGGCAAACCCGGGATACGCCCCTCTGACCTGCACATCACCACAGATCATATTCGAAATTTGGTCCTTTTTCTGTGCAAGCAAAATATCGTCCGGATTGCATGTGTTCGGGTACGTTGTCATGAAAGCGACCATACAGCCGATTTGGAAATCGGGGTTGATCTCATGCCCTAGCTTGACCGCCTTCGCACTTGCCACAAATTGATGGTGCAGCGCCTGGAAGCGGGTCTGCGGATCATCGACCCCATCTGTCAGCGTCTCTTTGCCTTCGAACAGAATACCTGCGGCCATATAAGCCCCCAGCGGCATCGTCAGACAGTTGATCTCGTTGAAGGTCAGCCAGTATTTAACCTGATCCTTGTATCTGTTGAAGAGGGTTGTACAATATCGGATGTAACAATCGATAACTTCCCGTGATGCCCAGCCGTTATACTTCTCGGTCAGACCGAATGGCGTTTCATAATGGGAAATGGTCACCAGCGGCTCAATGTTGTACTTTTTCAACTCGGCAAAAACGTTATCATAGAACTGCAATCCCTCTTCGTTCGGCTCCAGATCGTAACCGTTCGGATAGATTCTTGACCAGTTGATCGACATGCGGAACATTTTGAATCCCATTTGGGCCATCAAGGCAATATCCTCTTTGTAATGTCCATAAAAATCAACCGCTTCATGGCTCGGATAATACGTTCCCTCTTCAAGTACAGGCGTGATTCGCCGCGGTGTCGTGTGGGTTCCGCCTGTCATCATATCGGAAGTGCTTGGGCCTTTGCCGCCCATGTTCCATCCACCTTCAAATTGATTGGCAGCCGTTGCTCCACCCCAGAAAAATCCATCTTTCATTGTCATAACCAGTTCCTCCTCCAATGTCTCATCAAGACTTCAAAACTAGTGTAACATCCATACCCTGACACCTTCTGTCATGGTATAATCATGGCATGGAAAATAACCGATTATTCAGAATGATGCTATTGTTATTGGAGAAAAAGAAAGCGACCGCCCCGGAACTGGCCCGTTTGTTCGAAATATCCGTGCGCACGGTGTACCGTGATATCGACAGGCTGAGTGCAGCAGGCATTCCTGTGTACACCACAACCGGAAAACATGGCGGCATTCATCTTATGGACAACTTTGTCATGGACAAGTCTCTCTTGTCCGAAGACGATCAAAATGAAATTTTGCTTGGACTATACAGCGTCAGTGCCATCCCTCATCTCAACAGTGCCCATATGCTGAAACGGTTGACCGCGATGTTTGATCACAAGCTGGAATGGATCGAATTCGATTTCTCCCCCTGGCGCAGCATTTCACTGCAGGAGAGAGAACTGTTCAATCAGGTGAAGCAGGCCATACTCACGAAACAGCTTATGACGTTTCATTATATCGACTCCAATGGTGAACCAAGTTTAGAGACCGTCGAACCTGTCAAATTAATATTCAAAAATAACACCTGGTACTTCAAAGGTAACGGTCAAAGCACGCCGAGCATTACAGAAGCACAGACTTTCAAGATGAAAAGGGTCTCTGAGCTCAAACTGCTGCCAAAGCCCCTCGATCAGAGCATGACAGCGGGATTAAGGGTCTCCGAAAAACACGTTACCAGTCCTCCAGTTTCCATGAAACTGATATTCTCTAGTACCATTGCGTACAGAGTGCATGATTTTTTTGAACCCTCCCGGATTGAAAAACAACCTGATGGCAGGCTGCACGTCTCTCTGGAAGTACATGAGGGGGAACAATTGTATTCGTTCCTGATGTCATTTGGAGCGGAGTTGACCGTGGTTAAACCTCCCCATATTCGGCAGGAACTGCTCAGACGACATATCGATGCGGTAGAACATTTGCAAATGATCACCTTTTGATTTCATATTGACTATTTCCAGACGGACTTGATTCAGCGCCTATACAAATCTAAAGTCTAACATTTGGATTAACCTTGTACTTAAATCGTCGCTTCCTAGTGTAATTAGGTGATCATCAAAACAGGTATGATACCAAAATTCTCGTCCTCCGACATAGGTAGCGATGTTTCTTACAAACTAACTCTCTTAGAGCAGACTAATTCATAATCGTTATTAATCGACTTATTACTTTTAATCTCAACTACGATTACTTACTGTATCCTTGCTTGAAATTATCGATATATGGAGTGTAGAATTCCTTTCCATGAGGCTTGAAGCCATCACCATCACGAATCATGAAGCCAAAAATAAAATGAAGAGCCTCCGTTGCAGTTTTGGAGCGTTTAACCCCTCCTGCAAGCTCGGCGTTGACTTTGTCGCCAAACCGATCCATAGAGCTATGGTGTATTACTTAAGTAAGTACTTTAGTCGCTTCTGAAGTAAAAGGAATCAGTTCGTCTATACGTCCTTCACGAATTTTCTTAGCCCATGCAGGATCGACCAGTAGCGAACGTCCAACTGCCACCATGTCAAATTCTTCATTCTCAAGTCGTTGAACCAGTCCATCGATACCGACGTTATTGGCTCCTTTTCCTTCGCTGAAAAGACTCGTGAACTCACCGTCAAGGCCAACAGATCCAACCGTAATTGTTGGTTTGCCAGTCAACTTTTTGGTCCATCCGGCAAAGTTCAGATCAGAGCCCTCGAATTCCGGCTCCCAGAAACGTCGTGTGGAACAGTGGAAAATATCGACGCCCGCATTAACAAGTGGCGTCAGGAATTGCTCCAGCAATTCCGGAGTTTCTGCCAATTTAGCTTGGAAATCATCAGTCTTCCATTGCGATAAACGCAGAACAATCGGGAATTCCGGTCCAACTACCTCACGGCAAGCCTCAATAACTTCAACTGCAAAGCGTGTGCGTGCAAGCATATCCCCACCATAACGATCTGTACGCGGATTGGTTTTCTCATAGAAGAATTGATCAATCAGATAGCTGTGCGCACCGTGTAACTCAATACCATCGAACCCAAGACGCTTCGCCTCAGAAGCTGCCTGTGCAAATGCCTGGACGATTTCAGTAATTTCAGCTTCCGAATAATCGCCAACATGACCTTTAGCTCCCATATGCCAGATCTGTGGAATGATCCGTCCACCGGCCTCATGTACCTCTGACACTACATTCGCCCAGCCATTTAGTGCAGCTCCGCCATAAAAGTGCGGCACGTTAACTTGATTGGATGCATCCGGATGATTGATTACCGTTCCTTCTGTCACAATAAGACCCACACCGTTCTCCGCTCTGCGGCGGTAATAGGAAGCGACATTTGTACCTGGTATACCGTCCGGAGAAAATTGACGAGTCATCGGTGCCATCACGATCCGATTGGATAATTTCAAGTTGCCTAATTCTATAGGTTGAAACAGCGGTTCTACTGATTGAGAATAATTCATAATAGCCTCCAAAAATTTAGTTTTTTTATAAGATGCTTAGATCGCTTCACAGGCCATGACCCATGTTAATATCAGCTTGACTTACAGATGAATCGTTGAAAGAACTTTATCGAAAAGCCCCACCTCCTTAAATTTCATTGTTAAACCCTCCTTCACTACAACAATGCATTAGTTCTTGACTATGAAGTCAAGAATGAGACAAAAAAAAGATCAAGGCAACATCATGGCAAAAGACGTACGCAAAACCGCCTCGATCTGTTCACGCGATGAACCGGATTTCTCCATAATTTTTACACCCAGTATGGTGTTATATAGATAAGCTGCAAGCTCTTTGCTAGAAAAACGGTTCGAAATTAACTGCTGTTCCTGACCGCTACGGATGATCTTCTCTAAAACCTTTTGAAACTCTTCTGACATCAGTTCATTTTCTCGCGTGACCTGCTCGTCATCTGTTCCGAATTCCAGTGAGGAATTCACCATTAGACATCCTTGGCAGCCGGATTCGTTGTCTAAAAGTGAATGGCGCAAAGAATCCAGTTTATCAAGCGGAGATGAGGCTTGTGCTTCGATCTCCTTCAATGTCCCTACGCTCTGTTCGCGATAGAGTACTAGCGCTTTGAGGAACAATGAGCGTTTGTCATTAAATACGCAATACAAACTTTGCTTCTTGACCCCTGTCGTACGAGTAAGATCCTCATAAGAGGTTGACTTGAATCCTTGATTCCAGAACACTTCCATAGACTGCTGCAATGCACGATCGACATCAAATTCTCTTGGTCTGCTCATAGGATAAAACTACCACTTTTTGACCGCGTAGTCAAAAATTAATCAATAGTCTAATTATAATGATACATCTATTTGTTATCCGGCTACCATTTACATTAAAGGAAAAAGACGCCAAACGCATGGATTCGTTCTGGTTTTACCAAACGTGAAAAACGCAGTATCAACTGTTTCACCGCTTCTTTGGAGCCAGCGTACAGACTATATGTCTCTAACATTTGGCTATTCACTGAAGTGGAAAAGTTGATGATACGGCTGTTTGGACTTAACTGTTTTGCCACAAGCTGAGAAGAGAAATAGCTCGCTGAAATGCACGGTTTAGAAATAAATAGGAGAACGAACATTCTAGTAATATGAAAAAAAACTGTCATTTTACTATAAGCTGCATGGATAGATTAGCTATACGGCGAAGTTTTTCTTTTGTAATCGAAGTTTTGGCTATCACTCTTAACCCAACCCCTACATTATGCAGATATTCCGCCAATTCCCTTGCGTCGTACTCAGATGTGAATTCACCATCTTGCTGCCCCCACAGAATAATGTCCTTGAATAGTTGCTCTGCAGTCAAAAACACTTCAATTGATTTGTTATTAATATCGGCATCACGCGCCGCCAATTCCACCGTCGAATTCACCATTAAGCAGCCAAAAGCTGGATTCTCTTCTCCGCAGATCAAGAAGCTAACAATAAACTGAAGTGCTTCCTTTGCAGTTTTGGAGCTTTTTACCCCTGCTGCAAGTGCGGTGCTAATTTTATTATCATAAAGCTCTACTGCCTTTAGAAACAGCGTATGTTTGTCGCCAAATGTGTCATACAAGCTTCTGCGATGGATTCCCATATGCTCGACCAGATCGGTCATGGATGTCTTCTCGTAGCCCTGTTCCCAAAAAAGTCTCATCGCTTTATCTAATACAACGGACTCTTCGAACTCTTTGCTTCTGGCCATTTGAATTCCCTCCTGTCAAGAAAAAAGATCATTGAATAAAATGATCTCGTAGTCCCCCTTACTTCGTTTTACAGTATACTTTGTTTATTCTCAGAACACGCGAGCAACACCACTTAAGTTGCTTGTAGTTTAGAAGGTCACAATCACTTTGCCCTGGGAGTGGCCCGTCGACACTTTAACCAACGCCTTATTAATGTCATCAAACGTATAAGTTAAATCTATAGAAGGCTTGATATTTTCTTTTTCAACAAGTTTAGTGATTTCTTGTAATTGACTTCCATTGGCTTGCACAAATAAAAAACGATATTCATTTTGATGTTTACGCGCTAAAGAATCTAAGCGAGCACCCACTAGACCAAACAATGCTTTTTTCCACATTGGAAAATGATTGTCAACCGCAAAGCGATAATTAGGTCCGGCTTTCAATGATACCAATTTCCCTTGTGGTTTTAAAATGCCCAGTTCAGCTTTGATCTCTTTGGTACCCAAGGTGTCGATCACATAATCGATATCGGACAGTATGTCAGCATAGTTCTCTGCCTTATAATTTATGAATTGATCAGCCCCGATCAACAGTGTACGTGATTTGCCTCTTTCACTGCCACTTGTAATAACATATAATCCCATTGATTTGGCAATGGGGATTGCCATAGCGCCGAAGCCTCCGGTTCCTCCAGGAATGAATAGCTTTTTATTTGGCTGGGCATCGAGTACTTCGTGTAACGCTTGATAAGCAGTCAAGGCAGTAAGGGGTACCGCAGCAGCTTCAATGAAAGATAGATTTTCAGGCATGATGGATAAAGCATCTTCATTCACGGCCGCATATTCAGCAAAAGCACCGATTTTAGCAAGTGGCAACCTCGTATACACAGGGTCACCAACCTTAAAATTCAAAACATCATCGCCAACGGCTTCAATAACGCCAGATAGTTCATTTCCTAAAGTTAATGGCAACTTATAGTCAGCAATCATCCGAACGCTGCCATTCAAATTAAGAATGTCCAGTGGATTTACACCTGCAGCTTTTACTTTGACAAGTACCTCGTGGCTATTGATCTGTGGTATGTTAACATCATTCAATTTCACTTGGATTTTTTTTGAATATTTCTGTATTTGTGCTGCTCTCATGATTCATCCTCTTCCTTTGCTAATTTTGGGGTAGCACACTATGAATGCAATCACTAGTTACGAGTGTAGGTGGATCAAAATACATTTTTTATGAAAACATCGAACATTTGTAGATAAATCATGGCGTACAACTTTCAGTTGTACGCCATGATTTACCACATACACTATTGTTACCCCTCTTGGGATTCTAATTTTCCATCGTAGGATAATCCGTGTAACCTTTGCTTCCCAGACCAAAGAATGTTGTCGGATCCGCTTCGTTCAATGGCGCACCTTTTTGAAGTCGTTCCACTAAATCTGGATTGGCTAATGACCACACACCAACAGGCACCAGATCAGCAAGGCCACTATCTATATCCACGCTAAGATCTTCCAGAGCTCGTCCAGCACGATTGACTAACAAAGGATTCGTCCAGATTGAACGAATGTCTTGGAGCAGTTTTTCGTTTCCAAGGTGCATGACATGAAGGTAAGCTAAATCCAATTGAGCTAATTCTTTTACAAGATAACGATAAAGTTCAGGACCTTGTTCACCATCTTGAATCCCACCAAGAGGTGTTCCTGGCGAGATACGGAAGCCTGTTCTTTCTGCTCCAATTTCTTCGACGATGGCTTTCGTTACTTCAATCGCGAAGCGAGCACGATTTTCTATAGATCCCCCATATTCATCCGTCCGTGTATTCGAATTTTCTCCGATAAATTGATTAATCAGATAGCCATTGGCTCCATGAATTTCAACGCCATCCGCACCTGCTTTAATAGCCGCTGCTGCTGCTTTTCGGAAATCTGCAATAGTCGTTTGAATATCCTCTTTGCTTAACTCACGCGGAACGGGGATGTCCTGCATACCTTTAGCAGTAAACATTTCTACACCTGGCGCGATTGCAGATGGCGCAACAGGTTGACGATGATGTGGTGTATTGTCTGGGTGCGACATGCGACCAGCATGCATTAATTGGATATACATATATCCACCTGCTTCATGCACTGCATCTGTAACCTTTTTCCATCCTTCAATATGCTTATCCATATAGATCCCAGGTGTCCATAAGTACCCTTGACCATCATCAGAAGGTTGTGTACCTTCCGTAATAACGAGTCCCATTGACGCTCGTTGAGCATAATAAAGGGAAGTTAGCTCTCCCGGTACACCATCTTCTTGCGATCTACTACGTGTCATTGGTGCCATTGCTAAACGATGTGGTAGTTCCATTATTCCAATGTTCGTTTTACTCCACAACTTCTCCATTCTGATACTCTCCTCTTCAAATGAAATTATATGGATATATGAATTCGATTTAAAATTCTGAAATTATTGGATATATTTCGCCTCTCAGATTGAAATCATAGTTCTGGTCTACAATCCCTACCACCTCGTTGCTATCATAAAGATCTACCATGAAGCCCGCCATTTGTTTGGCAGTGTGGTACTTAGGCATGTTTGCTTTGTAATCAAATTCTTCAGCATCTATGGATTTCTTCACGAATTCCGTTTCCGTTATAGCTGGTGCTAAAACTTTTGCCTTTAGTTTTGCCCCTTTCAGTTCTAGTTCTTTTGCAAGCCCTTCTGTGAAGGCACTAACGTAGTATTTAGATGCAGAATAAGCAACGCTCCCAACAGCAATGGCATATCCGAGTGCGGATGAGACGTTAATTAACTGAGTTCCTTCTACATCAGCATAATCTCGCACATATAGTGTAGAAAGGATCGTCAAGGATTCGATATTAACACGTAACATGGTTTCAACTTTATCTAAATTCTGTTTTGCTACAAATGAAGCTTCACCAAGCCCCGCATTGTTAATCCAGGTCTCAATTTGGTATTCCTTTAAATTGTTATACAGTGTGTAGGCCTGATCTGTAACAGACAGATCACTTGTACGAACAATAATATTTACATTAGGATCAATTTCCTGAATTGTTGATTTAAGCTCTTCTAACTTATCTAATCTTCTAGCTACCAAAATTAAGTTTTTGCCACGTGCAGCAAATGCCAATGCCGTCTCATATCCAATTCCTGAACTTGCTCCTGTGATAACTGTGTACTTCATAATATTCTCTCCTTCATAAAATGCAGATTATTGTACATGAATTTCAAAAACAAATTTAGAACGATCATTCTTATTTAGGTAAAAAAGTTAGATCTAACTTCCTTTAAGTATATCGATTTTAGAACGAACAGTAAAGAATTATTTTCGCGGTAAAAATTTTAATTTTGAGACCGAATTTCTTGTCTTGTTTGGGGCATAAGATACAAGTTCTTTCCTCCGCTAGAGGGACAAGAACTTGTATCGCGGAAACAAAAAACTTCCATTTAGGTGACTCCTTTTGCCCGATAAGTTGTAATTACACTTTTAATCTAATCCGGACAGTGTCATATCAATAATATCCTTTAATTTTTGTTGATCCGCTGTTGTCTTAACCAACGTCCGTAGCCCCAACCAGGCATTCATTAAATAATGGGAAATAACTCTAGGTTCAAAGTTAGCCTTGATCTCACCCGTTTGCTGACCCTCCAGAATAAGGGTAGCCAATAATTCCTCAGTTTGGGTATAACTCTTCTGTACCAGGGATGCAACTTCTGGATCCAACACGCCCAGCTCCACGCCTGAATTCACGAGGAAACATCCTAGAGGTTCTCCTTCATTTCTTAATGTCGACTCGAACATTTCTCGAATTAAGTCCTTGACCGGTTTTTGTCTTTCAACCAGACATTTCATTTTGCTGGTCTGCTTAGTTTCATATCGTTCGAGTGCCTTCATAAATAAGGCATGCTTATCACCAAAAGTATCATAGATACTTCTTCGGTGAATGCCCATAAAATTAACCAATTCTTGCATTGAAGTTTTCTCATATCCTTGTGCCCAGAACAGGCGTATTGCTTTATCTAATACTTCATTAACTTCAAATTCCTTGGATCTTGCCATTGTAATCACCTCGAATCATCATTATACATTGAAGTGAACGATCGGCAAACTGGAAAGAAGAACATGAATAAAATCAAACGATAAGTCGCTTGATTTTATTCTTGGTGTATGGAATACAGGTATGATGCCTATCTTATATATTTAACGCAGGATTCTTCGTTTGTCTGCTTGTAACCAATCGGGTGTCCAACCTTTTTCCAACGCATCCAGGGTTACTCCTGGTGGAACAATGGCATCTATCGCATCCAGTATATCGCTGCTTAATCGGATGTCACTACCCTTTAACGTTTCCCGGAGTTGTTCAATTGTTCTTGCCCCAACAATGGCAGAAGTAATGGACGAATGAGCTTGTGTGAATGCCATAGCAAGATGAGGTAAAGTTAATCCTGCTTCATCTGCAAGTGTTTGGAGTTGGGCTATGGCTTCAAACTTGATGCGGTTTTCTTCTCGATTAGGGTCAACAACAGATTTTAAGCGTCCAGCGAAGGTGGCTGCTCTTGAATCCGGGGCGACAGCTTCTCCTGAACGGTATTTTCCCGTTAATAAGCCACCCGAAAGTGGGCTCCAAACCAAAACACCCATTCCATATTTTGCTGTGGCAGCAAGCAGATCGAATTCGATACTTCGGTTTAAAATGGAATACGGGGCTTGCTCAGAGACAAAACGTGCTACATTTTTGCGTTCGCTAGTCCATTGAGCTTCGGTCACTTGCCATGCCTGAAAATTGGATGTACCAATATAGCGAATCTTCCCTTCACGAACCAGGTCCGTAAGTGCGTCAAGACTCTCTTCAATATCGGTATGGAGATCCGGCTGATGTAGTTGATACAAATCGATATAATCCGTTTGCAACCTTCTCAAGCTACCCTCTACTGCACGCTTAATCCAATATTTCGAGTTACCGGATTGATTAAGTCCACTACCCATGGGCATTCCGCCTTTCGTGGCCAGAATAACATCCTGTCTGCGTTCTTTTAGAATGTGACCCAGAATTTCTTCGGATTGACCACTTGAATAGACATCCGCAGTATCGATCAGGTTAATTCCTCCAGCCAAAGCTTCATCCAACATGACTGCAGCTTCTTTCTCCGTGTTGTTCCCCCAAAAACCAAAAGTACCTGTACCTAATACAAAACTGCTTACTTTAAGGCCTGTATTTCCTAATACACGATATTCCATGTTCAATCCATCCCTTCTCCATCTGTTATAATGAGAATGATCATTCTAATATATTTGCAAAAATTCTCTGTTTTTCTTTTGAACAGATGATCCCAATCAATTCAAAAACTGCGACTGCATCTATCCACCACTACTCTTATGCATTAATGGCTAAGCCATAATTGATATATCTTTCATGTCTCCAGTTCCTCACAATTCATCACATACGATGTGAGTTCACCGACGAGGTCATGATTAAATTTGGTTACCACGGAACTTGAGTGTCCATGTAATAGAATTCACCGGTCGGGCCGTCCTCTGGCAAAGTCGCTAACCGAACTGCTGTAATCGCTCCATCTGCTTCGGACAGCTCTGCATTTTCCCCACCCATTTGCGTTTTGACCAAGCCTGGATGCGTGGAATTGATTTTCAGGTTTGTGTCCTTCCATTTTTGTGACCAATATACCGTAAGCAAATTTAGTGATGCTTTGGATGCCGAATATGCCGGACTGGCCATCGCCTGCACAGATTCGTTGGATAAATTTAACTGAATCGATCCCAAAGCACTGCTTTGATTGACGATTCTTCCCGCATCGCTTTTTAATAACAGTGGCAACAAAGCTTCCGTAATATAATATGGCGCGAAGGTGTTTACTTCGAACGTATCACGCAGGAAATCCCCTTCATATCCCGAATTATCGACCAAGATTCCCGCATTGTTCACCAGTATATCTAGACGGCCATATTCCTTATCAATGAAGTGAACCAATTCAGCAATGTGCTCAGCATTCGTAACTTCGAGCTGTACACCAATAGCTTGAATACCTTCAACCTGCAGTTTGCTTGCAGCCTCGTCGGCCTTCGATTTCGTACGTGCACCAACCAATACTGTTATTCCTTGCTGACCTAATTGTCTGGCAACTTCGAAACCGATTCCTTTATTTGCACCTGTTACAAGTGCGATTTTGTTAGACATTGACCTATTCCTCCTTGTGTGTGTATCTAATAAACATTTAAGAACTATCATTCTAATAAACGTATAAGAACTCCAAGGCAAGATCATATACCACTTCTCATAACTCTTGGCTTCTTACCCGTTTATTCCTCCTACGTCAACAATATAACATATTGAGAACGATCGGTAAATAATAATTATTTATGACCGCAATTAATCGAGCATGTCTTTTGAGTCTTGGCTGCGTCCTACTCTCTCAGGACCTGCGGTCCAAATACCATTAGCGTTAGAAATGGAGAAGAGATAATTCCCTATTGGGTCTGTCATTAAATCTCGAATGCTAAAAATAGCATAATCAATGCTTCTTGAAAGAAAATAAGGACTATCTCCCATAGGAAATAGCCCCTTTACTGTATAGATTTAATTACTTGGATGGGTAAAATCCCTTCAATACATCACGCAATTCTTGCTTGAAGTGGATATCCGGACGTTTTTCTTTAGTCAAAGTTTCCGCCTCTTCCACTGTGGTGGCCAAACCCAGCTCAAGTAACACTCCAGTTGCTACGGTTCCAGTACGTTGCGTCCAGTGTAGGAATCGTTAAAACAATGCCTGTTTTAAAATAAGTTCCCCAAGAAATTTTCACGTCTTTTGAGCTAAGCACATGTAGCCACAACAATGTAGCTAATGAACCAATCGGGGTTATTTTCGGTCCCAAATCCGATCGCGTAAATCAGCGCCTCTTTGATCATAGTGGTTGTATGGGTGGCATCTATAGCAAGCGCATCAATCATGACCATAGGCATGTTATTCATCACCGACGAGATAACAGCCGCGATAAAACCCATGCCCATGGTGCTACAAACATACCTTGATCGGCAGCCGCTTGAATCACATGAGCCAGCAGATCCGTCAAACCGGCATTACGCAGGCCATACACCACAACATACATGCCGATGGAGAAAAATACGATAGCCCATGGAGCGCCCTTCATAACTTCTTTCAACGGTACCGCAGGGCTACTTCTCGCCATCAGCAAGAAAAAGACGGCAATGATATCGGCTACAGCCGAGACAGGAATACTAAAAAATTCACATGCACAGTAGCCAACCAACAGCACCGCGAGAATGATCCAGGACATACGGAGCATTTTTGGATTTTTAATCGCTTCTGTAGGTGTCATTAATTGTGCGGCATCAAACGTTTTTGGTATCCTTTTGCGGAAAAAGAGATACAGTACTACCATACTAGCCAATAAGGAAAATAATCTTCTCATCCAATTTCAGTGCCCGAACCATCGCTAGAACAATCGGTGTCAAAATTAAGGCCGCACCGTAACTTAACTAATGTATATCTATCCATAAATATTCATTTCTCATCAATTGTGAAATTTTTTTCTCATTTGATCTGAAAATATTCTCATTAATTATGACACCACATGTGAGTAATGCTTATAAATGAGACTAAATAAGCACAAAATAGGCTGTTTTTATGGTTACAAATGAGATTAATTATATCGTAACTTGAGACTTTTTGTATTTTATATAATTATGGTTGAGACTTTACGTTTTCTATGACTAACGGTAGATCAAAATATAAAAAATTCAGCTTCTACTAAACTCTGAGTAGACCGATAATACTAAATTCGCCGAATTGTATAGACGTAAGGTAAGCTATGAGTGTAGATAATCGATTTGCAGAACTGTTAACTGTATATTTATTAAATATTTATTAAATAGATGGTTATGAGTAAAAAATAATACCCTAATTGCACTCACTGTTAAAGTTTGATTCTTAATTAAATCAGTAGATCTCTCACACAGTTTCTAATGGTTTGGATTGTCAACATTAAACTAGACAATTTTTTTGTGGTGCCTCTGCTTGAACTCAGCAGGACTCAAGTAATCCAGAGAACCGTGAATCCGAATATGGTTAAACCAGTGCACATAGTCATGTAATTCTGTGGCTAGCTCAGCTAGACTTTCAAAATGACGTTTCTTCACAAACTCCGTTTTGAAAATTTTAAAAGTGGCCTCCGCAACGGCATTGTCATAGGGACAGCCTCTCATACTCAAAGAACGCTCAATCTGAAAAGCCTCCAGC